>NZ_JBKFBO010000112.1:0-225137 GCF_053346215.1 Methylobacterium sp. A49B
CCGCCTGAGGGCGGTCAGCGGTTTGCGGTGGTGACGGGGGAGGTGACGCCGCCGAGGGACACCCAGGCGACGGCGTCCTGGCTCTCGCGCTTGATGAACACGTAGCCGGTCTTGTGCCAGGGCAGGATCGCGCTGGTCTTGTTGTCGAGCACGAGGTCGCCCCGGTCGGTGATGAGGGTGAGCACCGCGTGGCCCTCGCCCTTCTCGTCGATCACCACGGTCATGCGCATCGCCCGCCGCGGCAGCCCGGCCTCGGCCAGCAGGTGGCGCTTGAGCAGTTGGAAGTCCTCGCAGTCGCCGATGCCGTCCTCGGCCAGGTCCCAGCGGTCGGCCACGTGCAGGTGCTCCTGGTCTGTCATCGGCTCGACCGCCTTGTTGACCCGCCGGTTCACCGACACGATCGTCGCCCAGGTCGACGGCGTCAGGCTGATCCGCGCCGGCTCGCTGCGGTCCACCGTGCACTCGGCCGCGTAGGACTGGCAGAACGTCACCCACGCGGCGATCGGACGGGCCTCCCCCTGAACCCGCGCCCCAGCCTCGCTCGGAAGGCTCGCCAGCGTCTGAGCCTGCGCGGTGGCGACACCGGCGAAGCCGAGGGCCGCCAGGGCCAGTGCGGCCGCGGCGCGGCGGCCGCGGGAGAGCCGACGCGATGCAGAGCCGGAAACCAGTCCCTGCATCTTCGAAGCCGCGAACCGCATCGCCGTGACCCAACCGTTAAGCTCTCGTTAACGAAAGCTCTCACGCCGGAGGGCCGGCGGCAATCCGCGGATTAACAAAAGGTTAATGCTGTGCGCAACGCGGATAAGCTGAGGGGACGCGGGGGCCTGCAACCGAGCGCGCACATGGCGCGAAAACGTGAACGCGCGCCGGTGCAATCGATCCGCGGGAACACCGTTATCCCCCCGCCGCGCCACCTCCAAAAAGCTTGTGGGCGGATGGAGGAACGCTCATGCGGTGCGCGGCAGACCTATTTTCCAGCTTGATGCTCGCCGGGATCGCGGCAGGCCTCGTTGCGGCGAGTCCCGCCGCCGCGGCGACACCGCCCGCCGCGCAGCCATCGAGCGCAACCGCAGCGCCCGCGGACCTGAAGAGCGGCGGCCCGACCCAGCCCGCCAAGGTGCAGGACGGTCAGTACACGGACAAGAACGGCGATCCGACGTACCACGTGACCGACGACGGCAAGAAGGTCGACTGGTACACCATGTCGGGCTACCTGCGGTACAGTTCGAACTGCATCGTCTGCCACGGGCCCGACGGCATGGGGTCGACTTACGCGCCCTCGCTCGTCGATGCCCTGAAGGGCATGAGCTACGCGCAGTTCGCCGGCATCGTCGTCGGCGGCAAGAAGGACGTGAACGCCTCGCAGGAGCTGGTCATGCCGGCCTTCGGCGAGAACAAGAACGTCATGTGCTACATGCCCGACATCTACACCTATCTGCGGGCCCGCTCCGAGGGCGCCCTCGGCCGCAACCGGCCGGCGGAGCACGAGCCCAAGCCGGCCGCCTTCGAGAAGGCCGAGGACGCGTGCATGAAGTGAGGCCGCGGGCGCCGGATCCGCAGGTCCGGCCACGGTCCGCCGGACGGTTGCACCGATGGGTTGCGCACGACATACTCACCCCACGACGCTGAAGAGCGGGCAGCAAGCCCGCCGAGGGGGCGCCAGGGGGTAGGAAACGTGGCTCAGGGAACTGGCGTGCGCCGCCATCTGTGCGGCATCCGGACGGCCTGGACGGACGCGGCCTCGGCCGCCGACGCGGTCTCGGACGTCGCCGCCTCCGTGGCCGACGCCGCCCTGTCGCAGATCGTCGTGTTCTTCTCCGCCGATTACGACGCCGAGATCCTGGCCCGCGAGCTGGAAAGCCGCTTCCCCGGCGTGCCGGTGGCCGGCTGCTCGATGTCGGGCGGCATCGCGCCCGCCGGCGGCCTCGATCGCGGCCTCGTCGCCATCGCGTTCCCGGCGGAGCGGTTCCGCATCGTCTCGACGGTGCTGGACGCCATCGACCATCTCGACGTGGAGCGGACCGCCTCGGCGGTGCGGGCGCTGC
Organism: Methylobacterium sp. A49B; assembly: GCF_053346215.1. NCBI lineage: Bacteria > Pseudomonadati > Pseudomonadota > Alphaproteobacteria > Hyphomicrobiales > Methylobacteriaceae > Methylobacterium > Methylobacterium sp. A49B. The sequence goes on from NZ_JBKFBO010000112.1 coordinate 2,046, forward strand.
GCCGGACCCTCGATCCGCAGGAGCGGTGCCGCGAGGGCGACCCGGCGGCCACGCAGCGGCGCTTCGCGCTCTCGCTGATCGACGGGCTGACCAACGCCGAGGAGACGGTGGTCTCGGCGATCGCCTGGGCCCTCGACGGGATCCCGATCGTCGGCGGCTCGGCCGGCGACGACCTGCGCTTCCGCGACGCGGTCCTGCTCCACGGCGGCCGGATTCACCGGCAGGCTGCGGTCCTGATCCTGGTCGAGACCGATTTCTCTGTGGAGATCTTCAAGAGCGACAATTTCGAGCCGACGCAGACCAAGTTCGTGGTCACCGCCTCGGACGGCGAGCGCCGCACCGTTCACGAGCTCAACGCCGAGCCGGCGGCGCGGGAATACGCCATGGCGATCGGCCTCGATCCCGAGGGCCTGTCGCCGATGAGCTTCGCCGCCTACCCGCTCGCCGTGAAGGTCGGCGGCGAGTATTTCTGCCGCTCGATCCGGCGGATGAACGAGGACGGGTCGCTCAGCTTCTTCTGCGCGGTGGACGAGGGCGTGGTGCTCACCCTCGCCGAGCCGCGCGACATCGTCGCCTCGACCCGGGCGGAGCTGGCGCGCCTCGACGCGGCGCTGGGGGGCGTCGACCTGATCATCGGCTTCGAGTGCGTGCTGCGCCGCCTCGACGCCGAGAGCCGGCAGGTCCGCCACGGCATCGCCGACCTCTACCGCCGCTACAACGTCGTGGGGTTCGAGACCTTCGGCGAGCAGTACCGGGCGATGCACCTGAACCAGACCTTCACGGGCATCGCCATCGGCCGGTCGTTGGCGGAGGGCGGCGACCTCCCGGTGGCGTCGTGACGCTGCACCCGAACGGCCTCGAGGCCGACGCGTCCCTGCGCCGGCGCATCGAGAAGCTCGAGCGGATCAACGCGGCGCTGATGTCCCATGTCGAGCGCACCATGGACCAGCGGGGCAGCGCCTACTCGCTGTTCCAGACCGCCATCATGCTGGAAGGCCGGGTCCGCACGCGCACCGAGGAGCTGACCGGGCTGATGCACCGGCTGGAGCGCTCCAACGAGGCCCTGGCGGCCGCCAAGGAGGAGGCGGAGACCGCCAACCGCTCCAAGACCCGCTTCCTGGCCGCTGCGAGCCACGACCTGCTGCAGCCGGTCAACGCCGCCCGCCTGTCGATCTCGGCGCTGGCCGACCTCGACGTGCCGCCGGAGGCCCGCACCATCGCGGGCCAGGTGGAGCGCGGGCTGCAGACGATCGAGGACCTGATCAAGACGCTCCTCGACATCTCCAAGCTCGACGCGGGCATCGTCCGGCCGCAGCTGCAGCCGGTTTTCCTGCCCGACCTGCTCGCGGAGCTGGCGGAGAGCTTCAAGCCCTTCGCCGAGCGGAAGGGCCTGCGGCTCTCGGTGCGCTGCCCCGACCTCACCGTGACCAGCGACGTGGTGCTCCTGCAGCGCATCCTGCAGAACCTCGTCTCGAACGCGGTCCGGTATACCGCCGCGGGCGGGATCATCCTGGCGGCGCGCCGCCGGGGCGGCGGCGTCCGGGTGGAGGTGACCGATACCGGCTGCGGGATCAGTGCCGAGGATCAGGGCTTGGTCTTCGACGAGTTCTTCCGCGGCAGCGCCCGCACGGCCGCCGGGGAGGATCCGGGGCTCGGCCTCGGCCTCTCCATCGTCCGACGCATGGCCCAGGCGCTCGATCACCCGCTGGCACTGCGCTCGCGGCCCGGCCACGGCACGCGGGTGACCCTGGCGCTGCCCGTCAGCGCCGTCCCGGCCGCCGCGGCGCCGCCCGCCCCGGTGGCGACCCGGCTCTCGGGGGCGCATGTCCTGGTCGTCGAGAACGACGCCTCCACCGCCGACGCCCTGGCGCGCCTCCTGCAGAACTGGGACGCCCGGGTCTCGACCTTCCGGGATCTGGCCGGGGTGCGCGCCGCCGTCGAGGCCGGCGCCCCGCCGCCGGATATCTTGGTGCTCGACTACCATCTCGACGACGGCGCCTGCGGGCTCGACGTGGCGGCCTATTTTCGCGGACTGACGACCGAGCCGCTCCCGGTGATCGTCACGACCGCCGACCACACCGGCGCGGTCGAGGACCGGGTGACGGCGACCGGCGCCGAACTCGTGCGCAAGCCGATCAAGCCGGCCCAGCTCCGCTCGCTGCTGACCTACCTGCTGGCCTGAGGTACGAGCCCCGCGCGGCGCCGTTGACCTCCGCCGCGCAGCGAACGAACCCGTCCGCGCCGTGTCATTCAGCACACCGCGCCCCTCGACGGGATGCCCGGCCTGCGCGACAGGGGATGGCCTTCCCGGCGCCTGCTGCGCCCGGATCAACCCCAGCCATCGACGTCACGGACCCGACCGGGACGCCGCAGGAGCGCGCGCGCATGGCGCAGGTCCCGCCCGGTCCCGGCGCCGCCAAGGCCAGCCCTTCGGGCACCCCGCAGGACGGCCTGCCGCCGCGCGAGCGCGTGCTGGCCATGGCGGCGATCGGGCTCGCCATGACCATGGCGGTCCTCGACGGGGCAATCGTCAACGTGGCCCTGCCGGTGATGGCCAAGGACCTCGCGGTGAAGCCCGCCGACGCGATCTTCGTGGTCAACGCCTATCAGGTGGCCGTCACGGCGAGCCTGCTGCCCTTCGCGGCGCTGGGCGACATCTTCGGCTTCCGGAAGGTCTATCTGCCGGGCCTGGCGCTGTTCGTCGCCGCCTCGCTGGCCTGCGCGGTCGCGCCGAGCCTGCCGCTGCTGATCGCGGCGCGGGTCGTCCAGGGGCTCGGCGGCGCGGCGATCATGAGCGTCAATATCGGCTTCGTGCGCTTCATCTACCCGCACCGGATGATCGGCCAGGGCGTGGCCAACGTGGCGCTGGTGGTGGCCGTCGCCTCGGCGGCCGGACCCACCGTGGCGGCCGCGATCCTCTCGGTGGCGACCTGGCCCTGGCTGTTCCTGGTCAACATCCCGGTGGGCTTGGCGGCCCTGGCGGTCGCCTCCCGCACCCTGCCGGTGACGCCCGCCAGCAAGCGGCCCTTCGACCTCGTCAGCGCCGTGCTCAACGCCCTGACCTTCGGCCTGCTCATCATCGGCATCGACGGCCTGGGCGACCCGGATGCCCAGCGGATCGCCGCCGCCGAGCTCGTCGGCGCCCTGGTGATCGGCGCGGTGTTCGTCCGCCGCCAGATCCGGCTGCCGGCGCCGCTCCTGCCGGTGGACCTCCTGCGGATCCCCGCCTTCGCCCTGTCGATGGCGACGTCGGTCGCGTCGTTCTGCGCCCAGATGGTCTCCTACGTGGCGCTGCCGTTCTACTTCCAGGACGTGCTGCACCTCTCCAGCACGCAGACCGGCTTCCTGCTCACCCCCTGGCCGATCGCGGTGGCCGCCATGGCGCCGGTCTCCGGGCGCCTCGCCGACCGCTACCCCCCGGGCATTCTCGGCGGGATCGGGCTCGCGATGCTGGCGGCCGGGCTCGTCAGCGTCATCCTCCTGCCCGAGGCCCCCGCGACCCTCGACATCGCCTGGCGCCTGACGCTCTGCGGCCTCGGCTTCGGCCTGTTCCAGTCGCCCAACAACAAGGTGATCGTCACCTCCGCGCCGCGCGAGCGCGCCGGCGGGGCCAGCGGGATGCAGTCGACGGCGCGGCTCACCGGCCAGTCCCTCGGCGCGGCCCTGGTGGCGGTGATCTTCGGCCTGACCCACGGCCTCGGGCCCGAGCGGGCCGTGACCCTGTCACTCTCCTGCGCGGTGGCGCTCTCGGTGATCGGCGGCTGCGCCAGCGTCCTGCGGCGCAGTCGGAGCGGCTAGACGGCCGGTTCATGCCACCGGCCGCCACGGGTGCGCGTTGACCGCCCGTCAGACGCACGGGAGGGTCCCATGGATCTCGATCTCACCGGCCGCAAGGCCCTCGTCACCGGCTCCACCGCCGGCATCGGCTACGCCATCGCCAAGGAACTCTGCGATCTCGGGGCCGAGGTCGGCATCAACGGCCGGACGTCCGAGCGGGTCGAGGCGGCCCTGGCCAAGCTGCGGGGCGAGGCGGGTGCCGGCCGCGCCTTCGCGGCCGTGGGCGATGTCGCCACCGCGGCGGGCGTCTCAGCCCTCGTGCAGGCCCTGCCGACGGTGGACATCCTCGTCAACAACACCGGCATCTTCGAGCCGAAGCCGTTCTTCGAGATCCCGGACGCCGACTGGCAGCGCTTCTTCGACGTCAACGTGATGAGCGGCGTGCGCCTGTCGCGGGCCTACGCGCCCGGCATGGCCGAGCGCGGCTGGGGTCGGGTGATCTTCATCTCCAGCGAGTCGGGCATCAATACGCCGACCGAGATGGTCCATTACGGGATGACCAAGACCGCGCAGCTCGCGGTCGCCCGTGGCCTCGCCCAGACGGTGGCCGGGTCCGGCGTGACCGTGAACAGCGTTCTCCCGGGCCCGACCCTGTCGGAGGGGGTCGCCGAATTCATGACGCAGATGGCCGGCGGCAAGGCCGACGCGGATCTCGACGCGATGGGCCGCGCCTTCGTGGCCGAGCACCGCCCCTCCTCGCTGATCCGGCGCCTCGCGCGGGTGGAGGAGGTGGCGAACCTCGTCGCCTACCTGTGCAGCCCGGCGGCGAGCGCCACGACCGGCGCGGCGCTCCGGGTGGATGGCGGCGTGCTGCAGGGCATTTCCTGACGCCGTGGCCGGTCGGGTGACGACAGGGCCGAACGAGACGCGGGGCCGCTCTTCCGCACAGGCTTGCAGATTTACCCATCTGCGTCGGGAAAGACGGGTCTGCGGCTCCGCGCATTCCCTCCCCCGCAGAAGGGGGAGACGCGCTGAGCCGTCCACGATGCGTGAAGCCGGAACCCGCACGGGCGCGGACGCGTGTTGCCGGCTGCCTCGACCGGATGGGGCACCAGGGCCGGGAACACCGCACAGCGAAGCCCGGAATCCAAAGCGGCCGATCCCTCGCGATCGCGGCGGCCATCTCCGCCCGATCGGTCAGAACCCGCGGCTCGGGATTCCGGGCTCCCGCCTGTGGCGGACCCCGAAATGATCGTCGGCGCTCGCAGCCGACGCGCGAAGCGTCGGCACGCCAGGGCCGGGGCTCCGGACGCGAAGTCCGGCCTGGCCCTGGGGCGCGCTCAGGCCTTCAGGTGCGCGGCGAGATGCTTGTTCATCTCGAACATCGAGCACTTGTCTTTGCCGAAGACCTTCTTGAGCTTGTCGTCGGCCACGATCTCGCGCTTGTTCTGCGGGTTCTGAAGGTTGTGCTTCTTGATGTAGTCCCAAACCTTGCTGACCACCTCGCCGCGCGGGAGCGGGCTGGTGCCGACGATGGCGCCGAGTTCGGCCGAGGGCTTGAGGGGCTGCTGCAGGGCGTTCGGCTTCGTGCCGGCGGACTTGGTCGCGGCGGGCTTCGCAGCCTTGGCCGGGGCGGCCTTCGTCTCGGGCTTGGTGGTCTTGGCCGCCTTCGGTGCAGCCTTCTCGGTCTTCGTGGCCATAAACTTCCTCCGGTTCTCGGGCCGCAGGCCGGGGCATGAGCGCCCCACGGCCGAGCCAGCATAGCAGCAACTAAGCGGTGCCGCCCCCGTTCCAAGGGGAAATCGCCTTCGCGGGCCTCTCATCCACAAGGCAGGCGCGGAAATCCACACGGGAAGCTGCCGATCCGCACGGTCCGCGAAGATTATTCAACGGATCCGCACGCGCGAAACCTGCTCTTAACAATCCTGCGCCTCAAGTACAGTCATGTTCGCTCCTGCCCTCACGCTCGCGCTGCTGCTCGCCACGGCCCTGGTGACGGCGCTCGGCCTCGGCGTCAGCGCCGAGCCCGCCGCCCGCGGCGCGGAACCGGGGCGCGGTCTGGTCTGAGCCGCCCGCGGTCGCCGGGATTGCCCCGGGGACCGAGCGGGTGCACTGCCGGTCGGCATGACCAACCTGATCGTCCCCGCCACCCTGGAGAGCACCGCCCATGTCGTCCAGGTGGCGCTGAGCCCGGTCTTCCTGCTGTCCGGGATCGCGACGCTGCTCAACGTCTTCGGCACGCGCCTCGCCCGCGTGGCGGACCAGGCCGACCGCGTCTCCGGCCTCCTCGCGGGCGCGACCGACGCGGAGCGCCTCAGCCTGGGCCGACGCCTCGACCGGCTGCACCTGCGGTCCCTGGCCCTGGACGCCGCCGTGCTGATGGCCGCCCTCGGCGGGGTCGCCACCTGCGGCTCGGTTCTGACGCTGTTCGTCGGGGCCCTGCGCGACAACACGGTGGCGACCGTCCTGTTCGGATTGTTCGGCGCGGCGATCCTGTGCACGCTGTGCGCCCTCGTCACCTTCGGCTTTGAGATGCTGCTGGCCAGCCGCTCGGTCCGCGACCGGATCAACGAGCGGCGCGCCAGGGCAGGCGTTCCGCCCGATCTCTGAGCGCCCGGCACCCCGCCACGGGCACGCTCCCGGCCGGAGCGCGGAACCTGTGCCCGGCGACCCGCTTAGTCCGCAGGGACAACGGGATGCGGGACGGCCGCATCCGCGACCTGGGAGTGCGTATGCCGACGGACCTGCCCAACGAACGCGCCGTGCGGAAGCCCGGAACCCTGGAACTGGATCCCGCCGGCCCCGGTGTCGCCATCGACGAGACCAGCCGGCTGATCGCGTCCAACAAGGTCGAGGGCACGGATGTCTACGACCGCGGCGGGCGCCATCTCGGGGCCGTCCACAACTTCATGGTGGATAAGGTGTCGGGACAGGTCGCCTACGCGGTGCTGGCCTTCGGGGGCTTCCTGGGGCTGGGCGAGAACCACCACCCCCTCCCCTGGAAGGCGCTGACCTACAGCACCGAGCTCGGAGGCTACGTGGTCGATATCGATCCGGCCGCGCTCGCCGGCGCACCCAGTCACGGGCCGGGCGAGGACGGGTTCGCGGATCCGAGCTACGGCGGCCGGATCGAGGATTTCTACGGCCGGCGCGCGCCGACCGCGTGACCGGGGTTCTCCGGCGTCGCGACGTCGGGGGTCCGCTTCAGAACTTGCCGCCGAGGCCGACGCTGCCGCCGGGGGCCATCATCGGCCCCATCGATCCGCCGCTGCCGCCGCCCGAGACGGCCCCGTTGCCGCCGTCGAGGTCCTCACGGCGGATCCGCCGCTCGCTGGCATCCGCCGTCCGCGCCCCGGCGCCGGTGCTCTTGGGCAGCGCCAGCTGCCGGGTCGGGGCTGTCTGGAGCGGGCGGCCGTCGGCGTCGACACCGGCGTTGTGGGGCTCGCGGTTGGGCAGGGCGCCGCGCAGGGACGGCGGCAGGCCGACCTGCGTATCCGGCATCACGCCGCCGCCGCCGCCGAGGGCTTGGCAACCCGCCACCAAGCCGGCCAGGGCGGTGCCGAGCACGAGCCCGCGCGCGGCGGCGCTTCTCGACGGGGGGAGGGTCGACATCGTTCAGTCCTCGCAAGGGGCCGCGGTGCTGTCCGCGGCTCGCATGAGCTTTGATCCGCTCTCTACGCTGGGGTTGCGGCGAAAACCAGACGCTAGCCAGGCGCTCCCGCAACCGGCATCGGTTCCCGCCTTCGCCGCGGCCCGAACCTTGCTGCCCGGACGGCCGGATCCATAACTTCGCCCAGGTCCTGCGGCACGACGGCCGACCGCGGGCGGTTTCCTGCCGATGAGGGCGCTGGAACCGACCGAAACGGTCGCGGTTGCGTCGGCGTATCGATTCGGCCCGGCCCATCCTCAGAGGACGAAGCGTGTTCAGAACCATCCGGATGATCGCGGCCGTCACGCTCGCCCTCTGGGCGTCGGGAGCCGCGGCGCAGGCCCAGCCCGCCGGCAGCGAGGGCGCGTCCGGCGCGGCCCAGCCGCAGGCGCCGGCCGCCACGCCGGCTCCGAACGCGCCGGCGGCTCCGCCCGCACCCGCCGGGCCGTCCGCCGCGCCGGCGACACCGGCCCCGCCGCAGGCCCAGCAGCAGGGTACCCCGGCGACGGTCCTCGACACCCAGGACTACGAGAGCCTGCTCGGCCGCAGCGTCCGCAGCGCCGGCGGCGACGAACTCGGGCGGGTCATCGACATCATCATCGACAAGGATGGGCATCCCCGCGCCGCGATCATCGATTTCGGCGGCTTCCTCGGCGTCGGCACCCGCAAGATCGCGGTGGATTGGCGGGCCCTGCGCTTCACCCCGGATGGCGGCAAGGAGCGCAAGCTGTCCGTGGCTCTGACCCGCAATCAGGTCCGCGTCTCGCCCGAGTACAAGTCTGGTGAGCCGATCGTCGTGCTCGGCCCCGCGAGCCCGGCCGCCCCCGCCGAGGGGGAGCAGGCGGCAACGCCCGCCGCAACGCCCACCGCAACGCCCACCGCACCTGCCGCCGGCACCGCACCCGCCGGATCCCCCGCAGCGCAGCCGGCCCCCGCCGGCACGACCCCGGGCGCCCCGGTTCCGCCCGCCCCAGCCCCGGCCGCACCCGCCGCCCCGCCGGAGAAGGCTCCGGATAAATGACGGTGGCTCGATTGAAGGTCAGACCCGCCGCCTCCCCCCGCGAGCGCGAGGTGTCCCGGCAGGATCCGCGGTCCCGCGCCGTCCGCCTGAAGGATCCGGCGGCCGAGCGCCCGCGCGAGCCCGCGGCCGCGGCCGGGACCGCCCCGCCCGAGCGCGCGATCTCGGCGGCGAGCCGGTACGGCCTCGACGCCTTCGCGTTCTTCGTGGCGAACCTGCAGACCGGGTTCGGACCGTTCCTGGCGGTGTACTTCTCGCAGGCCAAGTGGACGCAGTCCGATATCGGCTTCGCCCTGACCGTCGGCAGCCTCGTGGCGCTCCTCGGGCAGGTCCCCGGCGGCGCCTTCGTCGACGTCGTGCGCTCCAAGCGCTTCGCCGCCGCGGTGGCGGTGGTCGGCATCTCGGGCAGCGCCTTCGCCCTGGCGGTCTGGCCGAGCTTCCTGGTCGTGCTCCTGGCGATGGCGGCCCATTCCGCGGCGAGCTGCGTGCTGACGCCGGCCATCGCGGCGATCAGCATCGGCCTCGTCGGGCGGGCCCGGGCGGGCGAGCGCCTCGGCCGCAACGCCAGCTTCGCGGCGGTCGGCAACGCGCTGGGCGCGGCCGGCATGGGGGCCATCGGCTACTACCTGTCCAACGGCGCCGTGTTCTACCTGACGGCGGCCCTGGTCGTGCCGACGATCATCGCCCTGGCCCGCATCCGGGCCCAGGATATCGACCCGGCGGTGCTCCGGGAGGCGCCTCCCGCCCAGACGGCCGCCGTCCCGGCGCCAGCCTCTGCCGGACCGGAGGGGATCCGGGCGCTGCTGACCAATCGCGGGCTCCTGTCCTTCTCGGCCTGCATGGTGCTGTTCTTCCTCGCCAACGCCGCGATGCTGCCGCTGGTCGGCAGCGTGCTCACCCTGCGGGCGAGCGAGACCGCCACCGCGCTGGTGGCCGCCTGCATCATGGTCCCGCAGGCGGTGCTGGCCGTCAGCGCCCCAGCGGTCGGCCGCGCGGCCGAGCGGTTCGGGCGCTACCCGGTGCTGCTGTTCGGCTTCGGGGCGCTTCCCCTTCGAGGCCTGATGCTCGCCTACACGACGAACCCCTACGGCCTCGTCGCCATCCAGGTGCTCGACGGGATCTCGGCCTCGGTCCTCGGTGTGATGGTGCCGCTCGTCGTCTCGGACCTCACCCGCGGCACGGGACGCTTCAACCTCGCCCTGGGCGCCGTCGGCACCGCCATGGGGATCGGCGCCGCACTCTCGACTTCGCTGGCCGGAATCATGGCCGACCGTCTCGGCAGCCACAGCGCCTTCCTGGGCCTCGCCATCGTGGGTTTCGCGGCGTTCATGCTGGTCGCGCTGATCATGCCGGAGACGCGCCAGGCCGAGCCCGCGTCCTGACCGGCCGCGGCACCGGATTCGCATGCCTGCGCGAGCGCCGCTCAAGCGGCGTTCAGATTGTGCGGATAAAAGCGCATCGTAGCTGCGGACCGGTGCAACATATGGCAACGCTGTCGCGTTGCCGCTGCGGGTCAGACTGCGCCCGCGCTGCACTCCGCCTCAGCCCGTAAGCCAAAGCCGCGCGAATACGGAATGGTCACCGCGATGGAAGAGCTGCACCGATACGCCGACAGGCCCTTCGCCTTCGTCGGGCGGTACCTCCGCCGCCGCTGGCTGCCGCACCTGGTAATTCTGATCTCGGTGCTGGGTGCCGTCGGCTTCTCGGTCTCCACCGATTATGCCCTCAAGGGCGTGGTCGATGCCCTGACGAAGGGTCCCGGGCCCGGCAACACGGTGGTGTGGAGCGCGCTCGCAGTCCTGATCGCCTTCATCGCCGCCGACAACATGCTCTGGCGCGTGGCGGCGCTCACGGGCGCCTTCACCTTCGTGGGCATCACGGGCGACATCCGGCGCGACCTGTTCCGGCACCTCACCGGCCATTCCCCGACCTTCTTCTCCGACCGCCAGCCCGGCACCCTGGCGTCGCGCATCACGGCAACCTCGAACGCGATCTTCACGGTCGAGAACATGTTCGTGTTCAACGTGATGCCGCCGACGGTCGCGGCCTTTGGGTCGATCGCCTACATTGCCACCGTCAACCTCACCATGGCGGGCATCCTGGCGGGCGTCTTCGCCGCCGTCGTGGTGCTGATGTTCAAGATGGCCTCCGCCGGCAAGCCGCTGCACCACGACTTCGCCGCCAAGGCGGCCTCCGTCGACGGCGAGATGGTCGACCTCGTGGGCAACATGTCGCTCGTGCGCGCCTTCTCGGCGTTCAAGCGCGAGGGTCAGCGCTTCGAGGGCACCATCGCCACCGAGATGCGGGCGCGCCGCTCGTCGCTGCTCTACCTCGAGAAGCTGCGCATCGTGCACGCGGTCCTCACCGTGCTCGCGGTCTTTGGCCTGCTCTACTGGGCGATCCAGATGTGGGAGGCCGGCCAGGCGACGAACGGTCAGGTGGTCCTGGTCTGCACGCTGGGCATCCGCATCCTCGCCGCCACCCGCGACCTCGCGGTGGCGCTGGTCGATGCCACACAGCACACCGCACGCCTGTCCGAGGCGCTCCACACCCTCCTGCAACCCCACGACCTCGTGGATCATCCGGAGGCCAAGCCCCTCACCGGCCAGGGCGCGCAGATCGCCTTCGACCACGTCGCCTTCAGCTACCCGGACGGGCGCGCGGTCTTCACGGACTTCGACCTCGTGATCGAGCCGGGCCAGCGCGTCGGCCTCGTGGGCAAGTCGGGTGGCGGCAAGTCGACCCTGTTCTCGCTGATCCAGCGCTTCTACGACGTGCAGAGCGGAACGATCCGCATCAACGGCCAGGACATCGACCGGGTCACCCAGGAATCCTTGCGCGAGGCCATCACCGTGGTGCCGCAGGATGTCTCGATGTTCCACCGCTCCTTGCGCGAGAACATCCGCTACGGCCGGCCAGAGGCCACCGACGACGAGGTCTGGCAGGCGGCCGAGGCGGCGCACTGCACCGACTTCATCAAGGCGCTGCCGGAAGGCTTCGACACGATCGTGGGCGACCGCGGCGTCAAGCTCTCGGGCGGTCAGCGCCAGCGCATCGCCATCGCACGGGCGATCCTGAAGGATTCCCCGATCCTGCTCCTCGACGAGGCGACCTCGGCGCTGGACGCCGAGTCCGAGCAGGCGATCCGCCACGCGCTGGCGAACCTCATGAAGGGCCGCACCGTCATCGCCATCGCCCACCGGCTCTCGACGCTGCAGGATTTCGACCGGATCGTCGTGCTGGAGGGCGGCCGCATCGCCCAGGACGGTTCGCCCGACAAGCTGACCCATCTCGACGGCTTCTTCCGGGAGTTGATGAAGAAGGAATCCATGGGCACGGCGCTCGCCGCCGCCTAGCGACCCGGGTCGGCGCGACCTTCCGGAGCCTGGCGCGCAGCGAGTGGCCTCGCTGCCTCGTCAGGATCCCAGCCGCCGGGTGTAGCGCCGCCCCTGTTCTCCCGGCCCCGGCGCGCTGCTAGAGCATTCCGCACCCGGACCGGACCTTGCATCGCCCGAGACGTCGCCGACCGGCCCGGCAGCGACGCGCCTCGTGCCTTGAGCCTCACCCTTGCCCGACCTCGCCCACGTCATTCGGGACATCTCCGACGAGATGGCCCAGCGCGCCGACCGGGGCTCGGTCGCCGACTACATCCCCGAACTGGCCCGGGTGGATCCGAACCAGTTCGGCATCGCGGTGATCGACGCCGCCGGCCAGGTCTTCGCGGGCGGCGACTGCGAGACGCCGTTCTCGATCCAGAGCGTCTCGAAGGTGTTCACGCTCACCCTGGCGCTCGGCATGGTCGGCGACCGGCTGTGGAAGCGGGTCGGGCGCGAACCCTCCGGCAACCCGTTCAACTCCATCGTGCAGCTGGAGCGGGAGCGCGGCGTGCCGCGCAACCCGTTCATCAACGCCGGTGCGATCGCGGTGACCGATGTGATCCTCTCGGGCCACGAGCCGCGGGAGGCACTGGGTGAAATCCTGCGCTTCCTCCAGTTCCTGGCCCAGGATTCGTCCATCGCCATCGACGAGACGGTGGCGGCTTCGGAGAAGCGCACAGGTTTCCGTAACACCGCGCTCGCCAACTACATGAAGTCCTTCGGCGTCATCGACAATCCGGTGGACTATACACTGGGCGTCTACTTCCACCATTGCGCCATCGCCATGAACTGTCGCCAGCTCGCCATGGCGGGCCGGTTCCTCGCCCATAACGGCGTGAACCCGTCGACCGGGCACTCGGTGGTGTCGGCCGAGCGGGCGCGCCGCATCAACGCCATCATGCTGACCTGCGGCCATTACGACGGCTCGGGCGAGTTCGCCTACCGGGTTGGCCTGCCGGGCAAGAGCGGCGTCGGCGGCAGCATCCTGGCGGTAGCACCGGGCAGGGCTTCCATCGCCGTGTGGTCGCCGGGGCTCGACGCCGCCGGCAATTCCCATCTCGGCCGCGTAGCCCTGGAACGGCTGACCCATCGCATGGGCTGGTCGGTGTTCGGGGCGTGAGCCGTGGAGCCCGCGATCAGCGCGGGCGCCCTTGTGGGCTCGGCCGTTCCGAGGCAGTTGCGGGCTGGGGCGGGAACGGAGCTCGGGGCGGCGCATGGCGACGATGGAAGTGCGGGCAGCCCCGGAGGGCCTTGAGACCGGCGTCCTGCTCGCCCGGCTCGACCGCCTGCCGCCGACCCGCACGATCCGGCGGCTCGTGGCGCTGCTCGGCCTCGGCTTCTTCTTCGAGCTCTACGACCTGCTGTTCACCGGCTACGTGGCGCCCGGCCTCGTCAAGGCGGGGATCCTGACCCCGACGACGCCCGGCCTGTTCGGTGCCAGCGGTGTCGCGAGCTTCGTCGCGGCCCTGTTCACCGGCCTGTTCATCGGCACCCTCCTGTGCGGCTGGCTCGCCGACCGCTTCGGGCGCCGGGCGATCTTCACGTGGTCGCTCCTGTCTTACACGGCGGCCAACGTGGTCATGGCCTGCCAGACCGAGGCCTTCGGCCTCAATCTCTGGCGGCTCATCGCGGGCATCGGCCTCGGCCTGGAGATGGTGACGATCGGCAGCTACCTCTCCGAACTGGTACCGAAGGCAATTCGCGGCCGCGCCTTCGCCCTGTGCCAGGGCATCGGCTTCACAGCCGTGCCGGCTGTGGCGTTTCTGTCGTATCTGCTCATCCCGGTCGCCCCGCTGGGCGTCGATGGCTGGCGCTGGGTGGTCCTGATCGGCGCCTCCGCGGCCCTCGTGGTCTGGTGGCTGCGCGCGGGCCTGCCGGAGAGCCCGCGCTGGCTGGTAGAGCACGGGCGCCTCGCGGAGGCGGACGCGGTTCTTCGCCGGCTTGAAGCGCAGGTGGCGGCCGAGTCCGGGCGCCCGCTGCCTGCACCCGCTGCACCAGAACCGGTGCAGCCGCGCGGCGCGTTCCGCGACCTCTGGGTGCCGCCCTACCGGCGCCGGGCGCTCATGATGGCAGGCTTCAACGTCTTCCAGACGGTCGGCTTCTACGGCTTCGCGAACTGGGTCCCAACCCTGCTGGTGGCGCAGGGAATCACGGTCACGTCGAGCCTCGCCTACACGGCACTGATCGCGCTTGCTGCCCCGGTCGGCCCGCTGATCGGGCTTCTCATCGCCGACCGGTTCGAGCGCAAGCACGTCATCGTGGCGGCCGCGCTCCTCTACATCGCCTGCGGCGTCGCCTTCGCACGCACCACGGACGTCAACGCGATCGTGGCGCTCGGCATCGGCCTGACGCTCGCCTCCAACGTCATGTCGTACAGCTTCCACGCCTATCAGGCCGAGCTGTTCCCGACCGGCATCCGGGCTCGGGCCGTGGGCTTCGTGTACTCATGGAGCCGCTTCTCGGCGATCTTCACCGGGTTCGTCATCGCCTTCGTGCTGCGTCAGGCAGGCACGCCGGGGGTCTTCCTGTTCATCTCGGCGGCGATGCTCATGGCGGGGCTGCTCGTCGGCCTCCTCGGTCCGCGGACGCGGGACGTGGCGCTGGAGAAGATCGTCGGGTGAGGATCCTCACCGGTCCGGCGGCGGACCGAAGCGTCCGAGGTAGCGGCGCGCCCGAGGCAGCGCATCGTGGACGAACTGTCTTGGCTCCCGGAGCCACAGCCCGCCGATGCGCCAGGACCTCCTTTCCGAGATCGGAACTTCCGGCGGCAGCGGGACCAGAGCGGCGCCCCAGCCGGGCATCCGGAGCCGCGCGCGGTCGAAGGTGCGGGCGATGTAGCGATTGCGCACGCAGTAGCCGTAATAGTCGAAGACCCAGGCCTCCGTCGCCACCACGATGTGGTTCCCGGTGAAGCCGGGCGCCGGCTTGAACCAGAGGACGGTCATCCCCGGCCTGCCGTACCGTTCGAGGAAGGCGTAGGCCAGGATGTGGCAGGCGCCGCAAGCGAAGAAGACGCGGTCTGGCAGGTTCCACCGCTTGACCGGGTCGTGCTGCGCGCCGGGAGTCCTGCGCAGATACATGCCTCGACGCTCCGCGGATCCGGCTCTCAGGAGCCCAGATCCATGCTAGCCTCTCCGCATGGTCGCACAGCCGAAGCCGCGGATGAATGTCGACGAGTTCCTGGCCTGGGCCGAGGATCGGCCGGGACGCTTCGAGCTGGTCGACGGCGAGGTGTTCGCGATGTCGCCGGAACGGGCCGGGCACGCTCTCGTGAAGTACGCCGCACAGACGGCCCTGCACCGGGCGATCGCCCGCGCCGGGCTCGGCTGTCGCATGATGCCCGACGGCATGACAGTCCGCGTCGACGCTAGGACGACGTTCGAGCCCGACGCGCTGGTCTATTGCGGTCCCCGAATGGATCTCGATGCCGTCGAGGTGCCTGATCCCGTCCTCGTCGTCGATGTGCAGTCGCCGGGTTCTCGCGCGGTCGATTCGGGCCTCAAACTGACCCGCTATCTCAGCCTTGCGAGCGTGATGCACTACCTGATCGTGGATTCGGTAAAGCGTCTCGTCATTCATCACCGCCGCGCGCAACGCGGCCTCATCGAGACCCGGATCGCGACCGAGGGTACGTTAGACCTGACCCCGCCCGGCCTCAGCCTGCCCGTGCCGGACCTGTTCGCCGATCTGCCGCCGGCCTCCGACCACGGAGCTTGATCCGATCCGAGGTGGATGCCACAGCGGCGCGGACTCGAATCAGGACGCCCGGATGACTGCAGCCCTCGATCTCCTCGTTCTCGGCAACGCGATCGTCGACGTGATCGCCCGGACGGACGACGCGTTCCTCGACGCGCAGGGCGTCACCAAGGGCGCGATGCAGCTCATCGACGAGCCGCGGGCCGAGACCTTGTTCCAGGCCATGGGACAGGCGACGATCGTCTCGGGCGGGTCGGGGGCCAACACAGCCGTGGGCGCGGCCCTGCTCGGCGCCAGGACGAATTTCGTCGGCAAGGTCCGCGACGACGAACTCGGCGGCCTGTTCAGCCACGATCTCAAGGCCACCGGCGTGGGCTTCACGGTCCCGGCCGCGATGGACGGACCGGCGACCGCGCGGTGCCTCATCCTGGTGACGCCGGACGGCGAGCGTACCATGAGCACCTATCTCGGCGCCTGCCAGGGACTCTCGCCCGACGACGTCGACAAGGCGCTCGTGAGCTCGGCCCGGGTCGTCTACCTTGAGGGCTACCTCTGGGATCCGCCGGCCGCCAAGGACGCGTTCCGGAAGGCCGCACAGATCGCCCATCAGGCCGGCAACGCCGTCGCGCTGACCCTGTCTGACGCGTTCTGCGTCGGACGCTACCGGGACGAGTTCCTGGACCTCGTCCAAGACGGCAGCATCGACATCCTGTTCGCCAACATGGGCGAACTCCAGAGCCTCTATCAGACCGACGATCCCGAGGCCGCCGTGGCAGCCCTGCGCGACGAGCGAAACGCCCGCGGGCGGCACCTGCTCGGCCTGGTCACGCGCTCGGCCGACGGTGCCCTGATGGTGCAGGGCGGAGAGGTCCGCGCGGTCGAGGCGAGCCCGGTCGACGCGGTGGTGGACACGACCGGCGCGGGCGACCTGTTTGCGGCCGGCTTCCTGGCGGGGCACGCCCGTGGCCTCGACAACGTAACGAGCGCGCGCCTCGGGACGCTGGCGGCCGCGGAAATCATCCAGCATATCGGCGCCCGCCCGCAGGCCGATCTCGTCGGGCTCGCCAAAGCGCGCGGACTGCTCTGAAGCACCCGCCGGGACAGGCGGCCAGCGTTCGCGCAGGCCGCGCCGGGTCCCGATCAGGCCGCTCGCACCGTTCCGAGGAAGTGCGTCACCTCGCGGCCGAGGGTCTCGGCGTGGTGCGTCAGTTCGGACGCCGCCGTGAGGACTTGGTTCGCCGCGGCCCCGGTCTCCTTCGCGGCCTCCGCCACGCCGGAAATCGTGTCTGTCACCTTGCCCGCGCCCTGCGCGGCCTCTGCCACGTTGCGGACGATCTCCTGCGTGGCGGCCCCCTGCTCCTCGACCGCGGCGGCGATCCGGGTCGCGACGGCGCTGATCTCCTGGATGCGCCCGCTGATCCGGCCCATGGCCGCGACGGCGTCCCCCGTCGATCCCTGGATCCGGGCGATGTGGCTGCTGATCTCGTCGGTCGCCCGGGCGGTCTGGCCGGCCAGCGCCTTCACCTCCGCGGCGACCACGGCGAAACCGCGGCCGGCCTCACCGGCACGCGCCGCCTCGATCGTCGCGTTGAGCGCCAGCAGGTTGGTCTGCTCGGCGATGGCGGTGATCATCGTCACCACGTCGCCGATGCGGGCCGCCGCGCCGCTCAGATCCTGCACCAGATGGGCGGTGGATTCCGCGTCCTCGACGGCCGCTTGGGTCATCGCCGTGGAGCTTGAGACCTGACGGTCGATCTCCTGGACGGAGGTTCCGAGTTCCTCGGCGGCGGCGGCCGCGGTGTTGACGTTGGATGCTGCCGTGCCGGCCGCGCTCGCCACCAGCCGCGACCGGTCGGCCGTGCCGGTCGCCGCCGTGGTCATGGTCGAGGCCGTGCTCTGAAGCGCCGCCGCCGCCGTCGACACCGTGCCGATGATCCCGCCGACGGCATTCTCGAAAGCGTCGGCGATCTGGCGTATGCCGGCCCGCCGCTGCTCCTCGGCGATGGCGCGTGCCTGGGAAGCCTCTGCCTCAAGGGTCCGATTCCGGAGCAGTCCGTCCTTGAAGACCTGGACGGACGCGGCCATGGCGCCGATCTCGTCGCGCCGCTCCGCGCCGAAGACCGGTACGGTCAGGTCGTCCGCCGCCAAGCGTCTCATCATGTCCGTCAGAGACCGGATCGGCCGCGCCACCGAGCGCCAGACCCACCAGAGCGCCGCTCCCGCGGCGATCAGGCCGATCAGCAACAACCCCAGGGAGAAGATCCAGGCCGCCTGGTAGGCCGCGTCCGCGCGGCGCGTCGCCGTCTCGGTACCCTCAGCGTTTACCTTGGCGAGGTCCGCGAGCGCGTCGAAGCTGTCAACCAGCGGCGGTCGGGCGGGCGCGATCGCGTCGCGGGCCGCGTTCCGGTCTCCCCGCGCGACCGCGGCGACGATCGGCTCGCGCACGGACAGGTACGCCTTCCAACGCTTCTCGAACGCGTCCCACAATGCAGCCTCGCGGGGGGTGCCGACGCGGGCTCTGTATTGCCGGAACTTTCCCGGGATCAAGGCGTCCATCTCGATGAATTCGTTATCGAGGTCCCGGTTCTCGCCCGCGTCGACGGCGACGACCTTGCGGATGGTCGTGGTGTGATAGCGGAGAACTAGGAATTGGAGCGCGTCCAGCTCCCTGTCCTTCCGC
This sequence comes from Methylobacterium sp. A49B, assembly GCF_053346215.1. Taxonomy (NCBI): domain Bacteria; kingdom Pseudomonadati; phylum Pseudomonadota; class Alphaproteobacteria; order Hyphomicrobiales; family Methylobacteriaceae; genus Methylobacterium; species Methylobacterium sp. A49B. The sequence continues at coordinate 20,243 of NZ_JBKFBO010000112.1, forward strand.
AGCCAGGTCTCGCGCGCCTCCGGGCCTGACGACTCGATCGTCTTGAGCTGCACCAAATTGCCAACATCACCTATAATCAAGATCAAAAGTCCGATTATAGATGATAGCGCCAGCTTGAAAGCTATATTATTAAACCAAATCATCGTCAGCTCCATTGCGATCACACCGCGGATCTGGCAGAGCATGATGACATTTTGCCGTAAATGCTTGGTTTCTCGACGATACGTCCTATGGTTTGTCTGGTGAATTCTTGGCGCGCGGCCCTCAGGGTCGCAGCAACACCTTCCCCACCGCGGCCCTGCGGGTCAGCAGGCCGAAGGCCTCGGGGAACTCGGTCAGCGGATAGACTCCATGAACCTTCGCGGTGAGCTCGCCCTCCGCCACCCAGCCGAGGAGCTGGCGCTGGTCGGCCTGATGCGCCTCCGGCTCGCGGTCCAGAAAGGCGCCCCAGTGGACGCCCTGCACGTCGAGTTCCTTGAGGAGCATCAGGTTCAGGGGCAGCCGCGGGATCGCGCCGGCGGCGAATCCGATCACGAGGTAGCGCCCGCGCCAGCCGAGCGCCCGCAGGGCCGGCTCCGCGTAGGCGTCCCCGACCGCGTCGTAGACCACGTCCACCCCGCCGCCGCTGATTGCGCGCAGCTCGTCCTTGAGCGTCGCGGGGTCGTAGACCAGCGTCGCCTCGGCCCCGTGGGCGCGGGCGACCGCGAGCTTCTCCTCCGAGGAGGCGCAGGCGATCACCCGCGCGCCGATCAGCCGGCCGAGTTCCACCGCGGCGAGGCCGACGCCGCCGGAGGCGCCGAGGACCGCGAGCCACTCACCAGGCTGCAGCCGCGCCCGGTTCGCGAGCGCGTGGAGCGACGTCCCATACGTGATGGTGAGCCCAGCCGCCTGCTCGTCCGGAACGGCGTCCGGAACGGGCGTGAGCTTCCTGGCATCGACGGCGATCCGTTCCGCGCAGCAGCCGTGCCCAGCATGGACGATCACCCGGTCGCCCACCGCGACGCCCGAGCTTCCCTCGCCCAGGGCTTCCACCACGCCGACGCCCTCTCCGCCGGGGGAGAACGGCAGCGGCGGCTTCACCTGATAGCGGCCGGCGACGATGAGCGTATCGAAGAAGTTCAGCGCCGCGAGCCGGATCCGCACCAGGGCCTGCCCAGGGCCGGGCACCGGGTCGGGGCGCTCGGCGATCTCCAGATGCTCCGGCCCGTCGAGCCTCGTGCACAGCAGCGCCCGCATCGCGTATCTCCTCCCCGGCATTTGCCGGTCGATGAGGCCCGAACCGGCGGCGCGGTCAAGCCGTGCCGATCATCTCGCGGATGCGCGCGCCCAGCACCTCCACCACGAACGGCTTGGTGATGACCTGCATGCCGGGATCGAGCTGGCCGTTCCCGAACACGGCGTTCTCCGCGTAGCCGGTGATGAACAGCACCTTGAGCCCCGGCCTATTGACCCGACCGGCCTCGGCCATCTGGCGCCCGTTCATCCCGCCCGGGAGCCCGATATCGGTCACCAGCAGGTCGATGCGCACGTCGGATTGCAGCACCTTGAGGCCGGCGCTGCTGTCGGCGGCCTCGATGGGAGTGTAGCCGAGATCCTCCAGAACCTCGGTGATCAGCATCCGCACGGTCGGCTCGTCGTCCACCACCAGCACGGTCTCCCCTGGGGCGGCCCGCGGCGGCGCGCCGAACCCGGCGTGCGGATCCTCCTCCGCCGCCGCCCCGAGATGGCGCGGCAGGTAGAGGCACACCGTGGTGCCCTGGCCGACCTCCGAGTAGATCCGAACCTGCCCGCCCGATTGCTGCGCGAAGCCGTAGATCATCGAGAGGCCGAGACCGGTCCCCTGCCCCAGCGGCTTGGTCGTGAAGAACGGCTCGAAGACCTTGTCGACGATCTCCGGCGGCATGCCGGTGCCGCTATCGGTGACGCACAGCGACAGATACTGGCCCGCCGGCATGTCGTGGCGCCGGGCGGCGCGCTCGTCGAGCCACGCATTGGCCGTCTCGACGGTGATGCGTCCGCCCTCCGGCATCGCGTCCCGAGCGTTGATGCAGAGGTTCAGGAGCGCGTTCTCCAGCTGCGGCGGATCGACCAGGGCGGTCCAGAGGCCGGCGGCGCCGACTACCTCGACGACCACCGCGGGTCCCACGGTGCGCCGGATCAGCTCCTCCATGCCGGCGACCAAGCGGTTCACGTTGGTGGGCTTGGGGTCGAGGGTCTGGCGGCGCGAGAAGGCGAGCAGCCGATGAGTCAGGGCCGCGGCGCGCTTGGAGGCCCCCTGCGCGGCGTTGATGTAGCGGTCCACGTCCATCATGCGGCCCTGGCTCAGCCGGGTCTGCATGAGTTCCAGGGATCCCGAGATGCCGGCCAGCAGATTGTTGAAATCGTGCGCGATGCCGCCGGTGAGTTGCCCCACCGCCTCCATCTTCTGGGATTGGCGCAGGGCCTCCTCGGCGGCCGCCAGGGCGTCGGCGCGCTCGCGCTCGGCGGTGAAGTCGCGGCCGACGGCGTTGATCACCCCCTCGCCGGGCCGGGCGGCCCAGCTGATCCAGCGGTAGCTGCCGTCCCGGTGGCGGTAGCGGTTGTCGAATCGCGCGAGACTTGTCCCCTCGGCGAGTTGCCGCGCCCCCTCGATCGTGCGGGTCAGATCGTCTGGATGGACGAGACCCATGAGGTTCGTGCCGACGAGTTCGTCCGCGTGCCAGCCGAGCACCTCGGTCCAGGCGGGATTCACGGCGGTGATCGTCGCGTCGAACAGGCAGCGCAGCATCATGTCGGAGGAGAGCGTCCACAGGGCGTTGCGGTCGGCGGTGCGCTCCTCGACCTGACGCGCCAGGGTGGCGTTGAGGTTGCGCAGCTCCGCGAGCGCCATCTCGAGCTGAGCCTGGCTGTCCTTGAGGGCGGCGTCGGCGAGCACCCGGCCGGTGGTCTCGTTCGTGAGAATGAACAGCCCGGCGACCCTGCCCTCGGCATCGAGCACCCGCGAGTAGGAGAAGCTCCACCACGTCTCCCGAGCGCCCCGGTCGGTGTCGAGCTGCCATGGCAGATCGACGAAGCGCTCGGGCTGGCCGGCCATGGCGGCGTCGATGATCGGCTTCGCCTGCACCCAGGCATCGGCCCAGACCGCGTCGAACCGCGCGCCCATGGCCCAGGGCAGCCGGGGGCCGAGGAGCGGGAAGTAGGTGTCGTTGAAGAAGAAGTGGAGGTCGGGGCCCCAGGCCAGGATCATCGATTCCGGCGAGTTGAGCACGAGCGAGAGCGCCGCGCGCAACTCCGCCGACCACGTCTCCGGGGCACCGAGGGGATGGCCGGTCCAGTCGCGGGCGCGGATCATGGCCGCAGCTTCGCCGCCGCCGTCGAGGAAGGAGAGAAGATTGGTCACAAGCTACGAACGCGGCATGTCATGGGCGTACGGCGTATGAGCGTCGTCGGCGGCATCTCCAAGAGGCCCGCTCGCAGTTCAACGACGTCGTTTCGGAGCACCACCGTCCTCGCGAGCGGAGCGAAGCAACCCACGGCACCAGGACATTGGCAGGGGTAGCGCTGACCGGCTTGCTTCGCACCAGTTGCAAAGGGGTCGGCTTAACGTCGATCCGACCCGACCTGTCAATGCGCCTCTTGCCAGTTCCCAGCCGCCTTGGCCTCCACCACCAGCGGCACCCGCAGTGTCAGCGCGGGCGCCGGCGCCTCCTCCATCACCGAGGCGATCACCGGGATCGCCTTGTCCACCTCGTCCTCGGCGACCTCGAACACCAGCTCGTCGTGCACCTGCAGCAGCATCTGCGCCTTGAGCTTCTTGGCCGCCAGCGCCGTCTCCATCCGCGCCATGGCCCGGCGGATGATGTCGGCGGCCGAGCCCTGAATCGGCGCGTTGATCGCCTGCCGCTCGACGCTGGCGCGCTCGGACGGGTTGTTGGAGCGGATCTGCGGGTAGTGGCAGACCCGGCCGAACAGGGTCGTCACGAAGCCCTTGTCGCGGCAACTCTTCTTGGTCGTCTCGATGTAGTCTCGGATCCCCGGGAACTGCTCGAAATACTGCTTGATGAACGCCGAGGCCTCCTCGCGGCCGATCCCGAGCCGGTCGGCCAGCCCGAAGGCCGAGATGCCGTAGATGATGCCGAAATTGATGGTCTTGGCCCGCCGCCGCAGGTCGGGGGTCATGTCCTTGAGCGGCACGCCGAACATCGCCGAGGCGGTGGCCGCGTGGATGTCGATCCCGTCCTCGAAGGCCTTCCGGAGTTCCGGAATGTCGGCCATGTGGGCCAGGAGCCGCAACTCGATCTGCGAGTAGTCGGCCGAGATCAGCCGGTTGCCGGGCGCGGCCACGAAGGCGCGGCGGATGCGCCGTCCCTCCTCGGTGCGGATCGGGATGTTCTGCAGGTTCGGCTCGGATGAGGAGAGTCGCCCCGTCGTGGTCGCCGCCAGGGAGAACGACGTGTGGACCCGCGCGGTTTCGCGATCGGCATGGGTCTGGAGGGAGTCCGTGTAGGTGGATTTCAGCTTCGAGAGCTGGCGGTACTCTAGGATCTTCTTCGGAAGTTCGTGGCCCGCCTGGGCCAGCTCCTCCAGCAGCGTGGCAGGCGTCGCCCATTGGCCGGAGGGTGTCTTCTTGGCCCCCGGCAGGCCCATCTTGCCGAACAGGATGTCGCCGATCTGCTTCGGCGAGCCGACGGAGAACTTCTCGTCGGCATCCTCCTGGATCTCCTCCTCCAGGCGGACGAGGATCTGCGAGAAGTCGCCGGAGAGCCGGCTCAGCATGTCCCGGTCGACCCGGATGCCGCGCTGCTCCATCCGGGCGATCACCGGCAGAAGGGGCCGCTCCAATGTCTCGTAGACCGCGACCCGGTGCTCCGCCACGAGGCGCGGCTTCATCATCCGCCACAGGCGTAAGGTGACGTCCGCGTCCTCGGCCGCGTAGGCGGTGGCCTTATCGATGGCGACCCGGTCGAAGGTCACCTTGTTCCGGCCGGTGCCGGCGACATCGGAAAACGTGATCGGCTGGTGGCCGAGATGGCGGCGGGCAAGCTCGTCCATGCCGTGGCCGCCCTTGCCGGCGTCGAGCACGTAGGAGATCAGCATCGTGTCGTCGAACGGCGCCACCTCGATGCCGTAGCGGGCGAGCACGACCCAATCGTATTTCAGGTTCTGCCCGACCTTCAGGACGCCCGGATGCTCCAGGAGCGGCTTCAGCCGCGCGAGGGCCTCCTTGAGCGGGATCTGGCCCGGCACCGGCTCGACCACGTCGGAGGGCGCAGCGCCCTCGCCGAACAGGTCGGTGGCGTCGGCCTGCACCTTGGCGGCCTGGACGTGGGCGAGCGGGATGTAGCAGGCGCGGCCGGTCGCCACCGCCAGCGAGACGCCGACGAGGCCGGCCCTGTGGGCGTCGAGGGCATCGGTCTCGGTGTCAACCGCAATCACGCCGGCCTCTTCGGCCTCGGCGATCCATGCGTCGAGCTGCTCCAGGGTCGAGACCGTCTCGTAGGCCGCGGTGTCGAATGGCGCCACCGCCTCGGCGGCGCGTGCCGCCACCACGTTGCCTGGCGTCGCTTCGACGGGGGCCCGGGGCTTGGCGGGGGCGTCGGGCAGGTCGAGATCGGCGAAGGGGTCGACCTCGCCGCCCTCCGGAGGAGCCGCGCCCGGCGGGCGCTCGGCCCCGGCCGCCGCTGTCTCGGGATCCGGCGGCACGGAATCGCCGAAGAACGGCACTGCGTCGCTACCTCCCGCGCCGTTGCTGTAGGCATGCGGCCGGGCGCCCGGCAGGAGTCGCGGATCAGGCTTCACTGCCTCGGGGTCGACGTGCAGCATCTGGGCGATGCGGCGGGTGAGCGTGTTGAACTCCATCGCCTTCAGGAAGCCGACGAGCTTCTCCGGGTCGGGCTTGGGCACGCCGAGTTCGTCCAGCGGCACCGGGACCGGCACGTCCTCCATCAGTGCCACGAGCTTGCGCGAGAGCTTGGCCTGGTCGACGTTGGCCAGCAGCGTCTCCCGGCGCTTCGGCTGCTTGATCTCGCCGGCCCGCTCCAGCAGGGCCTCGAGGTTGCCGAACTCCTTGATCAGCGCCGCCGCGGTCTTGAGGCCGATGCCGGGCACGCCGGGCACGTTGTCGGAGGTGTCGCCGATCAGCGCCAGCGCGTCGCCGATCTGGTTCGGCTGCAGGCCCTCCCACTTGGCGATGATTGCCTCGACATCGAGGTTGCGCTCGGGCCGATAGCCGGGCTTGCCCTTGGCGCCCGACTCGAAATCGTAGAACCGCACCTGCGGCCCGACGAGCTGCATCAGGTCTTTGTCGGAGGAGACGATGATGACGCCCGCGCCCCGCGCCTCGGCTTGGCGGGTGTAGGTGGCGATGAGGTCGTCGGCCTCGTAGCGTTCCAGCTCCACCGCGTGCAGGCCGAAGGCGCGCACCGCGTCGCGCATCAGCGGCATCTGGCGCTTGAGGTCGTCGGGCGCGTCGGGGCGGTGGCCCTTGTAGTCCGGGAACATCTCCTTGCGGAACGAGCCCTCTGACTTGTCGAAGACGATGCCGAGATGGGTCGGCATCGTGCCGGCCGCGCCGTCTTGCAGGAACTGCGCGATCTTGGTGCAGAACAGCCGCACGGCGCCGGTGGGCAGGCCGTCGGAGGGGCGCGAATTGTACTTCTGGTCTTGATTGATCGACTGGAAATAGGCCCGGAAGATGAACGACGAGCCGTCGACCAGGATCACCTGATCGCCGGGGCCGACCTTCTTGGGACTTGCGGAGGCGGTCTCGGCAGTCATGAGGGTGAGCGTCTCGGGGTGATCAGGGGTCGGACATGCGGACCAGCGCGGCGCGGCAGGCCGCAATCAGCACAGGCAGCTCGTCGTGGACGGTGAGCCAGACGATGTCCAGCGTCACGCTATCGTAGCCGTGCCGATAGACGTTGCCCGCGCCCGCGATCCGGCGCCACGGCACGTCGGGATACCGGGCCTTCGTCCCGGCGCTGAGCCGGCGGCTTGCTTCGGAGATGATCTCCAGGCAGCGAATGACTTCGCAATGGGTCCGCTCGTCCGCCTCGAAGGTCGACGACGTGAACCCAGTGACGAAATCAACGGCCCGTTGTGCGTTGACGAGCCTGTCCGCGCCGGCGGCGCCGGCGCGCTCAGAAAGCGACGAGGGCATCGCACTCGGCTCGCTCCCGGATCCGCCTCTTCAGGCCTTTGCGGTTCGCAATGTCGACTCGGATCGGAAACAGATCATCGATGAACTGGCACAGCCCGACGTAGCCGTAGACACCGCCTACGCGACCGGTGCGTCGATCTCGATCATCACGTCGACGTCGCTCTCCGCATGCGCCTCCCCCCGGGCGACGGATCCGAACAAGGCTGCGTGCAGCACCCCGCGGCGGCGCAGTTCCGCCTCGTTGGCGCGCAGGATGTCGAGGGCGGCGAGCTTGTCCAGGGCAGCGAACCGGAGGGATTCGGCGCCTGCCAGCATAGCAGAACCGCGAGGTTGGAAGATCACGCCGCGAGCTCCCGCCCCAGCGCCTGCACCCGGCGCAGGTCGTCCACGAAGGCCGCGTAGGCCTCCTCCTTCGCCTCGTCGGGCAGGCGCAGCAGGTAGGACGGGTGGACCGTGATGAAGCCCTGGAAGCGGTTGTCGTGCCGGTCGAACCGGAACGGGCCGCGCGCCCGGGTGATCGGCACCGCCTTGCCGGTCAGCGCCAGCACGGCCGTCGCGCCAAGGGCAACGACCAGCTTCGGGGCCACGAACTCGAGCTCCCGGTCGAGCCACCAGCGATAATGGCTGACCTCACCGGCCGTCGGCTTCTGGTGGATGCGGCGCTTGCCGCGCTCCTCGAACTTGAAGTGCTTGACCGCATTCGTCAGGTAGCTCACCCCACGGTCGATCCCGGCCTCCGCCATGGCGCGGGACAGGAGCTGCCCGGCCGGCCCGACAAACGGGCGGCCCTGCCGGTCCTCTTGGTCGCCGGGCTGCTCGCCCACGAAGGCGACCGTGGCGCCGACCGGCCCCTCGCCGAGCACCGCCTGAGTCGCGCCCGGCACGAGCGGCTCGGTCCGCCGGATGATCGCGTTCAGCTCGTCGAGGCTCTTGGGATCCTGATCGGCCATGGCGGCGACGGCGCGGGCGGGTTCGCGGCGTGTGGGCATGGTCGGCTCCCTCTCGATCATCGCTTCGGTGCGTCCGGCCGCGGCCCGGACGAGGGCGGGGATCGCGGCGGTCTCGGGCATGTTGTGCCAGTACTTCTTGGGCATCTCGGCCCGCATGGCCTTCAGATTGGTGCGGGCCGGGTTGAACGTGCTCTCGTAGTAAGTCTGCCAGCCGGCCTCGAAGCCGTCGCCCTCGGGCAGCTGCGCCCGGTCGCCCGGCGGCCCGAAGGTCAGGGTCTCGGTATCCCAATGGGCCGAGCCTTCGGGCGTCAGGATCGACCAGCGCATGCCGCGGAAGCGGCTGACGAAGAACGGAGCCGCTGCCTCCAGGATGTGGTGATCCGGCTCGAACCACGCGACGTAATGCTCGCCGCCGCTGTCCTCGGCCCGGCGGAAGCGCAGGAAAGCATGCATCTTGTGGAGGTCGCGCCCGATCGCCTTCGCCATCCGGTGCAGGCGGTGGACCAGCGGATCGCTGCCCACCTCCATCAGGTGCCGCTCGCCGTGGCAGACGCGCCAGATCAGCGCGTAGAGCAGGCCATAGCGCTCGGGATCGCGGTGGGGGATCACCTGCGGGATCAAAGCGGCGACGGGTTTCGGAAGGGTGAGCGGCGCGGCGGCAGTATGATCCGCCTCGGCGCCGAACAGGCCGGGGGCGTCCGTCACCGACCACGCCACCACCTCTGGCGGAACGCCATGTGCGACGAGGCCGCGGACGGCCTTGCGGAAGCCGTCGAAGTCGGCGCCCGGACGCAGGGTGATGGTACGCGGCGCGCGCGCCTCCCCTTCCCCCTCTGCGGGGGAGGGTAGCCCTCGCGTCAGCGAGGGTCGGGCCGGGACGAAGTCCCGCAAGAGGGGAGCGAGGCTTCCGGAAAAGGCAAGCCCGGCGGGCGCGCCAGCGCCTCTTCCTGCGCCGTCGCTCCCCGCTCCCGACGCGCTTCGCGGGCCACCCTCCCCCGCAGAGGGGGAAGGGAGAGGCTTGGTTCCAGGCCTCATCAGAACAGGCTCAGCTGCGTCGCCGGCTCGACCAGCCGCGCTCGTAGATCGAGCCGGTCGGTCAGCCCGATCGGGCGGTGATCGGCTGCAACGAGGAACGGCCGCGCCCGCTTCAGGCCCGAGGTCAGCCGGGCGACGTCATCCAGGCGCAGGGTGGCGTGGCGGCGTGCCTTGACGATCTTGTCCACCGCCCGTGCGCCGAGCCCCGGCACGCGCAGCAGCCATTCCCGGTCGGCTTTGTTCACGTCCACCGGGAATTTGTCGCGATGCTTTAGTGCCCAGGCGAGCTTCGGGTCGATGTCGAGGGCGAGCATGCCGCCCTCGGAGGCGTCCGCGACCTCGTCGGGCGTGAATTCGTAATACCGCAGAAGCCAGTCGGCTTGGTACAGCCGGTGCTCCCGCTGGAGCGGCGGCGGCTTCGGCGGCAGGATCGCGGAGCCGTCCGGGATCGGGCTAAAGGCGGAATAATAGACCCGCTTCAGGCCGACGCTGCCGTAGAGCAGCGCGCTCTTGCGGATCAGCGCCTCGTCGGTGGTGGAATCCGCGCCCACGATCACCTGCGTCGAGTGGCCGGCGGGGGAGAAGCGGCGCTTCTCGGCCTTGGCCTGCACGATGCGCTCGCCGATCTGAGCCATGGCGCCCTGGATCGCGGCACCGTCCTTCTCGGGGGCGAGGCGCTCAAGGCTGGCCTCGGTCGGCAGCTCGACGTTGATCGACAGGCGATCGGCGTAGAGGCCGGCCTCCTCGATCAGCCAGGGACTCGCCTCGGGGATCGACTTCAGGTGGATGTAGCCGGCGAAGCCATGGTCGCGCCGGAGCGATTTCGCCACCCGCGTCAGCAGCTCCATCGTGTGGTCGGGCGACTTGATGATGCCCGAGGAGAGAAACAATCCCTCGATGTAGTTCCGCCGGTAGAAATTCAGGGTGAGGTTGACGACTTCCTCGACCGAGAACTTCGCCCGCCTGACGTTCGAGGAGCGCCGATTGATGCAGTAGGCGCAGTCGAACAGGCACCAGTTGGTCAGCAGGATCTTGAGCAGCGAGACGCAGCGCCCGTCCGGCGTATAGGCGTGGCAGATCCCGGCTCCGGTCGTGGAGCCGAGCCCGTCCTTGCCCGCAGCCCGCTTCGGCGCGGCCGAGGAGGCGCAGGAGGCATCGTACTTCGCGGCATCCGCCAGGATGCGCAACTTCTTGGCGAGAGCTTCGTCCATCGAACAGACAATGAACAACCCGGCCGAAGGTGCAAGCGCGGCCGCTCATTCAACCCGAGCCGCGATGCCGCACCCGTCACGCCGGAGCATCGCCCTCGTCGTCGACCACCCGTCGGGCGAGATCGTACGCGAAGCCGGCGCGCGCCAGGGCAGCCAGATCCCGGTCTCGATAGGCGGCCCGCTGATCCGGACGGCGGTGCGGGCCGAGCCGCCGCCGTTTGGCGTAGGCCCGGGCCGCCTGATCCTCAATCCCCTGCGCCTCCCCGTCGGCCAGGGCGTCGCGTTCCGCCTGCATGGCGGCCTCGACTACGTCGCGTGGGACGCCCTTGGCGGCGAGCTTGGCCGAGACGCCGCGGCTCGACGTGCCGCGGCGTCGCAGGGTGGCGAGGCGCATGTCGGCGAAGCGCGTGTCGTCCACGAGACCCGCCGAGACCGCCCGCGCCACGGTCGCGGTGACGAGGTCCGCGAAGGCCGCGGGGTCCTCGCCCCGGGCGCGGGCGCGCTTCTGGACGCGTCGCGCGAGGGTCCGGCGCAGCATCTCGGTCGAGGCGCTGTAGCGCTCTAGGTAATGAAGTGCTGCCCGCTCGAGCCAGGCCGGGTTCACCGGCCCCGGAGGTTTGATCTCCCGCTCACGGCGCTCTGGCGCGGATCCTGCAACGTTTGGCGGTTTCACCGGTTCTTCACGATCTCGACAGGTTTGCGTTCCATGACTCGGGTATGGAACGCGCGCAACGCGACAGGCTCGGCCATGGCCCGAACCACCGTTCTTCGTCCGGTCCCCCGCAGAACCGATGGCGGAGGCGCCTCCATGCCGCGGCGGCATCCCTGATGCGGCGCGAGTGGCTCCTGGTCCTGGTGGCCCTGGGGCTGGCCGCGGTCGCGGCCGGGATCGTCTATCTCTCGCGCCCGAATACCCTCACGGTGGCGGTCGGGCCGCAGGACGGGCCGGAGGCGGCGCTGATCGAGGCCTACGCCAACGCCCTCGACCGGGCTCGCGAAGATGTGCGCCTCAAGGTGGTGCGCTACGGCGACGTCCGCGACAGCGCCATGGCGCTCCAGCGGAACAAGGCTGACCTCGCCGTGGTGCGGCCGGACGTATTCTTGCCCGAGAACGGCCTGACGCTGGCGATCCTGCACGACGAGGCCCTGGTCATCGCGGCGCCCGAGGCGGCCGACATCGACGATGTCCCCGCACTGGCGCGCAAACGCCTCGGCATCGTGGTGCGGCACAGCGCCGACCTGTCCTTCCTGACAAACCTTCTCTCCTTCTACGACCTTGTGCCGGACACGCCCAGCGCGGATGCTGCGGAGGACGGTCAGGGGGCCAGTGAGCCCGAGGCCGCCGCGGGCCACGTCGTCGTGGTGCCCCTCAAGGTCGGCGAGGTCACGGCCGCGCTCACCGACAAGCGCGTCGACGCGGTCGCGGTGATCGCGAGCCCCGCCTCGAAGGCGGCCGCCGCCATGGTGCGGGCCGTCGAGCTCGGCGCGCCGGACCGCAAGATCGGCTTCGTCTCGATCCCGGACGGGGACGCGATCCTGCAGCGCTTCCCAGAGCTCCAAGCGGTGACCATCCCGGCCGGGACCTTCGGGGGCCGCCCGAAACGCCCCGACGAGGAGGTCAAGACCGTCGGCGCCTCGTACCGCCTGATGGCCCGCGGCACGGTGAGCCGAGTCGCGGTCGCCTCGGCGACGCAGCACCTGTTCGAGTGGCGCTCGCGGCTCGCCTCGGCGGCCCCCGTCGCCAAGCTGATGAAGGCGCCGGACTTCGACACCACGGTGGCAGCAACCTCCGCGCGCCTGCCGAACCACCCCGGCGCGGTCGACTATTTCGAGCGCGAGCAGCAGACCTTCCTCGACCGCTACGAGGATTACATCTACCTGTTAGCCTTCTTCGGCGGCACGATCGGCTCCGGCTTCGCCTGGCTCGGACAGCGGCTGGCCCGCAAGCGTCGGGAGCGTGTGGACTTCGTTCTCGACCGCCTCCTCGACATCATGCGCGAGGTGCGCGCGGCGACGAGCAGCGCCGAACTCGACACCATCGCGGTCGAGACCGACGGGCTGGTGGCCGACGTGGTCTGCTACGCCCGTGAGCGCAGCATCGACGCCCGCACGGTGAGCGCGCTGATCCTGGCGGTCGACGGCGTCCACGCCGCCATCGCGGATGCGCGGCGGCAGATGAGCGAGGCCGAGCCGCGGGCGGCCGGCCGCAACCGGACCGCGCGGTTGCTGGCCCTCGACCTCCCGGCTGCGGAGTAGTGGTCGGCAGCCCGCGCAGCCCGCGGCGTCGGGTGCATCCTCCCGTGGCTGGCGGCGTAGGCATATCATGCTAACGGGAGCCATGTTCGATCCCGTCGCCGCCCTCGACACGGTCCTGGAGAACCTCGACCGGGAGGCCCGCGAGCCCACCAAGCTCCGGGCCGCGCTGGTGCCGCAGCTGCGCCGGGTGATCGAGGAGGGTCACCGCGCCGCCGAGGCGCAGCTCCTCGAGGACCGCAACGGGCTGCGCTGCGCCCAGACGCTCTCGGCGCTGACCGACGCCGTGGTCCGGGCGATCCACGACGCCGTGGTCTGGCGGCTCTACCCCAACGACAACCCCACCACCGGCGAGCAGCTCGCCGTGGTCGCCACCGGCGGCTACGGCCGGGGCACGATGGCGCCGGGCTCGGACATCGATCTGCTGTTCCTGCTCCCCTACAAGCAGACCGCGTGGTCGGAGAGCGTGGTCGAGGGCATGCTCTACGTCCTCTGGGACCTGAAGCTGAAGGTCGGCCACGCAACCCGCTCGGTGGAGGAGTGCCTGCGTGAGGCGCGGGCCGACATGACAATCCGCACCGCCCTCCTGGAGGCGCGGTACCTGTTCGGCACGCGCACCCTCTACGAGGAGCTGGTGACGCGCTTCGACGCGGAGCTGGTGGTCGGCTCGGCCTCCGAGTTCGTGGACGCCAAGCTGCGCGAGCGCGACATGCGCGTCTCGAAGGCCGGTTCCTCGCGCTACCTCGTCGAACCCAACGTCAAGGACGGCAAGGGCGGTCTGCGTGACCTGAACACGCTGTTCTGGATCGCCAAGTACACCTACCGGGTGCGCGACCAGATCGAACTCGTCAGCGCCGGCCTGTTCACGCCCGAGGAATACGCGCTGTTCGAGCGCTGCGAGGAGTTTCTGTGGCGGGTGCGCTGCCACATGCACTTCGCCACGAAGCGCGCGGAGGAGCGCCTGTCCTTCGGCCTGCAGCCGCGGATCGCCGAGCGCTTCGGATACGAGGCGCGGGGCGGCCTTTCCGGCGTCGAGCGCTTCATGAAGGCCTATTTCCGCATCGCCAAGGATGTCGGCGACCTGACCGCCATCGTCTGCGCGGAGCTGGAGGCGCGCCACGCCAAGCGCACGCCGGTGCTGGACCGCTGGATCGGGCGTTTCCGCGACCGCTTCCGCGCCACCGCCATGGAGGCGGAGGACTTCTGGATCGATCACGGCCGCGTGAACCTGCGCGCGGAGGACGCCTTCGAGCGCGACCCCGTCAATCTGATCCGGCTGTTCTGGCTCGCGGACCGGCACAACCTCGCGATCCACCCGGACGCCAAGCGCCTCGCCAGCCGCTCCCTGCGGCTCGTCAACCCGTCGCTGCGCGGGGACCCGGAGGCGAACCGCCTGTTCCTCGACATCCTGACTTCCCGGAACGCCCCCGAGGAGGCGCTGAGAGAGATGAACGAGGCGGGGGTGCTCGGCCGTTTCATCCCGGATTTCGGCCGCATCGTCGCGATGATGCAGTTCAACATGTACCACCACTTCACGGTGGACGAGCACCTGCTGCGCACGGTCGGCGTGCTGGCCGACATCGAATCGGGCCGCAACCAGGAGACCTATCCGCTGGTCTCGCGCCTCGTGCATTCGATTCACAACCGCACGGCGCTCTACGTGGCGATCCTGCTGCACGACATCGCCAAGGGCCGCCCGGAGGATCACTCGATCGCCGGTGCCGCCATCGCCGAGAAGCTCTGCCCGCGCTTCGGCCTCAACCAGGCCGAGACCGAGACGGTGCGCTGGCTGGTGGAGCACCACCTGCTCATGTCGATGACCGCGCAGAGCCGCGACCTATCGGACGCGAAGACGATCGAGCGCTTCGCCGCCAGCGTGCAGAGCCTGGAGCGGCTGAAGCTCCTGACCATCCTGACGGTGGCCGACATCACGGCGGTGGGCCCCGGGGTCTGGACGGCCTGGAAGGGCACCCTGGTCCGCACCCTGTACGACGAGACCGAGGTCTACCTGTCGGGGGGCCATTCCGAGATCGCCCGCACCGACAGGGTGCGCCTCGTCCAGATGAGCCTGCGCGAGCAGCTTCCGGCCTGGGCCTCCGAGGAGTTCGACGCCTACGCGGCCCGACACGGGCAGGCGTACTGGCTCAAGGTCGACGGCACGCGCCAGATCAAGAACGCCATCTTCCTGCGCGACGCGCTGCGCGACGGCCGGACCAGCGCCACCGACGTGGCCCTCGACCCGGTGCGCGGCGTCACCGAGATCACGATCTACTCGCCGGATCACCCGCGCCTGCTCGCCATCATCACCGGGGCCTGTGCGGCCGCGGGCAGCAACATCGTCGACGCGCAGATCTTCACAACCACCGACGGGTTCGCCCTCGACACGATCTTCATCTCCCGCGCGTTTGAGCGGGACGAGGACGAGCTGCGACGGACCAAGCGGGTCACGGCAGCGATCGAGCGGGCCCTCAAGGGCGAGATTCGAATCGCCGACCTCGTCGCCGACAAGCATCCGCAGACCAGCACGCGGGCCAAGACTTTCCCGGTGCCTCCGGACGTGACGATCGACAACGCCCTGTCAAGCCGGGAGACCGTCGTCGAGGTCACGGGCCTGGACCGCCCCGGCCTGCTCTACGAGCTGACCTCCGCCTTCGGCCGCCTCTCGCTCAACATCACCTCGGCCCACGTCGCGACCTTCGGCGAACGGGCCGTTGACGTCTTCTACGTCACCGATCTGACCGGCACCCGCGTCACCCAGCCCGACCGGCAGGCGGCCATCCGCAGCGCCGTCATGGAGGTCTTCGCCGGCGACGTCGCCGCCCTCAAGGCCGAGGGACTGGAAGCCCTCGTGGCGGCGCCGCCGCCGCGCGAAGCCTGACGGCCGGGTTGATTTCGCAGGCCCGCGGCCAGATATCTGCGCCGGTCCCGTCGGCCCCCGAACCACCCTGCCCTCACGACTGAATCGCGATGACGAGCAACGACATGCCCCAGGATGACCAGCGCCAGACCACGGTGGAAGCCGGCGCCGGCGCCGCGCAAGACGCCGCGCCGAACGGCCATGGCGCCGAGGCCACCGTCGATCCCGTAGCCGAGGCCCTCGCCCTGCTGACGGCCGAGCGCGACGAGTTGAAGGACCGGATGCTGCGCACGCTCGCCGAGATGGAGAACCTGCGCCGCCGGACCGAGCGCGAAGTGGCGGATGCCCGCGCCTACGCGGTCACCAACTTCGCGCGGGACGTGCTGAACGTCGCCGACAACATCCGCCGCGCCCTCGACAGCGTCCCGGCCGACGCGAAGGCGACGGCCGACGGCGCGCTGAAGGGCCTGATCGACGGGATCGAGCTCACCGAGCGCGACCTCGCCAAGACGCTGGAGCGCCACGGTGTGAAGATCGTCGAGCCCGAGGGCCAGAAGTTCGATCCGAACCGCCACCAGGCGATGTTCGAGGTGCCGAACCCGGAGGTTCCCGCCGGCACCGTCGTGCAGGTCGTCCAGGCCGGCTACGTCATCGGCGAGCGCGTCCTGCGTCCGGCCCTGGTCGGCGTGGCCAAGGGCGGCCCGAAGGCGGCGGCGAGCCCGGCCGACGCCGCCTGATAGCCCCGCGGCCTGCCCTACTGACAGGGCAGCGCCGTGGCGAAATCCGAGATGAACTGCGCCGTCTGCCGGATCTGAGCGGGCGTGCGCGGGTCGCGGGCGACGGCACCGGCCTCGACTTGGAGACGCCGGTGGCAGGCGCAGCTCGTCAGGATTCCCGAGGACGGTTCGGTCGAGCAGGCATCATGGTGCGCGCAGGCGAGGTCCAGCGCGTCGATCGGCGGGTAATCGGGACCGCGACTCCCCGGTCCGCAGAAATTGCCGTAGATCAGGAGCGCCCCGCGCCCGGACGGCCCGGGCGGGACAATGTCCTGCGCCCGCGCGGGCGCCCCGCAGGCGAAGAGCGCGGCTATCAGCGTCGCGACGATGGTCAGGCTGGGAGCGTTCACGGCCGATCCTGTCGGGAATGCCTCCTGGCACCGCGCGGTGGTCCCGTGCGGGGTCCGGCATCCGCGACTCCGACCGGTGGCGGACAGCGTCCGCCGGCGGAGCGAGTCCCGGAGCCGAACGACCTGCATAGCGCCCCAGCGGAGCTGAGCCGTCAAGATCTGCAGAACTCAATATTGTCTAGAATCGGTAATTCACACCCGCTCGAACCAGAGCGAATCCCGAGTCTTGTTTGCCGGCACCGTAATACGCGGGAGTGCTGGTGTTGTAGTATGTCGTTCCGGCGAACCCGCGGTCGAGGTGGAGGTATAGCGCCTCGATCTTTGCGGAGAGCTTCTCGGTGAAGGCGTACTCGATGCCGCCGCCAGCCGCGTAGCCGGTCCGGTCGGTCCCGGGCAGCGTGTAGGGGTAGGACGCGGCGTAGGACGAGCGGGAGCCGCCGCCATACGCGAAGCCGCCGGTTCCGTAGACCAGCACCCGGTCGAAGGCGTAACCGAGGCGGCCGCGCACCGTCCCGAAATAATCGAGGCTCGGACGAACGCTGTAGTACGGCGTCGAGCCGAGATAGGCGGCGTCCGCCTTGGCGAGGGAAGCGCCCTGGATGTCGGTCTCGAAGCCGACCACGAAGCCGGAGCCGGGCGTGAATTGATAATTGTACCCGATCTGTCCGCCGCCGGCGAAGCCGCCGGAGCGGCTCCCGCCCGTCACCGCGCCGTAGGTCGGGTCGGTGTAGCCGCTGCTTCCCGAGGGGAACGCGTATCCCGCGTTCAGACCGGCGTAGAAGCCCGTCCAGGTGAAGACCGGCAGCGTCGGCGGAAGCGGCGGAGGCGGCACGCGACGGGGCAAATCCGCCGCTTGGGCAACGGACGCGATCAGGCCTGCCGCGGCACCGAGGAGCACGGCCCGGTAGAATGTCGTCATGGGGGGATCTCGGGTTGGAGCGGCGGAGCCGCGGGGTCAGAGAGCCAGCAGGAGCAGGCCCACGACGGTGACGGAGAGGATGAGGCAGAGCGCCAGATCGAGGATCGGGGCGCCACCGCAGGTGGGCGCCGGCCGCGCGGAGTCGTCGCCGGCACCGAACAGGGCGATCACGCGCGCACCTCCGGCAGACTGGAGACTCCCGCGGCAGTTTTCACGGCTCGCAGGGCGCGTTTCGGCGTGACGGCACCCGAGGGTACCGCCGCCCCGTCTGAGGGGTTGACGGGAGCGGCGGTCTGCGGCGCCCTCGGTACGCCGGCGCGGTGGACCGTATCCGCATAAGCGATTCCGAGGGCGGGCAGGGCGAGGGCAGCCGCGACGCAGGAGACGCGTCGCAGCTGCAGCATGGCTTGGTGGTGTCCGGAGCAGCGGGGGCCCGAGGGCGTGGTCAGTTTGATCGGCGGCAGCGCGTCATGAACGAAGCTGCGGGTTACGAGCGTCATGCCATCGGCTCCGCTTTTGGCGTGGGAAATTTGACCACGCCTCGAAGCTACGTGTGCAAAAATCCCACGTCAATTCGGAAACTGCTCATGCGTGTGCGCCGCCGCACGTTGTGGGATTGTCTCCCACGACGCTTCCTATATCGATGAGGCCATGTCGGAGACTGCCGAAACACCGCGGGACGGCGCCAGCCTGCACGCCCCCCTGGCGCGGCTTCTGCGCCCGCTCGTGCGCCTGCTGGTGTCGCGCGGCATCACCTTCCCAGCCCTTACCGACCTGCTGCGCGAACTCTACGTGAACGTCGCCGAATACGACTTCGCGCTCACCGGCAAGGAGCAGACGGACAGCCGCGTCTCCCTGCTCACCGGCATTCACCGCAAGGAGGTCCGCCGGCTGCGCGGCGCGGGCGCTCCGGTCAGCGCCGTGCCGGCCGTCGTCTCGCGCACCAGCCGGATCATCGCCCGCTGGATCGCCGATCCGGCCTTCACCGATCCGCAGGGGCATCCGTTGCCGCTGCCGCGGACGGCCGAGGGTGGCGCGCCGTCGTTCGAGGCCCTGGTCTCAGGTGTCACCCGCGACCTGAGGCCCCGGGCCGTGCTCGACGAGTGGCTCGACCGCGGGCTCGCCTTCCTGGATGCCGGGGACCGGATCGTGCTGGCGGAGGCCGCCTACGTGCCCCGGGGCGACGGCGCGGAGGGGCCACAGCTCTATTATTTCGGCCGCAACCTGCACGATCACATCGCGGCCGCCGTGGCCAACATCGTCGGCGAGGCGCCGCGTTTCCTCGAACGGGCCGTCCACTACGACGGCCTGTCGAAGGAACTCGCGATCCGGCTCGAGGCGCGGGCGCGCGAAATCGCCATGGAGGCCCTGCAGCAGGCCAACCGGGAGGCGCACGCCGCCTGCCAGACCGATTCGGGCGGCGAGCATCGCTGGAACTTCGGCCTCTACGTCTACACGGAAGCCACGCCGCCGACCCGTTCCTCGGGCGAGCGCTGAGGGGCCGCCCGGTGCGATCCTTGCCAAACCGCCGGCTGGTCCTGCGCCTCCTCGTGGGCGCCGCGGCCCTGCTGCCCGATTCCGTCAGGCCCCAGGAGGCGCCGCGCGACCAGGGCATCGGCGGCACCGGCATGATGCGGACCGACGAGCCGCGGCCTCCACCCCTCGGCGAAGGCGACCGCGGCATCGGCGGCACCGGCGTGATCGGCACGATCCGCCGCTTCGGCTCGATCATCGTCAACGACCTGCGCATCGCCTACCCGCCCGCGGTGGAGGTGCGGATCGACGGCGAGCCCGCGAAGGCCGCCGACCTGAAGATCGGACAGGTGGTCCACGTGGTCGCGCGGCCGGACGGCAGCCACCTCGCCACGCGCCGCATCGACGTGACGAGCGAGGTGGTCGGCCCGGTCGATTCGGTCGCGCCCGGGCGCATGGTTGTGCTCGGCCAGCGGGTTCTGACGACGGGTCTCACCGGCGACTGGAAGCCGGGCGCGCGAGTCGCGGTCAGCGGCCTGCGGCGGCCGGACGGCGTGATCGTGGCGAGCCTCGTTGAGGCCCGCGGGTCCGGACCGGACCGTGTCGCCGGCCCGGTCCGGCGCGGGGCGGACGGCGTCCTCGCGATCGGCGGCCTGCGGCTGACCGGGGCCGAGGCCCTGCCGGCGGGAAAGCGCGCCCTGGTCACCGGCACCGCGGCGAACGGGGCCCTCCGCGTGACCAACGCCGCGCAGATGGGCCTGCCGTTTCCGCCGGGCCTGAGGCAGGTCTCCATCGAGTCCTATATCGGCCGGGCCGGCGCCGGGCTCGACCTCGGCTCGGGCTACGCCGTGACCGGCCGCCCGAGCGCCGCGGTGCCGCGCCAGGGCAGCGTGCGCGCAGTCCTGACCGCCTCGGTCGCGCGGGACGGCGACCTGACGGTGGAGCGGCTGCGGATCGAGAACCGCATCGCGCCCGAACGGCCGCAGCCGGACGCGCCGCAGTTCCAGCGGCAGCGGGACCACCTGGACCTGCGCAACCTGCCCGACGACGTGCCCGGGCGGTTCGGCGCCGAGCCCGGGCGCCAGGGCAATGTTGGCGGTCCCGAACCCCGCGGACCGGCGGTCGATACGCGGCCGGGCGCCGGCACGGTGCCCGGAGCGGAGGCCCCCGGGCGCTTCGGGGCGCCGCGCGAGGGTTTCGGCGGCGGTCAGCCCCCGGGCCCCGGCGCCTTCCCGGTCGGTCCCGGCGGATTCGGCGGCCCTGGCGGCTTCGGCGGCCCTGGCGGATTCGGCGGTCCCGGGGGCGGCGGGGGGCGACGCTAGCGGGTTGCGCCTGTACGGAGCCTCGTCGAGAAACGGCCGTCCCACCCATCCCCCTCATCCTGAGGTGCGGCGAAGCCGCCTCGAAGGAGCCCTCGGGGAACCGTGCGACTTCTGGAAGGCTCCTTCGAGGCCTCCGCCGCGCTCCGGCACCTCAGGATGAGGGGGGAGGGTTGAGATCATCGGTGTCCAGATCACCAGGATCCGAACCTGTGTCTTGTCCTGTGACCCAGCGCGATCAGGAACGGCGCGACCGCGAAGCCGCGCAGGTTTATGCGCCGTCTTTGCGGGTTTCGCGGAGGGTCGGGGGACCCCGCTCCGTGGCCCTTCGAAGGCCTCAGACCTCCGCCTCGCGGTCGAGCAGGGCGCGCTTGCGGGCGACACCCCAGCGGTAGCCCGACAGGGCTCCGTCTGAGCGCACTACCCGGTGACAGGGGATCGCGACCGCCAGCGCGTTGGCCCCGCAGGCCTGGGCGACGGCCCGCGTCGCGGCGGGCAGGCCGATCGCGCGGGCGATCTCGGCGTAACTCGCCGTCGATCCCACCGGGATCTTCCGCAATGCCTCCCAGACCCGCTGCTGGAAGGCGGTGCCGCGAATGTCGAGCGGCAGGTCGAGCCCCTCACCGGGCGCCTCCACGAGTCCGACGATCTGCGCCATCCAGCGCTCGAAGGTCGGGTCGCCCCCCTCGAGAGCCGCGCCGGGGAAGCGATCCTGAAGGTCCCGCAGCAGGATATCCGGCCCGTCGCCGAGCAGGATGGCGCAGACGCCCCGGTCGGTCGCCGCCACGAGGATCGCCCCCAGGGAGCAGGCGCCGATCCCAAATCGGATGGCAAGGCCGGCACCGCCCTTCCGGTAGGCCGCAGGCGCCATCCCGAGGCGCGGGGCGCCCCCCGCGTAGAAGCGGCTCGCCGCGCCGTAGCCGGCCTCGTAGAGCGCTTCCGTCACCGAGGCGGCGCCCGGAAGCCGTTCGGCCAGGACGGCGGCGCGGTAGGCGGCGGCGTAGGCCTTCGGCGTCACGCCGGTGGCGGCCTTGAACACCCGGTGGAAGTGGTAGGCGCTCAGGCCGGCGGCGCCGGCGAGCTCGGCGAGCGTCGGCATCGTCTCGGCCGCCTCGATCATGCGGCAGGCGCGGGCGACCGACTCCGCCCGGCGCTGGGCCAAGCCGGGCTCGTCCGGCCGGCAGCGCCGGCACGGCCGAAAGCCCGCGGCCTCGGCCTCGGCGCAGGTCGCATGAAAGCTGACGTTCTCGGGCCGTGCCGCGCGGGAGGCGCAGCTCGGCCGGCAATACACCCCCGTGGTGCGGACCGCGTACACGAAGCGGCCGTCCGCGCGCGCGTCGCGGGCGGAGAGGGCGGCCCAGCGCTCGGCGTCGTCGGGATCTGAGTGCGGGACGAAGCTCATGGCGGCGGCACTATGCGGCTTGGCGCGGGCGTTGAGGAGAGGCATGACGGGCCTGGCGGGCGGGAGGGATCGTCGCTTCATCCTGTCGTCCCGCCGCCTGACGCGCATCCCGCTCCTTGCTGCCGAATCCGCCGGGCCGGCAGAGGGGCGCGCCGCCGATCGTGCGAGTGTACCGTGGCCTCAAGCATCCCCGAGCACATCCATGTCGGACAGGACGACTGGCTCTTCCTGAAGACCGGGACGAACGACGTCCTCGGCCAGTACGAGCGGGCGGACGAGACGACGGAGCTCATCTGGCAGTGGCGCAGCCTCGTCGCGACCCGGGAGCGGCGGCTGAGGTCCATGGGCATCCTGTACCGCCACGTCGTCGCCCCGGAGAAGCTGATGATCTACGATCACCGGCTCGACGGGCTCACGATCCGGCCGGCCGCCTCGCCGGCCTACCGCCTGCTGCACAACGAGCCGCCGCTCGGCCGCGGCGGACTCCTCGCCCGCTACGCCGCTCGGCGTCGGCGGCAGCGCTGGCGGGAGACCTGCATCGATCTGGTGGCGCCGATGCGGGCGCAGCGCGACGCGGCCGACCTCTACTGCCGGACCGACACCCACTGGTCCCCCGACGGGTGCTACCTGGCCTACGCGGAGATCTGCCGGGCGCTGGGCACCGAGCCGCGGCAGGACCTGCGGGAACGACCGTCCTTCGAGACCGATCACGACGGCGATCTGGGCAGCGCCTTCGATCCGCCTCGCCGGGCGCGCTCACGCACCGTCCTGATGCAGCGTGACGCGGTGCGGACCTACGGCAGCCCGATCGTCGAGGCGCGCGAGAAGGCCGGGCTTCTGCACACGCTCCATGTCGGCGCCCACGTGATCTACGGCAACGCCAGCGCCACCGACCCGCGCCGGCTGGTGCTGTTCGGCGATTCGTTCTCGCACGTCATGCCGTACATGCTGACGATCCTGCTGGCGGAGACGTTCCGCGAGGTGCACTTCATCTGGAGCACCTCGCTGGACTGGCCGTATATCGAGCGGGTCCGGCCCGACATCGTGCTCACCGAGGTGGCCGAGCGCTTCATGGTCCAGCTGCCCGACGACACCTTCTCGGTGGAGCGCTACGCGCAGGAGCGCTTCGGCGCGGAACTCGCGGCGGCGGGCGGCTGAGCGCCGGTCGCAATTCTCACGACCGTGTCGCGTCTCGGAGCCTGAACCCCGTCATCCCGGGACTGCGCAGCAGGGCCTGGGATCCAGAACCTCGACGCGTGCTCGGACCGGCTCTGTTGGCGGCTTTGGATTGCCCGCCTCCGGCGTGCCCCTTCGGGTCCGGGTTCGCCCTCGGCGCCCCGGAAGGTCAGGGCTCGATGGCAGGCGGGCAGCAGACATCGGAGCCGTCGCAAGTCGGGACTCCGGTGTCTTGGCCGACGCGGTGAACGCTCAGGCCTGCAGCTTGGCCACCAGCGCGTCCGACAGGGCGAAGTTCACGTAGACGTTCTGCACGTCGTCCTGATCCTCGATCACCTCCACGAGGCGGATCAGCTTCTCGCCGGTCTCGTCGTCCACATCGATCGTGTTCTGCGCCTTCCAGATCAGGCCGGTGCGGCTCGGATCGCCGAAACGGGCCTCCAGCGCCTTGGCGACCTCGCCGTAGGAATCCTGGGCGCAGATGACCTCGTGGCCGTCCTCGCCGGAGCTGACGTCGTCGGCACCGGCCTCGATGGCGGCCTCCAGCATCGTGTCGGCATCGGCCACGGAGGCCGGATAGGCGATCACCCCGACCCGGTCGAACATGAAGGCGACGGCGCCGGTCTCGGCGAGGCTGCCGCCGGACTTAGTGAAGGCCGAGCGGACGTCCGAGGCCGTGCGGTTGCGATTGTCGGTCTGCGCCTCGACGATCAGCGCGGCTCCGCCCGGACCGTAACCCTCGTAGCGGATGTCCTCGAAATTCTCGCCGTCGGCACCGGCGGCCTTCTTGATGGCGCGCTCGATGTTGTCCTTGGGCATGTTCTCGGCGCGGGCCGCCAGGATCGCGGCGCGCAGGCGCGGGTTCATCGCCGGGTCGGGCGTGCCGAGCTTGGCCGCCACCGTGATCTCGCGGGCGAGCTTGCCGAACACCTTCGAGCGGACTGCGTCCACCCGGCCCTTCCGGTGCATGATGTTCTTGAACTGCGAATGGCCTGCCATGGCGATGAGACTTTTGTTCGTTGGCGAGGGCGGATGTCCGGGACCCCGCCCCCGCGGCTGTGAGGTCGCCGCGTTATAGGCCGCCGCCTTCCGGCGAAGCAACGCGCCCGCTCACGGCGCGGGAGATCGAGCGGCGGCGGAAAGATTGCCGCCTCGAGACGTTGCCGCAGGGATTCCCTCTCACGTGGATGCCCGATGCCGAGCCGGAATGGACGCAACACGGTCATGGTGGCGGGGGCGAGCGCGGGCGTCGGCCGCGCGGTGGCGCATGAATTCGCCCGGCACGGGTGGAATGTGGGACTCATCGCGCGGGGCGAGGTGGGGCTCCGGGGCACGATCCGCGACGTGGAGCGGGCCGGCGGCCGGGCCATGGCCTTCGCGGCCGACGTCGCCGACGCGGAGGCCGTCGCCCAGGCCGCCGACGAACTGGCGGAGCGGTTCGGCAGCATCGACGTCTGGGTCAACAACGCGATGGTGACGATCTACGCGCCGGTGCAGGAGACGAGCCCGGACGAGTTCCGGCGCGCCACCGAGGTCACCTATCTCGGGCAGGTGCACGGCACGCTCGCGGCGCTCCGCCACATGGTCCCCCGGGACCGGGGCACGATCGTCCATATCGGTTCGGCGCTGGCGTACCGGTCGATCCCGCTCCAGGCCAGCTACTGCGCCGCCAAGGCGGCGGTGCGCGGCTTCGTCGATTCCCTGCGCAGCGAGCTGCTCCACGACGGCAGCCGGGTCCGGCTGACGATGGTCCAGCTGCCGGCCGTGAACACGCCACAGTTCGACTGGGCGCGCTCGCGGCTGCCGCGCAGGCTCGAGCCGGTGCCGCCGATCTACCAGCCCGAGGCCATCGCCCGCCACGTGTTCCGCGCGGCGCACGACGCGCCGCGGGAACTCTGGATCGGCGCCTCGGCCTGGAAGGCCATCGTCGGAAACATGCTGATCCCGGGCTGGATCGACGGCTACCTCGCCCGGCACGGCTATCGCGGGGAGATGACCAGCATGCAGGCTCAGAAGAACCGCCCCGACAATCTCTACGATCCGGTCGACACCGATCCCGGGGCGCATGGGCGCTTCGACGGCCGGGCGACCGGGCATGTGGCGGCCGCCGACCCGCGCTGGCTGAAGCTCGGGCTCGCCGCGGCACTGGGCGTGGTGGCCGGCACGATGCTGTTCGCCACCGAGGCGCACGGGCAGACCGACGGGCGGCGCCGCGGCAGGCGTGCCGCGTCCGAGGCCATCGGTCCGGGTGCAGCTACTCGATGACCTCGTCAGCCCTGGCGAGGAGCGCGGGCGGAACCTCCAGCTCAAGCGCCTTCGCGGCCACGAGGTTGATGATCATCTCGTACCGCGTCGGCAATTGGACCGGCAGCCCCGCCGGATCAGCGCCTTTCAGGATTGCGTTCACGTAGGTGGCCGCACGCTGAAGCTGGCTCGGGGCATTGACGCCGTAAGAGAGAAGGCCGCCGCTGCGGGCGAAATAGGCGTCTCCGTAAACACCCGGGAGCTTGTAGCGGCTGGCGAGGCCCGTGATGAGGCTTCGGCTGCCCAGGGTCAGCGCGTGCGGTGCAACCACGACGGCATTTCCGTTCCCCGCTTCGGCGAAGCCGGTCATCAGGGTCTCGATCTCCGGTACGGTGCGGACCGGAATTCCGGTCAGCTCGAAGCCCAGACGGGGCGCCGACTCCTGGGCGGAATGCCAGAACTCGACATGGGGCGACGCGGCCGGGTGGTACATGAAACCCACCCGCCGTGAGCCAGGGCTCACCGCCTTGAGCACCTCAAGCCACTTGCTGCCCATCGGCTGCTCGAAATTCGCGAAGCCGGTGAGGTTGCGTCCGGGTCGATTGATGGAGGCGGCATAGCGGCTCCCGACCGGATCCCCGATGAAGACGAACACGATCGGTATCGATCGGGTCTCCTGCATCGCGATCGTGACGACCTGATTGGTCCCCGCCACGATGACGTCCGGCTTGAGGGCGATCAACTCGCGAACGAAGGTGCGTGCCCGGTCCGCGTCGATCCCGGGCCACCGGTAATCGATCCGGATGGCGTGACCGTCCTCAAGACCGAGCTTCTGCAGACCTTCGGTGAAAGCCTGTACACACAGAAGCGTCTGCTGATCTTGCTCCGGAAATCCAAGTATAACGCCGATGCGCCGCTGTTCGGCTCTCGCCCAGGACCGGCGCGGCCATGTCGCGGCGGCCGCGGTCAAGAGACCCAGGAGCGCGCGCCGCCTCATCCTCAGCCCCTTCAGCCGATGCGGTTCAGATCCCACCTTAATGCAGTTCACCCGTCCCAGATTGCAATAAGGATCCACAAAGACCAATAACCGATCGACATCAGCCTTTGGCCTAGCCGGCCGGCTGGCAATACCTTGAAAGCTGACGGCGTGGAAGGTCAGCCCAACTTCATCGCCGGGTGCATCGGTCGGACAACCTCGCCGACCGCGCGAAATCGGATATGCGGCTCCGGCCGGCCAGGAAACCTCCGACCGCGAAATCGAACGGCCTGTGCGTTTCAATGCCCCGTATCGAGGGGTGCTTCGAAAGCAGGGCCTCGCCGAGCGGGACGATGTCCCACCTGCCGCGTCGTGCTGCGGGATCCCAGGACCGGGAGAACGGGCGAGCCCCGGGTCGGCAAGCTGAACGAGACACCGTAAGGGCTGCGGCAGCGACCGGACTGCCAGGCATCCGATCCGGATCGCCTGAAAGAACCCGCGCAGGGGCGGAGCGTCAGCGACGTCCCGCGTGCCAATCCTGCAAGGCGGCCACCGTCACCACCCCGCCCGGCCATTCCAGCCCGGCGATATGCCGATGCGGTTGCCCCGGTTCGCCGAGATCCGAGACCGCCGAGAAAGCGCCGTCGAGCTGGTGGCTGTCGGTGTAGCGGCTGCGGGTCGCCAGGACCGGCAGGCCGGCGGCGCGGGCCGAGTCGATGCCGGCAGCGGAATCCTCGACGGCCACGGCCTCCCCGGGGGCGACGTTCAGGCCGGCGAGCGCCAGGAGAAACACGTCCGGCGCGGGCTTCTTGCGTTCCGCCTCGTCGCCGGCCGCGATCACGTCGAACGGGGTGGCGCCCGGCGGGAAGTTCACCGCCAGGAGCTGATCGACGTTCGGCCGGCTGGTGGTGGTGGCCACGGCCAGGAGGATTCCCGCCTCCCGCGCCTCGGCGATCAGCCGCGCGATGCCGGGCCGCAGCGGCAGCCGGGTCTCCTTTACGAGGTCGCCGTAGGCTGCGGTCTTGCGGGTGTGGATCTCCGGCGCCAGAGCATGGAACGCCGCGGCCTCCGCCGCGTGCCGCGTGTCGATGTAGTGGGCGAGCCGCTCCTTGCCGCCCATGACGGTGAGCAGGTCGGCGTAGAGCGCCGGGTCCCAGTGCCACGGCAGGCCGACCTCCGCGAAGGCACGGTTGAACGCCTGCCGGTGTAGGTCCTCGGTCTCGGCGAGGGTGCCGTCGACGTCGAAGATCAGGGCCCTCAGCACGACAGGTCGCGACCGGAGGCGCCCTCCGCGCCGTCCCGGATCGCCGCGATGCGCGCGGCGTAGCCGTCCGGGCCGCTGCTGAAGACGGCGTTGCCGGCCACGAAGGTATCGGCGCCCGCCCGGCTCGCGGCCTTGACGGTCTCGGGGTCGATACCGCCGTCGACCTGGATGCGAATGTCCCGGCCGGCCACCATGGCCCGCACCCGGGCCACCGACTCCATGGCGCCCTTGATGAAGCTCTGCCCGCCGAAGCCGGGATTGACCGTCATCACCAGCACGAGGTCGACGAGGTCGAGCACCGGCTCGACCATGGCGGCCGGCGTGCCCGGATTGATCGCCACGCCGGCGCGCTTGCCGAGGTCGCGGATCGTCTGGAGCGAGCGGTGGATGTGCGGCCCGGCCTCGGCATGGACCGTGATCCCGTCGGCACCGGCCTGGGCGAAGGCCGCGAGGTACGGATCGGCCGGGGCGATCATCAGGTGCACGTCGAAGAACTTTTCCGTGTGCGGGCGCAGGGCCTTCACCACTGGCGGCCCGAAGGTGATGTTGGGCACGAAGTGGCCGTCCATCACGTCGAGGTGGATCCAGTCGGCGCCCGCCGCGTCCACGGCGCGCGTTTCCTCGGCGAGCTTCGAGAAGTCGGCGGACAGGATGGACGGGGCGATGACGGGAGGAAGCATCACAGGTCTTTCAGCAGCAGCGGGCTCTGATCACGGTCGGCCGGGGCCGGTGCAACTCTGGCCCTCATCCTGAGGTGCCGCGGGGCAGCCTCGAAGGAGGCCTCCAGGGCTCGCAGGCTGGCCGGAGGGCTCCTTCGAGGCCTCCGCTGCGCTCCGGCACCTCAGGATGAGGGTCTGATTGGGATCAACGTTTCGGATGGCGCGACGGTGCGTCTTCTCCCTTACGCCAGCCGGCGGCGGCGCTCGACGAGCTGCATGATCATCGGCGTCAGGATCAGCTGCATGGCGAGGTCGAGCTTGCCGCCCGGGATCACGATGGAATTGGCCCGGCTCATGAAGCTGTCGTGGATCATGGAGACGAGATACGAGAAGTCGATCCCCTTCGGATCCTTGAAGCGGATCACCACCATCGATTCGTCGGCGGTGGGTATCCAGCGGGCGATGAACGGGTTCGAGGTATCGACCGTCGGCACCCGCTGGAAGTTGATATCGGTGAACGAGAATTGCGGGCAGATGGTCTGCACGTAGTCGGGCATGCGCCGCAGGATCACGTCGGTGACAGCATCCGTGGAGTAGCCGCGGAACGAGCGATCCCGGTGCAGCTTCTGGATCCATTCGAGGTTGATCACCGGCACGACGCCGATCTTCAGGTCGGCGTAGCGGGCGATGTCGACGTCCTGATCGGCCACGCAGCCGTGCAGGCCCTCGTAGAAGAGCAGATCGGAATCCGGCGGGAAGGCCTCCCAATCCGAGAAACTGCCCTCCGGGATGCCGTACAGGCGGGCGTCGTGCTGATCGTGGGCATAGTGACGGGTACGGCCGGTACCGGACTCGGCGTAGCTGCGGAACACCGCCTCCAGCTCCGGCAGGAGATTGGCCCGCGGCGCGAAGTGCGACAGGGTCGGCTCCCGCGCCATCATGCCCCGCATCGTGTCCCGGTCGAAGGCGTGGAAGCCGTCGCCCTCGATGAACACCGCCCGCACATCCTCCCGGCGGAAGATCTGCTCGAAGGTGTTGCGCACCGAGGTTGTCCCGGCCCCCGAGGAGCCGGTCACCGAGATGATGGGGTGCCGCGCCGACATGGTTTGACGACTTCGCCGAGCGGCTACGAGCGCATCAAGCCGCGCTGGCCGAACAGCGGCGAGCGGCCGGCATCGGGCTTGCCGCCGCCGTAATAGGCGGCGACGCAGCTCACCTCCTCGGTGGAGCCGCAGACCAGCGGCGCGCGCTCGTGGATGCCGGTGGCCACCAGGTCGAGGATGCGCGTCTGGCCGTCGGTAGCGGCGCCGCCGGCCTGCTCGACCAGCATCGCCACGGGGGCGACCTCGTAGAGCAGCCGCAGGCGGCCGCGGGCGTAGTTCTTCCGGGCGTCGCCCGGGTACAGGAACACGCCGCCACGGGTGAGCACGCGCTGGATGTCGGCCACCAGGGAGGCGAGCCAGCGCATGTTGTAGTCCTTGTCGCGCGGGCCTTCGGTGCCGCGCTGGCAATCCTCGATGTAGGCCTTCACCGGAGCGTCCCAGTGCCGGGCGTTCGAGGCGTTGATGGCGAATTCCTTGGCGGAGGCCGGCACCGACATGGCCGGGCTCGTCAGGCGGAACTGCCCCTCCGCGCGGTCCAGCACGTAGGATTGCGTGCCGTCGCCGAGCGTCAGGATCAGCGCGGTGGCCGGGCCGTAGGTCACGAATCCGGCGGCGATCTGTGCCGAGCCGGGCGTCGTGAACGAGGCGAGCGGGTTGGCGGGATCCTTGATCGACGGCCGGATGCCGAAGATCATACCCACCGCCATGTTGACGCCGATGTTGGACGAGCCGTCGAGCGGGTCGATGGCGACGGCGAGCGGCGCATCCGGGTTCAGCCGCATCACCTCCTCGGCCTCCTCGGAGGCGACTTCGGCGACGGGGGCGGCGCGCAGGGCGGCGGTCACGCTCTCGTGCGCGATGACGTCGAGCGCCTTCTGGACGTCGCCGTCACTGTTGTGCTCGCCGGCCGCCGCCAGGTCGCCGCTGAGCGCGCCGCGCCCGATCCGCTCGCTGATCTCCACCGCCGAGCGCGCCACCGCCGCGATCACCGTGGCGGCGTCCTTCAGGGCCGGGTTGGCCGACACGGCCTGCGCCAGGCAGGCCTCGAGGGGTGTCCCGATCGCCGCTGAAATTGCCATCGGCCTACTCCTCCTGCTCGGATCCCGTCCGCCGGGATCGCGCGTTCCGCGCGGGTTCTGTAACGGCCGCATCCCTGCCAAGATAGCGGTCTCTGCCCGCGGATCGACAGGAACTCGTGGCGGGGCCTTCAAGATTTCTGTGCGATCTTGTGCCATAGGACGAAAAAAACGAGACCTCCGCCGAGAAACTCGCCATGCGCAACCTCTCCCTCAAGCAGCTCCAGGCGGTCGCTGCGGTGGCCCGCCTCGGCACCATGACCCGGGCGGCGCAGGAGCTGAACGTCACCTCGGCCGCCCTCTACGCGCGCATCCGCCAGCTGGAGGAGGAGGCCGGGCTCCTGCTGTTCGACCGGACGCCCGGGGGCCTCAAGCCGACCGATGCGGGCCGCGAGATGCTCTGGGCGATCGACAGCATCAACACCGTGCTGGAGACCTGCACGGACCGGCTGCGCACCCTGCGCGGGGCCGAGGGCGGGCGCGTCGCTCTGGGCGTCGTCTCCACCGCCAAGTACTTCGCCCCGCAGGTGATCGCCGGCTTCGTCAAGAAGCATCCCGGCGTCGAGATCAGCCTGTCGGTGCGCAACCGCGGCCAGACCGTCGAGGCTCTGCGCGGCTACGAGATCGACTTCGCCCTGATGGGCCGGCCGCCCCGGGACTTCCCGATCGAGGCCGCGACCTTCGGGCCGCACCCGATCGTGCTGATCGCCCCCCCGGGGCACCCGCTGGCGGGCAAGTCCGGTCTGAATCGCGAGGATCTCGCCGACCAGCCGTTCTTCCTGCGCGAGGAGGGCTCGGGCACCCGCATGGTGTTCGAGGAATTCATGGCCGGCGTGCTGGTGAAGCGGGCGCCGCTCGACATCGACACCGGCTCGAACGAGACCATCAAGCAGGCGGTCATGGCCGGGCTCGGGATCGCGCTGCTCTCGGTCCATTCGGTGGCGGCCGAGCTGGAGAGCGGCC
Source organism: Methylobacterium sp. A49B (assembly GCF_053346215.1). Classification (NCBI taxonomy): domain Bacteria; kingdom Pseudomonadati; phylum Pseudomonadota; class Alphaproteobacteria; order Hyphomicrobiales; family Methylobacteriaceae; genus Methylobacterium; species Methylobacterium sp. A49B. The sequence goes on from NZ_JBKFBO010000112.1 coordinate 51,387, forward strand.
GTCTCGTGCTCCTCGACGTGAAGGGCCTGCCGATCCGGCGCGACTGGTACGCGGTCCGGCGCGCCGACAAGGTGCTCGGGCCGGCCGCCTCCGCGGTCTGGTCGTACCTGATGTCGGAGGGCGCGCGCAGCCTGCCCGGCGTCGCGCAGAGCGGGCTGGCCCTCGCGGGAGCCCGGGCGTGAGCACGGCCGGCATCGTCGTCGCGGGCGCGGGCCAGGCAGGCTTCCAGCTCGCCGCCTCCCTCCGCGAGGGCGGATTCCGGGAGCCGATCACCCTGGTGGGCGACGAAACCGCCCTCCCCTACCAGCGGCCGCCCCTGTCGAAGGCCTACCTCGCCGGCAAGACCGATCCGGAGGGGCTGCTCCTGCGCCCGCCCGGCTACTTCGCCGAGCACGCGCTCGACCATCGGCCGGGCATCCGGGCCGTCGCCATCGACCGGGCGGAGCGCGGCCTCGAGCTCTCGGACGGCACGCGCCTGAGCTACGACCATCTCGTGCTGGCCACCGGCGCCCGCAACCGGCCCCTGCCCGTCTCCGGCGCAGACCTCGACGGCGTGCGCCAGCTGCGCGGCCTCGCCGATGCCGACGCGCTCAAGGCGGCGATCGAGGCCGCCCGGGCGATTGTGGTGGTGGGCGCCGGCTTCATCGGGCTCGAATTTGCGGCCGTCGCCGCCGCGCGCGGGCTCTCCGTGACGGTGATCGAGGCGGCCGAACGGCCGATGGCCCGGGCGGTCTCGGCCGAGATGGGGGACTTCTTCCGCACCGCCCAGGCAGCGATGGGCGTGCGCTTCCTCTTCGGAGCGGGCGTGACGGCGATCCTCGGGCGCGACGGTCGCGTCGCCGGCGTGGCCCTCGCGGACGGGCGGGAATTGCCGGCCGATCTCGTCCTCGTCGGGATCGGCGTGCTTCCGAACCGGGAACTCGCGGTCGCGGCGGGCCTGCCGGCCGAGGACGGGGTGCGGGTCGACGCGTTCCTCGCCACGCCCGATCCGGCGATCTCGGCGATCGGCGACTGCGCCCGCTTCCCCAGCCCCTTCGCCCGCGGGCTCACGCCGGACGGCACGGTGCGCATCGAATCCGTGCAGAACGCCATCGACCAGGGACGCTGCCTCGCGGCCCGGCTCACGGGCAGGCCCGCGGCCTACGGCGCGCTGCCCTGGTTCTGGAGCGACCAGGGCCCGCACAAGCTGCAGATCGCCGGGCTGTCGGGCCCCGGCGACGCCAGCGTGGTCCGCGGCTCCGGTTCCGCCTTCTCGGTGTTCCGCTTCCGGGACGGGCGCCTGAGCGCGGTCGAATCCGTCGACCGGGCGGGCGACCACATGATCGCCCGGCGCCTGCTCGCCGCCGGGACGCCGCTCACGCCCGAACAGGCGGCCGATCCCGGCTTCGACCTCAAGGCGTTGGCGCTGCGGAAGGCCTGAGGCCGCTCAGCCCGGGAACGCCACCGGTGGCGGCTTCTGCCGCAGGGCGAGGGCGGTGCCGATGCCGAGCGCCAGGATGGTCACGGCGCATCCGGCGAGCGCCCCGAACTGGCCGAGCCGGAGGAGCGCCTGCCCGATCACCGCGACGCCGAGCGCCTGCCCGCAGAAGAACGAGAAGGCGTGGAGCGCCACCGCGGAGGCGCGGGCGGTGGGCGCAACCTCGGTGACCTGGGTCTGGTAGGTGTTGTGCAGCATGTAGAAGCCGAGGCCCATGGCGGTGAGCGCGGCGCAGTCGACCTGCCAGGAGCCGGCGAGGCCGACCACCGTGAGCGACGCGCCGCAGATCAGGCCGCCGCCGATCAGCATCCGCGGCAGGCCGAGCAGCCGCACCAGCAGCCCGACCAGCGCCGAGTAGAGCAGGCCGCCGACGGCGAACCCCGCCAGCACGAGGCCGGCCTCCCGCGGACCGCCCTCGCCCCTGGCCTCGATCAGCGGCGCAAGGTGCGGGAACACGCCGAAGATCGCGATCGCCTCGATGAACACCGCCGAGAACAGCACCCGCGCCCGGGGATTGCGCAGGATCGTGCGGTAGCGCGTCACCGCCTCGCCGAAGGCCGGGCGGCGGGCGGCGGCCCGGCCGGTCCGGTCGAAGCCGAACACGGTGGCCGCGCAGGCGAAGGCCGCCACGGCGGCGGTCACCGCGAAGACCCCGCGCCAGCCGATCGCCGCCTCGATCAGGCCCGCGAAGGTCGAGCCGGACAGCTGGCCGAGGATCACCGCCACGAGGAACCGCCCGATCGCCACTTGCCGGCTCTCCATCGGCACGCGGTCGCCGAGCAGGGCCAGCGACAGGGGGATGCAGCCCCCCGCCGCAGCGCCCGCCAGCATGCGCAGGCCGAACAGGCTGCCGATGTCGGGGGCGATGCTGCACAGGGTGAGGGCGACGGCGAGCACCGCGAGGCAGGTGCTCATCACCCGCTCCTTCCCGAGGGCGTCGCCGATCGGGCCGAGCACCGGCTGGATGAACGCATAGGGCAGCGCGAAGGCCGTGGAGAGGAGCGCCACCGTGTGGGCGTCGCTCGCGAGGTCGCGGGCGAGAACGCCCACCAGAGGCTCGACCGAGCGCAGCGCGAAGGTGCTGCCGAAGCCCGCGCAGGCCAGCACCACGATCAGCCGCGGGATCGACGTGGCCGGGGGCGCGGCCCGGGCCGCGGCAGGCGTGAGAGCCGGCTCTGTGCTGTCGGTCATGGGGAGACGCTTCGCGACGCGGACCAAATCAGACCCGCGGCATCGCATCTCCCTTGCCGGAGCGGAACCCCGCCGCGCGACAGATCAGTGCGCGTAGAACGCAGGTTCAGAATTGTCGCTCGGGTGCGCGAAGGCCCAGCGCAGGGCGGAGGACAGCGGCACGTTGTAGGTCAGGCCGCGCGGCGGCACCGGCTTCAGGAACCAGCGGTCGTAGAGCGTCATGATCTTGGGGCTCCGGTAGAGCTCGGCCGTCGCCCGGTCGACGACGGCCTTGAAGGCCGGATCGTCCCTGCGCAGCATGATCCCGTAGGGCTCCGGGTTGGACAGCGTCTCGTCGCTGACCACGTAGGCGGAGGGCTCCTTGGACTGCGCGGCCACGACGCTGAGCTGCACGTCGTCCATCACGAAGGCCGCGGCCCGGCCGGTCTCCACGAGCAGGAACGCCTCCGGCACGTCCTTGGCGGCGATCACCGTGATGCCGAGCTTCCGCTCGTTGTTGGCCTTGATCAGCATCAGGATGTTGGTCGAGCCCGCCACCGACGAGACGGTCTTGCCACGCAGGTCATCCAGGCTGGCGATATTCTGGTCCTTCCGGGACACGAAGCGGGTCGCCGTCAGGAAGTGCGTGTTGGTAAAGTCCACCTGCTTCTTGCGGTCGGCGTTGTTGGTCGTCGTCCCACATTCGAGGTCGATCGTGCCGTTGGTCATCAGCGGGATGCGGGAGGAGGAATTGACGAACTCCATCCCGATCTCCAGGCCCGGCATCTGCAATTCGCGTTTCACGGCGTCGGCGATCTTCAGGCAGATATCGACCGCGAAGCCGACCACCTTCTGGTTCTGGTCCAGGTAGCTGAACGGGGTTGCGGTATCGCGCACGCCGAGGACCATCCTGTTGTTGTCGCGGATCTTCCTGAGTGTGCCGGTGCGTTCGGCCGACTCGGCGGGAGCACCGAGGAGAAGCGCGGCGAGAAGGGGAGCGAGCAGACGCATGGGCTGGGGTGTTCCGGTCGCGCTGTGGAGGCCCACGGTGAGTCCGGCGCCTGGAAGCCCGACCGCGCGCCGGATCGGGCTCCCGGGGATCGCCTCAGCAAGAGTCCGGCCGCAATCAGGCCGATGCGGCCGCCTCGTGCGCCGCCGCCAGTTCCGCATCCGCGGCCGCGACCTTCAGGGATGCCGGCCGCGCCCGGATCCGCTCGACATAGGCGTTCAGCACCGGATGGGGCGCGACGAGTCCGAAACCCATGGTCCAGCCGAGGGCGCCCCCCCACAGGATGTCGGCGGCGCTGAAGCGCTCGCCGAGGAGGTACGGCCCCGGGGTCAGCGTCTCGGTGACGCGGGCGATGACGCTGTCGTAATCGGCGTAGGCCGACATGGCGCGCGGGCCCGGCTCCCGCTTGAGGTAGCGGTCGATCACCGCGGGCTCGTAGCAGGAGCCGTAGAACACCATCCAGCGCAGGTAGGTCGCGCGGGCGGGATCGGTCGCCGCCGGGGCGAGGCCCGCCTCCGGGAAGAGGTCGGCGAGATAGAGGTAGACGGCCGCCTGTTCGGTGACCAGAGCCTCGCCGTTGCGGATCGCCGGCACCTTCGCCATCGGGTTGATGGCCCGGTACGCGTCCTGGAGATGCTCGCCCGCGCGCATGTTGAGGGCGTGCAGCCGGTACGGCACGCCCAACTCCTCGAGGAGCACACGCACTCCGGAAGAGCGCGTATTGGGTGCGTGATAGAACTCGATCTCGGGTTTGTTCGCCATACTGTCCCTGCCAGTATTGTGGAATCGCGGCGCGGCACGCTCTTACCGGGGGAAGTCCGGGTCAACCCGGGTCGCGACCGGAACATCACACGGACCGGAATCGCGGCTTGAGCGTTGGGCCATTGTGCGATGCCGCGCGTTGGGGTGCCTGCTGGCGCGACGCGGGCCGGGGGTGCGAGTGTTCGATGGCGAAGATTCTGCTGGTCGAGGATCACGAAGAGATCTGGGATTTCCTCTCCCGCCGCCTGAAGCGGCGCGGCTACGAGGTGATCCTGGCGCATGACGGCGAGGCCGGCGTCCGGCAGGCCCGGTCCGGCCAGCCGGACGTGATCCTGCTCGACATGAACCTTCCGGTCCTCGACGGCTGGTCTGTCGCGCGCGCGCTGAAATCCGGCACCGACACGCGGGCGATCCCGATCATCGCCCTCACCGCCCACGCGATGTCGGGCGACCGGGACAAGGCGATTCAGGCCGGCTGCGACGACTATCATCCGAAGCCCGTCGATTTCTCGAAGCTCCTCAGCCAGATCAGCGCCGCCCTCGGCGAGACCGCGCAGGCCGGCTGACATGGCACCGGATCGGCGCGCCGTCCTCCCCCAGGCCGCGCAAGCGGTCGACACCCGATCCGATCCGAGTGGAGCATCCCGTTGAGCGAGGATCCCGTCACCGCCCAGCGCCTGCGGGAAGGCCTACCGGTCATCGTCGCGCTGGCCTCGCTCCTCCTCGTCGTGGCGACGATGGCGGCGCTCTATCTCGGCCGTGAGATCCTCGTGCCGGTGACGCTGGCGATCCTGCTCAGCTTCGTCCTGGTACCGGCGGTCCGGATGCTGCGGCGCCTGCGGGTGCCGCGGGCGCCCGCGGTGCTCCTGGTGGTGGTGATCGTGTTCGGCGCCCTGTTCGGCATCGGCAGCCTGATCGCCAGCGAGGCATCCCAGCTCGCCGCCGACCTGCCGCGCTACACGCTGGTGATGCGGACCAAGATCAAGGACCTGCGCGGGGCGACGGCCGGCACCGGCACGCTCTCGCGGATCGCCGACATGGTGCAGGACTTGAGCGCCACCCTTCAGCCGCCGCCGGCCGCCGAGATCAAGGGCGAGCCCGGCTCGCCCACGCACCCGATCACCGTGGAACTCACCCCCGTCCGCGCCAGCGTGATCGACACGCTGCAGACCTTCGCGGGCCCCGTGCTCCACCCGTTGGCCACGACCGGCCTGATCCTGATCTTCACGATCTTCATCCTGCTCCAGCGCGAGGATCTGCGGAACCGGGCGATCAAGCTCGCCGGCGGCTCGGGCGACCTGCGCCGCACCACGGCGGCGATCGACGATGCCACGAGCCGGCTGAGCCGGTTCTTCCTGGCGCAGCTCGCCCTCAACATCGGCTTCGGCGTGGTGATCGGCTTCGGACTTTGGATCATCGGCGTGCCGAGCCCGACGCTGTTCGGCGTGCTCGCCGCGATCCTGCGCTTCGTGCCCTATATCGGCGCCGCGATCAGCGCGCTGCTGCCGCTGATCCTCGCCGCCGCGGTCGATCCCGGCTGGAGCATGGTGATCGCCACCGCGGCCCTGTTCCTGGTGGTCGAGCCGATCTGCGGCCACGTGATCGAGCCGCTGCTCTACGGCCACTCGACCGGCCTCTCGCCGGTCGCCGTCATCCTGGCGGCGACGATCTGGACCTTCCTGTGGGGCCCGATCGGCCTCGTGCTGGCGACCCCCCTCACCGTCTGCCTCGTGGTGCTCGGACGGCACGTGCAGAGGCTCTGGTACCTCGACGTGCTGCTCGGCGACCAGCCCGCCCTGTCGCCCCCGGAGATCTTCTACCAGCGCATGCTCGCCGGCGATCCCGTGGAGGCGATCGACCAGGGCTGGCAGTTCCTGAAGGAGCGGGCCCTCGTCACCTACTACGACGAGGTTGCCCTGGCGGGGCTGCTGCTCGCGCAGGAGGATCTCTCGCGCGGGACGCTCGACCGCGAACGCCAGGCGGAGGTCGGCACGGCGATCCGTACGGTGGTGGATCGTCTGGGCACCGCCCCGGTCGCGCGGCGGCCCCGGCGGGGATCCGGACGCGGTCCCGACACCGAGACCGCCGCCGCGCTGGCTGCCGTCGGGCCTGACCGGCAGGTGGCGGGCATCGTGCTGTCGCGCGAGGATCTCGCCCCCGGCTGGCGCAGCGAGACACCAGTCCTGTGCGTGTCGAGCCGCGGCCCCTTCGACGAGGCGGCGACGCTGATGCTGAGCCAGATCCTGGCACGGCACGGTCTCGCCTCGCAGATCCTGTCGATGGCGGCGATCCGCGCCGGCGAGCGGCCCGAGAACCCCGAGGGTCTCGCGCTGATCTGCTTCTCCTACCTGGAGCCGGTAAGTCTGTCGCAGATCCGCTTCACGGTCCGGCAGGCCCGCGCCGCGGTGCCGGGGGTGCGCATCCTCGTCGGCTTCTGGCGCGAGCGCGATCCGGCGACACTCGATCGCCTGCGACGGGCGACCTCGGCCGACTTCCTGGTGACGTCGCTCAACGAGGCGCTCTCGGCGGTCCTGGGTGCCTGCCGCGAGCCGGCACCCGCGCGGACCAGCCCGGCACCGGCCGCCGCGCTTCCCAGCCCGGCACGGACGGCGGCGGCGTGACGTCTCCGCGGCGCCCCGGCGCTCCCCACAGGCGCGACACCACCGACGGGACCGGGCGGTCGACATCGCGTCTCGGACCACTAGAGTCGCGCGCCGAGCTGAAGCGGCGCCGCATCGACCGCCTGCACGGCCTCAGGGTGAAGACCGCCTCGCATGTCTGAAACACCCGAAACCCCACCGGTCGGCGCAGGTCCGCAAGTCAGGGACAGCGCACCGAGCGATGTGACCGATCGCAAGAGCGACATCTTCTTCGCCGCTGTCGAGACCACGCGGATGCCGATGATCGTCACCGATCCGCGGCAGCCCGACAACCCGATCATCTTCGCCAACCGGGCGTTCCTGGCGATGACCGGCTATACGCCCGAGGAGCTGATCGGCCGCAATTGCCGCTTCCTGCAGGGTCCCGACACCGACCGGTCGACGGTGACACAGGTTCGCTCGGCCATCGCCGAGAAGCGGGAGTTCGCTACCGAGATCCTGAATTACCGCAAGAACGGCTCGACTTTCTGGAACGCCCTGTTCGTCTCGCCGGTCTACAACGCCGACGGCGAGCTCGTGTACTATTTCGGCTCGCAGCTCGACGTCTCCCGGCGCCGCGACGCCGAGGAGGCGCTGGGACAGGCCCAGAAGATGGAGGCGCTCGGCCAACTCACCGGCGGCATCGCGCACGATTTCAACAACCTGCTGCAGGTGATCGTCGGCTACGTCGACATCCTGGCCGCCGGCCTGGAGAAGCCCGACGCCGACCGGGCCCGGCTCGGCCGTGCCACCGAGAACATCCGGCAGGCGGCCGAGCGTGCCACGACCCTGACGCAGCAGCTCCTAGCCTTCGCACGCAAGCAGCGCCTGGAGGGGCGCGCCGTCAACCTGAACACCCTGGTCGAGGGCATGGGCGAGATGGTCGCCCGCTCCGTGGGCGAGGCCGTGAAGATCGAGCTCGACCTCGCCGCGGACCTCTGGAACTGCCGGGTCGATCCGACCCAGGCCGAGGTCGCCATCCTCAACGTGCTGATCAACGCCCGGGACGCGATGCCGGACGGCGGCACGGTGCGGATCACCACGGAGAACAGCGAGGTCGCCGCGAGCGGCGAGGTCGGCCCGCTGCGCGACGGCCGCTACGTCAGCATCGCCATCCGGGACTCCGGCACTGGCATCCCGCCGGCGGTGCTCGCCCGGGTGATGGACCCGTTCTTCACGACCAAGGAAGAGGGCAAGGGCACCGGCCTCGGCCTGTCGATGGTCTACGGCTTCGCCAAGCAGTCGGGCGGCGCGGCGCAGATCGAGTCCGCGGTCGGCGAGGGCACGACGGTGCGCCTGTCCTTCCCGGCGACGGACGGTGACGTGAACGCCCCCGCCAAGGTCTCGCTCCGCGCCGTGGACCGGCAGGGCACCGAGACCATCCTGATCGTCGACGACCGCGAGGACGTGGCGGAACTCGCCCGGACCATCCTGCGGGACTTCGGGTACACGACGCTGACCGCGGGCAACGCCCGCGAGGCCCTGGAGATCTTGGATTCCAGCGGGCGGGTCGACCTGCTGTTCACCGACCTGATTATGCCGGGGGGGATGAACGGCGTGCTGCTCGCCCGCGAAGCGCTCCGCCGCCAGCCGCGGCTCAAGGTCCTGCTGGCAACCGGCTACGCGGAGGCGAGCCTGGAGCGAACCGATATCGGCGGCTCGGAGTTTGATCTGCTCAACAAGCCCTACCGGCGCACGGAGCTGGTCCGCCGCGTGCGCACCCTCCTCGACGGGCCGACCGGCGTGGGCTGATCTCACGGGAGATGGGCGATGTCTCAGGGCGACAAATCGAAATACACCGACAAGCAGAAACGCAAGGCTGAGCACATCGCAGAGTCCTACGAAGCCCGCGGCGTGCCGGAGAAGGAAGCCGAGGCCCGCGCTTGGGCCACCGTCAACAAGGACGATGGCGGCGGCAAGAAGCCGGGCGGCTCGGGCCGGGGCAAGGCCACCGGACATCCGGCAGCCCACAAGGGCGGCGCGACCGGGGGCAAGGCGTCCGCGGGACGGACCGCGGCCGAGCGCTCCGCCTCGGCCAAGAAGGCCGCCGCAACCCGGAAGGCGAACGCGGTCGCGCGGGCGTGAACGGCTGGGATGATGGTTTAAAGGTCCAGGAAGAATGCGATTGCAGCACTCACATCCCGCAGGACGGCGTCTTCCAGGGCACCGATTGTCTGATTGATCTTCGTCGTCGGTACCGTGACGATCTTGTCGATCTGCACTTGGCTGTCGACCGTCAACCCGTTTCTCGTCGTAGGCTTCACATCCACGCGCAGCATCGATGCATGCGCGACGAGTTCCGTGGTAATCAGGCATACCGTCACGCTGTCGAGACCGGCGAACGCGCTGTTCTGTAGGATTACCCACGGCCGTGGCTTGCCGGTGTAAACGCCTTTGGTCGCCAGAATGACGATGTCGCCGCGATCAAGCATCGTCCAGGTCCTGCACGTCCTCGATCAGCGCGAGGCTCTCCGCTGCATCCGGAGCGGCGGTCACGACGCGGGATTGTCGGGCCGCCTCGCGTCTCAGACTGTCGCGGACATACTGCTGCATGAGTTGCCGCAGGACATCGCTGGTGGTGGTGTGCTCACGTTGCACAGCTTCGGTGAACGCGGTTCTCAGACGACTATCCGTCCTGACTTGAATGACGGTGCTGTCGCGTCCCATCGCCGCCTCCTGTGCACGACTGCGGTGTACGACAGGCCGCGAGCGCAGCAAACTCGAAGACACAAGCAGTGGGAGCCAAAAAGGGCATCGGGTTTGGGACGAAGGCAGCGGCAGGAAGCCAGCTGGCCCGGGCGGCGGCAAGTCTGCTGGGCCGTCGGTCGCGTCGTCTGGGGCAAGGCGTCCACAGGGCGGACGGCGGCCGAGCGCTCAGCCTCGGCCAGGAAGGCCGCAGCGACCCGGAAGGCGAGCGCCGCGGCGCGGGCGTGAGCCGGATCGACGAGCAAAGGCTGGACCGCCCCGTCTTTGCGAGCAGAGCGAAGCAACCCAGGAGCGCCACGGTCGCCGACGTCGTGCTGTCCTGGGTCGCTTCGCTGCGCTCGCGATGACGGTCCGCGCCATCGGAAGCGACTCACGGCGACCTTAGCCCTTCTGCTCGACCAGCTTGACCAGCGTGTGCAGCATCCGGTTGGCCGGCGTCGGGATGCCGAGCGCCGCGCCCTTGCGCACGACATAGCCGTTGAGATGATCGATCTCGCTGGGCCGACCGCGGGCGAGGTCCTGGGCGGTGGACGAGCGCTGGTCGGCCATGGCCGTGCTCAGCGCCATGACGCTGTCGAAGATGTCGGGCGCCACCGAGACGCCCGCGGCTTCGGCGACGGTGACGCATTCCTGCACCACGTCGGTCATGGCGGCGACGACGCCCTCGCCCTGGACCAGCCGGCCGTAAGGCAGCTGCGTCAGGGCCGAGAGGGCGTTGTAGGCGCAGTTCATGATGAGCTTGCCCCACAGCGCGTCCAGGGCGCGCCCCGAGACGGTCGTGGGGGCACCGGCCGCGGTCAGGGCGGCGGCGATCCGGTCGCTCGCCTCGGAGGCGCCCAGGATCAGGTCGCCCCGGCCGTTGTGCCGGACGCGGCCCGGCCCGGCCATGGCGGTGGCGACGTAGACCGCCACGGGTACGACCGCCCGACCCAGGAGATCGGCGAGGCGCTCAGCGTTGTCGACGCCGTTCTGGAGGCTCAGGATCGTCGCGGACGGCTCGAGATGCGCCGCGATCATCGCACCCGCCGCTTCGGTGTCGCCGGACTTCACGCAGACCAGCACGAGGTCGGCTCCGGCGACCCCGTCACCATCCACGGTCGCCCGTACGGGTACGGAGGCCGTTTTCTCCGAACCTTCGAGCACGAGGCCGTCCGCGCGCACGGCCTCGACGAGGGCCGGTCGGCCGATCAGCGTCACCGCGTGGCCGGCGCGCGCCAGGAGGAATCCATAATAGCAGCCGACCGCGCCGGCCCCCACGACAGCGACGTTCATTCCGCCCTCGCTCATCGCGCCGCGGCCGCCGCCTGCTCGGGATGAAACGGCGCCGCACCCTGGCTGCTGGTGCGGACATGATCGAGGAGGGCCTGGGCCGGATGGCGCAGGCGCACACCGTCGACGAGCTTCGCTTGGCAGCGGCAGGAATAGCCGTCCGCCAGCAGAACGCAGCCCGGCGCCTCGGCCACGTGCCGCGCCCAGCTCAGGCCGTAGATCGCCTCCGACGTCGGCCGGTGGCGTGTCTCGTGGCCATAGGTGCCGGCCATCCCGCAGCAGCCGGCCGCCGGCACCTCGAGCCGCAACCCGAGATGGGCGAACAGGGCCTGCCAGTCGCGGACCGCGCCCGGCGCGTTGGTCCGCTCGGTGCAGTGGGGCAGGAGACGCAGGGTGCCGCCACGCTGGCGCGGCGCGATCCGGTCGAGCTGCGTGGCGAGCCACTCCTGCAGAAGGTGGACCTTCGGCAGGTCGAAGTCGCCGCCCAGGGCCTGCGCGTATTCGGACCGGTAGGTCAGCGTCATCGACGGGTCGATCCCGACCAGCGGCACGCCCTGGCGCGCCAGATCCCGCAACATCGCGGCGTTGGACCGGGCGACGGCGGCGAAGCGGCCCAGGAATCCGTGCACATGCAGCGGCTTGCCGTTCGGCCGATAGGGCACGAGCCAGGGCTTGAAGCCGAGGGCGATCAGGAGGGCGCAAGCATCGGCCACGACCTCGGCGTCGAAGTGGCTGGTGAAGGCGTCCTGCACCACCAGAACCGCGTTCTCCCGCGCCCGCGGGTCGAGCCCGGCCAGCGCCTGCGGGGTCGCGACGGCGACGCCGAGAGACGCCAGACGGACCTTGAGGGATACGGGCGACAGGCCCGGGATCCCGACCAATCCGGCCTTGGCCAGCAGCAGGCGCGCGACCGGGTTGGTCAGGAGCGCGTTGCTCAGCCGCGGCGCCCTGCCGGCGAGCGGCAGGAGCGGCTCCAGCGCGGCCACGAGGTGATCCTTCAGGGGCCGGGCATAGCGCGTGTGGTAGAGCGCCAGGAACTTCGCCCGGAATGTCGGCACATCGACCTTGATCGGGCAGGAGCCCGTGCAGGACTTGCAGGCGAGGCAGCCGTCCATCGCCTCCTTGACGGCGTGGGAGAAGTCCTCGGCCCCGGACCGCCGGCGGAAGCCGCTCCGCAGCGTCGCCGCCACCTCCCGCACCCATCCGGCGCGCTGCCGCGCCAGCTCCGCGGCCGGATCGATGCCGGATTCCGCCGCGCGGCGCAGCCACTCGCGCATCAGCGAGGCGCGACCCTTGGGCGAGTGTCTGCGCTCCCGCGTCGCCTTCCAGGACGGGCACATGGCCTCGTCGGCGTCGAAGCTGAAGCAGGCGCCGTTGCCGTTGCAGTGGAGCGCTTCGTCGAAATCCTGGCGGACCGGCGCCGGGATCGTCCGGTCCTGCTCCCCGCGGCGCGGCACCCCATCGATACGGGTCAGCCCCGTCCCCTTCGCTGAGGCGATCTTGCCCGGGTTCATGCGGTCGCCCGGGTCGAAGGCGCGCTTGATCGCCTCGAGGGCCGGCATCAGCGGCCCGAACGTCTCCGGCACGAACTCCGATCGAAAGCCCTTGCCGTGCTCGCCCCAGAGCAGGCCGCCATACTTGGCGGTGAGCGCCACGACACCCTCCGTCACCTCGCGGATCAGGCCGTTCTGCGCCGGGTCCTTCAAGTCGATGGCCGGCCGGACGTGCAGCACGCCGGCATCGACGTGGCCGAACATGCCGTAACGCAGGCCCTTGCCGTTGAGGAGCGCCCGGAACTCGGCGATGAAGTCGGCAAGCCGCTCCGGCGGCACGGCCGTATCCTCCACGAAGGGGATCGGGCGGGCGTTCCCTTTGGCGGCACCCAGCAGGCCCACCGCCTTCTTGCGCATCGTCCAGAGCTGCTCGATCGCCTCGCCCCGGGCGATGGTGAAGCCGAGGCGCTTGGTGTCGGTGCCGCGCTCGGCCTCCAGCAGGCCGGTAAGCCGCCCGAGGGCAGCCTCCACGCTCGCCTCATCGTCGCCGACGAATTCTACGAGGTTGATCCCGTCCACCGGCCGCCCCGCCGGATCGTCGGGGAAGAAGGCGCGTACCTCGGCCCAGATCGGATCCTTGCGGGCGAGCGCCAGCACCGTCGAGTCGATGGTCTCCACCGAGGCGGCGCCGAACGGCAGCAGCGCCTGGGCATCGCGGAGCGCCGCGTCGAAATCGACGTAGGAGAGCGCCACCAGGACCGCGGCCTTCGGGATCGGCAGCACATTGAGCCGCGCCTCAGCGATCAGCGCCAGCGTGCCCTCCGAGCCGCAGATCACGCTCTTCAGGTCGAACCGGCCCGCCGCATCGCGCAGGTGTGCGAGGTCGTAACCCGTGAGGCAGCGGTTGAGCTTGGGGAAGCGCTCGGCGATCAGTGCCGCGTTCGTGGTGACGACCGCGTCGACGGTCCGGTGGATCTCGCCGACCCGGTCGTTGCGGCCCTTGGCGGCTTCGAGGCCGGCCGCGTCCAGCGGCTCGGCGGTCCAGACCGTGCCGTCGGTGAACACGCAGGTCAGCGCCAGGACGTGGTCGCGGGTCTTGCCGTAGAGACACGAGCCCTGCCCGCAGGCATCGGTGGAGATCATGCCGCCGAGGGTGGCGCGGTTCGAGGTGGAGAGTTCCGGCGCGAAGAACAGGCCGTGCTTGGCCAATTCCCGGTTGAGCTGATCCTTCACCACGCCCGGCTCGACCCGGGCCGTGCGATTCGCGACGTCGATCTCCAGGATGCGGTTCATGTGGCGCGAGGTGTCGACCACGAGGCCGTGGCCCAGGGACTGGCCGTTGGTGCCGGTGGCGCCGCCCCGGGGCCGGATCACGATCTCGGAAAAGCGCGGGTCGTCCAGGAGCTTGGCGATGCGCACGAGGTCGTCACGGGTGCGGGGGAAGGCCACGGCCCCCGGCTCGACCTGATAGATCGAGTTATCGGTCGCGAAGACGGTGCGGTCGGCGTCTGACAAAGTCAGGTCGCCCTCGAAACCGCGCAGGCGCAGCTCGGCGCAGGCCGCGGCGTAGAGCGGCACGGCCTCGGTATGGCGGGTCAGGACCGGGATCATTCAAGCCTTCTACACCCGGCGTATCGCGAGGGAAGATCGGTGGTTTCGGCGAGAACGTCGCGGCCATGCGAGGGACGGGCGCGCCCCGTCCTATGCCGGCTGCATGGGGCGCGGCAGGAAGGGAAACCGGAAGGAGCGCGCATCGGACAACGCTGGCATTCGGCTTGCCAAGAAGGCGGCACCTTCGGGACGGATGCCCATGAACACGAGCGTGGAACGCGTCAGGGACGCCCTGGCCGAGCTGATCAAGGCGGCCCTCATCTCCGACGACAGTCGCAGTCTCGCCTGCCGTGACGCCGGTCGCGCGAAGCTCGGGGCGCTCGCGGATGATCCGCCCGACCCGGCGAGCCTGCGCATGGACGGCGCCTGGACGCTGGCGATCGAGGAGGCGGAGACGCCCGACCTGGCACCGCAGGAAGGACAGGTGAGCCTGACCCTCCCGCGCGCCTGCCCCTTCGCCCTGGAAGCCATCCTCGCGCCCGGCTTCGACGTGGACGCGGCGGTGGATCACATCCGGAAGATCGCTTCGACCGGCTGATCGCGCCTGTTGAGGACGCTCGGCCCGGCGTTGCCGCGGAGGGGCCGGATACCCATCTTAGGATCACAGGACCGGACAGCCGGTCCGACGCCCGCACGCGGGCCCTGTCTTCCGAGAACCGTCCGGCACCCACCTTTTGGCACGACGCACCACCGCCCCGGCGGACGAGCCCGCCGCTCCCCCGCCCCTCCCCACCCGTGAGCAGATCCTCGCCTTCGTCGCCGAGTCGAAGGAGCGCGTCGGCAAGCGCGAGATCGCCCAGGCTTTCGGCATCAAGGGGGCCGCCAAGATCGACCTGAAGCGTCTGCTCAAAGAGATCGAGGAGGACGGCGCCCTCGACCGGGGCCGCGGCGGCCTCGCCCCGGCGGGTCATCTGCCGCCGGTCGTGCTTGCCGACATCCGATCGCGGGACCGCCACGGTGATTTCCTGGCGGTGTCCGCAGAATGGACCGGCACGGGCAAACCGCCGGCCATCGTGCTGACCCAGGGGCGCGGCCCCCGCAAGGGCAGCCGGCCGGCGGCGGGAATCGGCGACCGGGCCCTGATCCGCGTCGCGCGCGACGGGGAGGGCGGCTACACGGGCCGGGTCGTCAAGGTCATCGGGAAGAACCGCGCCGAGATCATCGGCGTCTACCGGACCGGCGCGCAGGGCGGCCGGATCGTGCCGGTGGAGAAGCGCTCGCAGGGGCGCGAGATCCTGATCCCGCCCGGCGAGGAAGGCGAGGCCCGCGACGGCGATCTGGTCAGCGTCTCGATGGAGCGGGAGACGCGCTTCGGCCTGCCGCGGGGCCGCGTCCGGGAGCGGCTGGGTTCGCTGGGCTCCGAGAAGGCGGTGAGCCTGATCGCGCTGCACCTGCACAACATCCCGCACGTCTTCGCGGAGGCGACTCTCGCGGAGGCCGACGCCGCCAAGCCCGCCACGCTGAAGGGCCGGGAAGACTGGCGCGACCGGCCGCTCGTCACCATCGACCCGCCGGACGCCAAGGATCACGACGACGCCGTCATGGCCGAGGCCGATCACGACCCGGCCAATCCCGGCGGCTTCGTCCTCACCGTCGCCATCGCGGACGTGGCCGCCTATGTGCGCGCGGGTTCGAGCCTCGACCGCGAGGCCCTGGAGCGGGGCAATTCGGTCTACTTCCCCGACCGGGTGGTGCCGATGCTGCCCGAGCGGATCTCCAACGACCTGTGCTCGCTCCGGGAGGGCGAGGACCGGCCGGCTCTGGCCGTGCGCATGGTCATCGCTGCCGATGGCGCGAAGCGCCGCCACAGCTTCCACCGGGTGATGATGCGCTCGCGGGCCAAGCTCGCCTACGCGCAGGCGCAGGCCGCCATCGAGGGGCATCCGGACGACGCGACCGGGCCGCTCCTAGAGACGGCGCTTCGCCCCCTCTGGACGGCCTACGCGGCCCTGCGCGAGGCCCGGGACCGCCGCGGCCCGCTCGCCCTGGATCTGCCCGAGCGCAAGGTCCTGCTCTCGCCCGACGGCGCCGTCGACCGGGTGATCGTGCCGGAACGCCTCGACGCGCACCGGCTGATCGAGGAGTTCATGATCCAGGCGAATGTCGCCGCCGCCGAGACCTTGGAGCACGCCCGTCAGCCGCTGATCTACCGTGTTCACGACGAGCCCGCGCTGGAGAAGATGCGGGCGCTGGGCGAGGTTCTGGCTTCGGTGGGCATCAAGCTGCCCAAGGAGGGGGCGCTGCGTCCCGCCCTGTTCAACCGGATCCTCGCCATGGCGGCCGAGACCGAGCACGGCGTCTTCCTCAACGAGGTGATCCTGCGCAGCCAGGCGCAGGCGGTCTACGCCGCCGAGAATCTGGGCCATTTCGGCCTGAACCTGCGTCGCTACGCGCATTTCACGTCGCCGATCAGGCGCTATGCGGACCTGATCGTCCACCGGGCGCTGATCACCGCCGGCAGGCTCGGTACCGACGGGCTCGCGTCCGACATCTCGGCGGGGGAACTCGCGCAGATCGGCGAGCAGATCTCGGCGGCCGAGCGTCGGGCCATGGCGGCCGAGCGCGAGACCATCGACCGGCTGATCGCCCACCACCTCGCCGATCAGGTCGGGGCCACCTTCGAGGGCCAGATCGCGGGCGTGACCCGCGCCGGCCTGTTCATCAAGCTCGACGAGACCGGGGCGGACGGCTTCGTGCCGGTCTCGCAGCTCGGCGCCGAGTATTTCCGCCACGAGGAGGGCCGCCACGCCCTCGTGGGCGAACGGACCGGGGAGACGTTCCGCCTCGGCGACCGGGTCGAGGTGCGCCTCGTGGAGGCCGCGCCGGTGGCCGGCGCCCTGCGCTTCGAGCTGCTCAGCGAGGGCCGGAGCCGCTCCGGCGCGCGGAAGGCCGGCCCGGGCAAGAAGCCCGGTGGACGTCCGTTCAAGGCCGCGCCGCCCGGTCGCCCGGCCGGCATCCGCAACACCGGGTCGCGCCATCGCGGCTCGCGCCGCTGATCCGGGCGGTGTAGAGCCTGGACATGGCCGTCGACGCGACTCCCCAGCGCACCCGCCTGATCCCCGCCATGGCCCGCGGCTTCATCGGCCGCTGCCCGCATTGCGGCCAGGGCCGGATCTTCGGCCGGTTCCTCAAGGTGCGGCCGGAATGCGATGTCTGCGGCCTGGAGCTGCATCACCATCGGGCCGATGACCTGCCACCCTACGTGGTGATCTTCATCGTGGCCCACATCGTCGGCTACCTGATCCTGGAGACGGAGAGCGCCTACGAGGTGCCGCTCTGGGTGGAGATGGGCGTCTGGCCGGTCTTCACGCTCCTGTTCGCGCTCGTCCTGCTTCAGCCGGTCAAGGGCGCCGTCGTCGGGTTGCAATACGCCCTTGGCATGCACGGCTTCGCCACGTTACCGCGGAGCCGCCCCGCCCCGGGGACGAAGGAGACCCGCCTTGCCGGAGCCGCAGCAGGAGCCGCAGATCACCACCACTCCTGAGCGCAGGCCGGCAGCGGCGCGCCTGCGCCCCCGGGACGCCGCCACCATGATCGTGATCGACCGGCGCGGGCGGGGCGGCCCGAAGGTCTTGATGGGCCGGCGCAATCCGAACCTCGCTTTCATGCCGGGCAAGTTCGTCTTCCCGGGCGGCCGGATCGAGCTCGGTGACCGCCACATGCCGGTGGCCGGCGCCCTGCCCGATTACGCTGAGGCGGCGCTGACCCGGCTGGTGTCCCGGCCCCCGCACCATCTCGGGCGCGCCCTCGCCCTGGCGGCCATCCGCGAGACCTACGAGGAGACCGGCCTGCTGCTCGGCACGACCGAGCACGGCGCTCCCGAGGACGCGCCCGCGGGCTGGGAGGGCTTCACCCGGCACGGCGTGCTGCCGGACCTGGAAGCGCTTCACCTCGTCGCCCGGGCGATCACGCCGCCGAAGCGCGTGCGCCGGTTCGACACGCGCTTCTTCGCGGTCGACCGCCGCATGGTGGCGGCCGAGGAACCGGGCCGAGTGCAGGCCGACGCCGAGTTCACCGAACTCGCCTGGGTCCGGCTCGACGCGGCGCGCAAGCTCGACCTGCCGTACATAACCCGCGCCATCCTGGACGACCTTGAGGCGCAGATCGCCGCCGATTTCGCGCCGCACCGGATGATCCCCTTCCACTACGAACGCTACGGCCGCCGCGAGCGGGTGGCCTTGTGAGCCGCCCAGAGGAGCGGAGGCGGGACGCGCGGCGGGGAATCAGGTCGGAGGATGTCGCGGCGATCTCGGCCGCCATCACATGCGTGACCGTCGTCGGCATCGGGTTGAGCCTGTCGATCCCGCTCCTGTCGATCGAGCTGGAGCGGCGCGGCGCGTCGAGCACTCTGATCGGGCTCAACACCGCGGTGGCCGGCCTCGCCAGTATCGGCACCGTCCCGTTCGTGCCGCGGCTCGCCGCGCGAATCGGCGTCGCCCCGCTGCTCGGGCTCGCGCTCGCGGTCGGGGCGGTCAGCCTCGCGCTGTTCCCGCTCCTGCCGGGGATCGCCCTGTGGTTCCCCCTGCGCTTCGTGTTCTCGACGACGCTCGGCGCGCTGTTCGTCCTCTCCGAGTACTGGATCAACGCCGCAGCACCACCGGAGCGACGCGGCCTCGTGATGGGCATCTACGCCACCGTCCTGGCCGCGGGCTTCGCGGTCGGCCCGCTGCTGCTGGCGCTCGTCGGAACCGAAGGGCCCGCGCCCTACGCCACGGGGGCTCTGCTGATGCTGGCCGGGGGGCTGCCGATCGTGGTCGCCCGCGGGCTGTCGCCGACGATCGAAACCGGCTCCGGCCGCGGCCTCCTCGGCTATCTACGGCTCGCCCCCGGGGCGCTGGCGGCCGCCCTCGCCTACGGGGCGGTGGAGACCGGAATCTTCGCGATCCTGCCCCTGTATGGCCTGCGCCTCGGCTACGACGCCCAGGGGGCGGCCGGGCTCGTCAGCTTGGTCGCCCTCGGCAACGTGCTGTTCCAGATCCCGTTCGGCTGGCTCGCCGACCGGCTCGACCGCGGCGCGGTGCTGCTCGGCGCCGGCCTCGCGGGCGCGGCCGGCTCGGCTCTGATTCCGCTCGCGGCCGGCAGCCCGGCGGCATTCGGCCTGCTTCTCCTCGTCTGGGGCGGGATCGCCGGCACGCTCTACACCGTCGGACTGGCGATGCTCGGCGACCGCACGCCGCCGAACGACCTCGCCGGTGCCAACGCGGCCTTCGTGGTGCTCTACAATGTCGGCCTCATGCTGGGACCGCCCCTGATCGGGGGCGGGCTCGACCTCGTGCCGCCGCACGGCTTCGCGCTGGCGTTGCTGGCGCTCTTTCTGGCCTTCGCCGGATGGCTCGCCGCGACCGGGCGCGGGCGCGCCCGCTCTTGACCTGCCGGGCCCGATCGGGCATTCACCCGCCCGTATTCGGCCGGGCCCTCCCGGCCATTTGCGTTTCGCTCACGCGGAATGCCGCACCCTGCAGGAGCGCCGCGCCATGGCCAAGGCCGTCACCGTCAAGATCAAGCTCGTCTCCACCGCCGACACGGGCTACTTCTACGTCACCAAGAAGAACTCCCGGACGCAGACCGAGAAGCTGTCGATGCGCAAGTACGACCCGGTGGCGCGCAAGCACGTCGAGTTCAAGGAATCTAAGATCAAGTAATCAGCAGGACGTTACAGCTTGACGACTTGCGAAGCCGCCCCGACCGGGCGGCTTTTCTTATGCGAGATCCAGCATCGCCACGATGTCCGAGATCGCGGTCCGGCCTGAGCTGCTGCCGCAGCGAGGGCTTGGCCCGCGCTCACAGCGCGGCGTGCACGCCCTCGACGAAATGCTTGATGTCGGCGATGACCGGCGCTCGGCGCGCGAAGGGAAGGCCGATCGAAAGCAGTGTTCCACCGTGCCCGAGCCCCGGATAGATGTGCATCTCCGGGTCGTTTCCGGCCGCCTTCAACCGGTCCGCGAGTGCGATCGTGCCGGATGGTCTGACGTCCTGATCGTTCGCGCCGGTGAGCAGCAGCATGGCCGGGTGCGGCCCCGCGGCATGATTGATCGGCTGCAGGGTGGGATCGCTACCGGCGAAGACCTCCTCGTCCACGGTCTCGGTCAGGGATGACACCGTGTAGGGTCCCGAAAGCCCGATGACGCCCGCCAAGGCTGCCGGGCTTGAGCCCGCGTGCTCGAGCCACGTCCCATCGAGCCCCAGCATCGCGGCAGCCCAGGCGCCGGAGGAATGTCCGGCCACCACGACGCGCTTCGGATCGCCCCCGAAGGTCTCGGCGTGGGCGATTGTCCAGGCAACGGCGGCGGCGTTGTCGGTCAGAATGTCGGACAGGCTCCCGTTCGGGAAATGGCGGTATTCCGGGATCACCGTGACGATGCCCTGCCGCGCCAGGGCGGCGCCGAGGAAGGCGACCGCCTTCTTGGAACCGGAGCGCCACCCACCGCCGTAGAGGAAAACCACGACGGGATGGGGACCGGCCGTGTTCGGCTGATAGACGTCCGCCAGTTGCTGACCTCCGGCGGCGTAGGAGACGTCCTTATGGACGCGAACCTCGGCAGGCGCGAGGAGGTTCAGGAGCATCAGCGCCACGCCGAGGACCTTGCTGGATATATAGCTCAGCATGAGCCGCGCATCCCCGGTCAAAAATGGGCGGCGAAGACGATACCAGATGGTAAACCGTCACGATAGGCAGTGAGGCACTCGATTCACGTAATTTGAATACAGTCTATCGTGACGTGCCGCGGCACTGTCACCGAGATCTCTGCCGCGGCGGTCCGGTGCGACGGCTGACCCGGCGGCCGACGCTGCTCACGTCCAGCTCGGAGCGGCGAGGCCGGTGCCCGGGACAGCGGGAAGCGCCTCCTCCGAGCGCGCCGCCGGGACCCTCTGCACGGCGCGCAGGAGTTCACGCAGCGCCCGTCCGAGTTCGAGCTGCGCCTGGACCGAGCTGAGGTTGTGATCGACGCCGGGTATGACCATGACCGGGGCGCCGAGACGCCGGTCGGCCCGGCCGGGGAAGCGCCCCAGGTGGCGGCGGGCGGCGATGAGGCCGGGATCTCCCGCACTGTAGAGCAGACGAATCTGGGCGCCCCGGCGCCGGAGACCGGCGATCCGCCGGGCCACGGAGCCGCCGGGGACACCCGGACGCCACGCCCGGCGTGCACGCCGTAGGGCCGCAGCCGCACCCCGTCGGGCCAGGGCTCCGGCGATCGCCCTGACGTGGATCTTCCCGGAGAGCAGGCGGCGCCACGTCGAACCCTGCGCGAGAAGCCCCGCATAGGTGTGGACGCTCCCGAAAGTCTGCCGGATCACGGTGTCGAGATCCTGATCCGGGTCCCAGTCGAAGCAGTAGAGATTGATCAGGAGCGCCCCGTCGATGCGCGGGTCGCGGCAGAGAGCCTGGAACGCCGCGTAGGCACCGCTGCAACCGCCGACCAATACGATCGGGCCGCCCGTGCCGGCCACGTGGTCGATCGCCGCCACGACATCGGCGAAGCCGTCCGGCGCGAAGAGGGGTCTGCTGTCGTCCGGCCGCCCCGCGCTGTCGCCGATGCCGCGGAGATCGAAGCGAGCCGAGGCGACACCTTCGGCCGCAAGGCGCCGGGCGAGATCCGTCGTCTGGCGTCCCCACCCGGAACGCACGGTCATGCCCGTCGAGACGAAGAGCACCGTCGCGGCTGCGGGATCCGCCACGCGCGGCTCGCACTGGATCCCGAAGAGGCCTGGAACGGATCGGATCGGCCCTTCCGTCCATCCCGATCCCTCCAAGTGGGCCGGCTGCAGGACCGCCGGCAGCGGCGCAGAGACCGCCATCGCCTCGGTGGCGAAGGCCGTGACGCGGCTGAAATCCGCCTCCGGCACGCTCGCGAAGATCGGATCGCCGACGAGTTGGGCGAGGCCTGGAAATGGCCCGGCGGTGACGGCACAGCCGAGGGCTTCGAGACGGGCGGCGAGGGCCTTGGCCTCCGGAGCGAGGAGCAGGATGCTACGGGCCGGCGACCGCTCGATCCGCGCGAGGTCGAGGTGCGCGAGGTCGGCGAGGAACGACGCCCCCATGCGGAACCCGCCGATGTCGAGGCTGTCCGGCTCCTGCGGCGGAACCGAGCCGTCCGGCAAGCGTCCGATCGTCTGGGCGCGCAGCCGCATCTCGCGCAGATATGCCCGTCCGCTGGCGACCGGCGCCAGCAGGACGAGGCGGTCCACCGCCTCCGCCTCTGCCGCCAGGGCCGCGAAGGCCCCGCCAAGACGCAGGCCGACGAGGGTGATCTCGGCGACCCCGGCCATCTCGCGCAGGAAGCGGATGGCCTGATGGATCGCCGCAACGCAGCCGGCGACCCGCAACTCTGCGGGATCACCGGAGTCGCCCTCACCGGGATAGTCGAAGCGCAGGGTCGGGCAGCCGGCAGCCGCGAGGTCTCCCGCCAGCGCGCGCCAGGGCCGGTGGGCCGCCATCTGCTCGAAGCCGTGGGCGCCGCAGAGGACCACGCCGCGCCGGCCCGCCGCCGGATGGAACCAGCCGAAGAGGCCGTCGAAGGTCACGGGAAACGGCTCGTCCGCCCTGGCGGAACGCGCGCCCCCGGATCCAGCCTCAATCGTCATGGCCGAATTCCGCGACCGCGTTGCCGTTGATCGCGCGAACCTGGCCGCGCGGGAGCCGGGCGCAGCCCGGGAAGGCGATGGTCCGCACCGACCCCGGCGCGAGATGGAAATAGTTATCGTCCGGAAGCGCCCCTGAGGTCTGGATCTGCACGCCGAGGGCGAGACGATCCGCGGCGATGCGCAGCCCGGGGCCCGCATCCGTCGCCACGGGTTCGGCGCGCAGGCCGATGTCCTCTCGCGCGACCGAACGACCGCCCGGGAAGTGGAAGCTCTCGGCGAGGATGGTCCCGTCCGCGCCGATCAGCCGGGCCTGCGCCAGATCG
Organism: Methylobacterium sp. A49B; assembly: GCF_053346215.1. Lineage (NCBI taxonomy): Bacteria > Pseudomonadati > Pseudomonadota > Alphaproteobacteria > Hyphomicrobiales > Methylobacteriaceae > Methylobacterium > Methylobacterium sp. A49B. The sequence goes on from NZ_JBKFBO010000112.1 coordinate 74,429, forward strand.
TGGACGCGCGGTCCGAACCGGTAGCTGTCGGTGGCGTCGAAGAAGCGGCCGAGCAGCTCGGCGGAGGAGAGCGTCAGGGTAGAGCGTGCCCCCACCGCGACGACCCGCTCGGCCTGGGCCGCGACCCGACCGCCGGCATCGGACAGGCTCAGCGCCAGCGTCATCTCCCGCGCCGTGTCGGTCTCGTTCAGGACATGGAGATGCAGGCCGTCGAGCCCCTCGTCACTGATCACGACCTGCACCGGCCGGAAGGCCCGCTTCAGCGCGTACCACCCGGATTTCGGCCGCTGTGTCCAGTCGATCACGCCCCAGCCCGCTCCCGGCCCGAGGTCGCGCAGCATCAGGACGAGGCCACCCGCCGTCGGCGATTGCGGCCGGCGCCACTCCGCGAAGGTCGCCTCCATCACCTCGGCCACGGCGGCGCGCCCGAGTTCGAGGTAGCGCTCCGGATCGTGCGCGCGCAGCGCGGCGGGATCGACGCCGTAGAGCACGCCGACATAGTGGTCGCGCACGGTCTCGAAATCCCAGTCGGCCCCCCGGTCGCGGGGGATTCCTGCGGCCCAGCGTGGATCATCCGGTCCCGCCGGCCCCGGGGTTCCGGGCTCGGGCGGATTGGCGAAGGCGAGGCACTCGCTGGCGAAGCCGACCTGCGCCCGACGGGCATCCTCGAGGGGGCGCCGATAGGCGCCGACGCCGAAATAATGCGTGCAGCCCTCGCGCGGCAGGAACGGCAAGGCACCCCCGGACGGCGAGTTGGGAACCACCACGAGGTCGGGGCGCAGCGTCGCCGCGAGCGCGCCGAGGCCCGTCGCGCAGAAGGCGTCGGCCCAGACCGACCGCGGCGCGCCGAGCATGGCCGCCTGCTGCCAGACCTCGCTGCCACCGCAGAGCACGCAGAGGGACGGCGCCGTCTGCGTCCGGTCGAGGAAGGCCGTAACCTCCCCGGCCAGCCGGCCGGCGAAGTCCGGATCACCGTGCGGATAGTCGAAATTCGCCAGCATCAGATCCTGCCAGACCAGGATGCCGAGTTCGTCGCACAGGTCGTAGAAGTCCGTGGCCGGGTAGAGCGTCGTGCCCGGCACGCGCAGCATGTTCATGCCGGCTTCGCGCGCGAGGGTGAGCAGGGTGCGGTCTCCCTCGGCACCGAGCCCGACGAGGTCCGGCGGCATCCAGTTGGCCCCGCGGCAGAAGACCGGCACCCCGTTGACCGCGAGCGACAGGCCCTCCTCGAACGGCCGGGTCAGCGACAGGCTCCGGAATCCCACCCGACCGAGATCGAGCAGCGCGCCGTCGACGCGCGCCGCGGCGGGGTGGAGATGCGGCGTCCCGTGGGTGTGCGGCCACCAGGGCGCGATGCCGGGCAGCACCAGTTCGCCCGCGAACAGGCCGGGCTCGATCGCGGTCAGCGGCGCTTCGCGCCCGGCGCAGACGAGCACGGCCGAGGTGGTCCCGCTGTCGAGGTGAAGGCGCGCGAAGAGGCGGCCAGTCTCCCCGTCGAAGGTCGCGCGCAGGTCGGCCGCCGCGGGTTCGGATTGCACGGCCTCCACGGTCACCGGACCGAAGGGACCGACGTGATCGATCTCCGGGCACCATCCCGGCATGAAGCCGAGGAGGCTGGTGCGCTGGTGGCGCAATGAGCCGGGCGTGATCATCCATGGCCGCCAGCGCCCGCGCCGGGCCGGACGGTCGAGGTCCGCGCGCAGCGATCGGAAGCAGATCGCGAGGTCGGCTTCCCCGCCGAGGTCGGCCTCGATGGCCTGCGGCTCGAACATCGAGCGGGACGTCAGGACCGGCACGCCGTCGAGCCAGATCTCCGCGAGCGTCGCGAGTCCCTCGAAGCGCAGGCGAACCCTCCCGGAGCCGACGAAACGCGCGCGATACCAGACGTCGCGGTCGTGGATCGGCTCGGGCGCCGTCTCGCTCCAGCGCCCGGCGGCGCGCAGCGCCGCCGCGGCGGTCCCCGGAACGGTGGCGGGGATCCAGTCGGTCACCCCGTCGAGGTCTCCGGGGTTCGCGCAGGCGCCGGGCGGCGTCAGGGCGAGGCGCCACGGCCCGGGCGTGCCGCCGGGCACCCGGCCCTCGACGCTGCGGATGCGGGCCATGGATCGCTCTTAGGAGGCGAGAGCCCGGTCGAGGGACGCGAAGACGCGGTCGTAGGTCGCCGCGATCAGATCGAGGCGCGACGCAAGCCCCGCGGCGCTCTTCCGGTGGAAGGCGCGGGCGAGCTGGAACTGGAAGGCCTTCGCCTCGCGGCTCAGGTCGGCCGCCGCCTCGGTCGCGGGCGCGAATGCTCCGATGCCCTGGCCCTCGAGCCACGCCAGATGACTGGAGAGCATCTCGAAATTGGCGCCGAGCTGGCGGGTGGTGTTGAAGGCGTAGGCGTGGAACACACTGAGCGGCTGACACACCAGCCCGTCGGCCGTCGCGGCGAGCGCATCGCGGAAGGCCAGGACAGGATTGTGCCGCGGCGCCCGGGCGCGATGCCGCACGAGCAGGTCGCGGGCGGCCCTTGGAAGCTCGGCCGGGTCCATGGGCGGCGCGACGGCCTTCACGAACTCGGCGTAGGGCGGCAGCGTCGCCGGGCCGAAAATCCCGGCGTAATCCGCGCCGGAGAGCCGGAAGCGGCCGGCATTGTGGAGGTAGTCGAGTTCGCCCGCCGCCGGATCGATGGCCAGGATGCCGATCGTCGTCTTGCCGTGGTCCCGGCCGTAGGTCGTTCCGCTCGTGTCGGGCAGATAGATCGCGTCGACCTCGACCAGCACGGGCCGGCCGGCCTTCGCCTGGATCACGGCATGCGCCTCGATCCCCGCGTAGACCGCGAGTTCAAGCACCTCCAGCCCGTAGAGGCGCTCGATGTCGCCCGGGGGCGGCTTGAAGAAGGTGAACTGGTCGCCCTCGAAGTCCTGGCGCAGGGTGAAGCCCAGCATGGCCTCCGGCACGAGGCCACGGCCGTGCAGCAGCTCGATCCAGAGGTCCACGTAGCAGTTCGTCTCCGGCCAGTCCCGGCCGGCATCGTGGAGCGCGTGCGGGAGGTAGGGGTCCGCGAGCCCGGACCCCGACGGCAGGCGAAGGGCGGCCGTCACCGCCTCAGCCCCACAGCGTGGCGCGCACGGCCTCGGGCCATTCGGCGAGGTCGAGGCCGTGATGGCGCAGGAGCGCCAGGGTGATCCGCTCCAGTCCGAAGCCGACGCAGGCGGTGTGGGCGACGCCACCATCAGCCTGACGCAGCCCCCAGGTGGTGCCGAAATGGTCCTGGTGGTAGTTGAAGCTGAGGCAGGCGGTCGGCTTGTCGACGCTGTTGACCGGCACGTTCAGCTCGAACTTGAGGCCCTGCTCCCGCTGGTTGTTGGCCATCATCCGGCCGGCCCGTCCGAAGAACGGGTCGTTGGCCACGTCGATGGCGAGCGGGAGGTCGAGGTCGCGGATCATGGCGGTGCCGCGCTCGAGCCAGGATTCACGGAACGCCAGAACCTGCTCGGGGCTGCCCATGCGCACGTACTCGCGCATCCGGAAGAGCTGCATCCGGGTCGGCTCCAGCGAGGGCTCGCGCCGGAAGCAGTAGGATTGCAGGTCGAACAGGCGCCCTTCGGTGGGGAGCGGTCCCCGGGCGGCGGCGGCCGGGTAGAGCGGGTAGCAGGCCGCAGGCGTCAGGACGATGTCGGTCGCCTCCTGCTGGCCCGTCCAGTCGCGCCCGGCCTCGACACAGGCGAGGATCTCGGCATGGCCCGCGGAATCGCCGCAGAAGCTGTGCACCGTGCCTGCGAGGTTCGGGAAGCCCTTGAGGTAGCCGCTCCGCTCGAAGGCCGGCCGGCTCATGCCGGGCGGGAAACGCATGACCTCGGCGCCGTCCGCCGCGCCGAGGCGCGTGATCAGCCGGTCGAGGGCATCGACGACGCTCTCGAAGGCGCCGCTCCGGCCGTAGAGACCGTCGACCCCGGTGCGGATCAGCAGACCGTGGTCGAACAGGCGGTCGAGGAAGGTCGGCTCCGCGACCGGTGCCCCTTCGGCACGATCCTCGCCGTGAGAGGAGGACAGCGATTCCATCACACGCTCATGAGCTGGCCGCTGCCCTTCTGCACGAGCAGGAGCTTGGCGGTGTTGGCGAGGATACGGTCGTTGCCGATCATCAGCGGCGCCGACAGGACGTCGCGCAGTGGTCGGCCCAGGCTGAAGGGCGTGTCGTTGCGGTAGCCCGCGAGCCCGACGATCGCGAGCGCGCGCCGCACGATATCCACGGCCATGTCGGAGACCGTGACCTTCAGGTTGTTCAGCATCACCGAGAAGCCGATCGACCCGATCGTGTCGGCGTCCCCGTGCGCGTCCTCGAAGCGGCGCAGGGCCGACACGATGGTGCCGCGCATGGCCTGATGCGCGTTGGAGACCTCGGCCAGCCGCGTCGCCGTGGGCGGCACCTGACCGGGCCGGCGCCGCGCCTCGGCCTGCACGAAGGCGCGGGCGCGGTCGACCGCGTAGGTCGTGATGCCGTACCACACGCTGCTCCAGAGCAGATGGGACGAAGCCAGCATCGACTGCGCGGCGATCTCCGCGAAGGGCTTCGGCAGGATCTGCTCGAGTGGCACGTCACGGGCCTCGAGGCGGAACCCTTCGCTGCAGGTACCCCGCATGCCCAGCGTATCCCAGTCGCCGGTGCGCACGAGGGAGATCTGATCGGCGAGCAGCGCCACGAGCACCTGATCGGAGGTCGGAGCATCCGGGTTGCGGCGGGCGGTCGCCAGAATCAGGTCGGCGTGCGACCCGTAGGAGATCACCGACGCGTCCTTGCCCAGGGAGAACACATCGCCGGTCGCCTCGACCGCGCAGAGGCTGTTGCGCAGGTCGCCGCCGATGCCGGCCTCGGTGGTCGAGGACGCCACGAGCAGCTGCTCGCGGGCGATCCGCTCCATCAGCCGGCAGTGCCACGCGCTGTCGAGGCCGTGCGTGACAAGGCTCGACACCTTGATGTGGTGCATGGCGAACACCATCGCGGCCGCGCTGCAGGCATGGCCGAGGGTGCTGCACAGCTCGGCAATCTGCGTGAGCCCTGCGCCCTCGCCGCCGAACTGGCTCGGAATCTGGAGGCCGAGCAGGCGCTCGGCCTTCATGGCGGCGACGGCTTCCTCGGGGAAGCGGCCATCGCGGTCGACGGCGTCGGCGTGGCGCGCTGCCACAGCCGCCGCCCGCTCAGCGCGCGCGGTCAGAGTGCTCATGCGGCGTCCTGATGGATCAGCGTGGAGACGGCCTCGCGGATCGAGCGGATCGACGCGAAGGACTTGCGGTTCAGGAGGCTGTCGGGAAACTCGACGCTGAAGCGCTCTTCGAGCGCGAGCATCAGTTGCACCGAACCGAACGAGTCCAAACCAAGGTCGAACAGGCTGTCGTCCTCGGAGAGTTGCTCGGCCTTGCCGGCGAATGCCTCGTTCGAGCCGAGGATCTCACGGATGATGTGTGTGATATTCAAGGCAGAACCCCTTCGAAGTTGTCGCAACCCTATAGAGCCGACCGACCGCGAGTCAAATACTACATTGAACAATAGTAAGCGAATTTAATCCGGGCCGTTTTGGATTCGCAATCGGAAACGTCGCCACTGTGACTGCCAAGGGTTAGGCATCCGCCCTCCCGAAGCAACGAGCATTCTCGCTAACGGCTCTGATCGCTTAATTTCAAGCGCACAGAACGCATAAATCACATAAACGTGATCTCAATCCGTGTCCAGTACTTAAACTTGGAACGACCCCTAAGAGACAGCATGTGTATTTAGGAAGAATCTGGAGATTTCGTGACTCCGCGGGTCGGGATCCGGCAGGGTACCCCGGCCACGTCTGACCTGGGCGGGCGGCCATCCCCGGACGGCACGTCATGATCTACAATCTGCAGGTTCTGCGCGCCCTCGCGGCATACGGCGTGTTCCTGACCCATTTCGGCCCCTATGCGGCGCCGATCCTGCCGAGGCCGGACCTCTTCGCCTTCGGCGCGACCGGCGTCGATGTCTTCTTCGTCCTGTCCGGCTTCATCATGTTCGTGAGCACGAGCGGGCGTGGGGAGACGGCCGGACGCTTCCTGCTGCGGCGGGCGGCGCGGGTCGTTCCGGTCTACTGGCTTGTCACAGTGGGGCTGGCTCTGATCGCCATGACCGGCTTGAAGCCCATCGGGATCATGGAATTCCGAGCGGAGTATCTGCTGCAGTCTCTGCTGTTCGTGCCGTTCTCGCGCGGCGGCTACATCGAGCCATTGGTCTCGGTCGGCTGGACGCTCAATTATGAGATGTTCTTCTACGCAGCCTTCGCCGGCCTGCTGCTGGTGCCGATGCTTGCTCAGAGAGCGCTGGCCGCAGGTGCGCTTTTCGCCGGGCTGATGCTCCTCGGCCTCCTGCCCGGCCCGGGGTTCTACTGGGCGTTCTACACGAAGCCGATCGTGGTCGAATTCGCCGCCGGGATCGGGCTCGGATACGTCTATCTGCGCCTCGGCGCGCCGAACCCGGACTTCCCGGTTCGGCGCGTGGCCGTGGCAGCCTTCGCGGCGGCCGGCCTGCTCATTCTGGGCGGACAGGTCGTCGCCGATGCCTGTGGCTACGGACCTGAAATGACCGGTTTCATGCGGCCGCTGGTCTGGGGCACCGCAGCAACCCTCATCGTCGGCGCGATGCTCCTTCTGGAGCGCGGCGGGGTCTTGGTGCGCTCGCGCTGGCTGCTCGCGCAGGGAAATGCCAGCTACTCCTTCTACCTCGTCCACAACCTCCTCTTGCACACCGCCGCGAAGGTCGTGTCGCCCATCCTGGCTCCAGGCCTTCCGCGGGTCACGCTGATCTTCCTGCTCGCGTTTGTGGCCTCGGCCGCGATCGGAGACATGCTGTACCGGCACGTCGAAGTCCCGCTGAGCGCGGCCCTGCGGCGCCGGTTCGATCGGCAGCCGGCCTCCCGCCCTGTGGCGGAGGCCGCAACCTCGTAACCGGACCTCAACTGCCAGATCGAGGCGGACGCGGCGGGCCACCCATGATGGACGCTCGCGCCGCCTGCGCGCGGCGGGATCCAGATGCCTCGCCCGAGGCCGCTTGACGTCCGACGACCACGGATATCGAGACGTCGGGCAGCCGACCCGAAATCGATATCGAACTTAATATTAAATTGCAATTAATCTTACTATCGCTCTTTCCTCACTGAACGGATGCTATTTAATCCCTGCATTCGCGGCGTTGACTTCTTTTTTATCCGCGAAAACTCTACTCCCCGTAGGCAGCACCGCATTTCCAGGGCGAGATCCGCTTGGCGGACACCCGCCCCCGACGTTCGGCGCACCGACGAGGAAGCTGCGATGCGTGTCGCGATCGTACACGACTGGTTGTATGTGGTCGGAGGTGCCGAGCGGGTCCTCGAGCAGTTGCTCAGGATCTATCCCGGCGCGGACGTCTACGCGCTGTTCGACTTCCTGCCGGAGGAGGATCGGGCCCGCCTCGGCTACGAGCAGGCGCATACCAGCTTCATCCAGCGCATGCCCTTCGCGCGCACGCGGCACCGGAACTACCTGCCTTTGATGCCCCTCGCGATCGAGCAATTCGACCTGTCGGCCTACGACCTCGTCATCTCGAGCAGCTACGCGGTGGCGAAGGGCGTCCTGACCGGACCCGACCAGCTGCACGTATCCTACATCCACTCGCCCATGCGCTACGCCTGGGACATGCAGCATACCTATCTGCGGGAGAGCGGTTGCGAGGCCGGGGTCAAGAGCCTGCTCGCCCGCCTCGTGCTGCATCGGATGCGGGTGTGGGACTTCCGAACCGCGGCCGGGCCGAACGCCATCGTGGCCAATTCGGCCTTCGTGGCCCGGCGGATCAAGAAGGTCTACGGCCGTTCCGCGGAGGTGATCCACCCGCCGATCACGCTGTCCGACCAGCGCTTCGAGGGGCCGCGCGGGAACCACTTCCTCGTCGCGAGCCGGCTCGTCCCCTACAAGAACGTCGAGGCGGTGGTGCGCGCCTTCGCGCAGCTCCCGGACCTCCACCTCACCGTGGCGGGCACCGGTCCGGACGCCGCGCATCTCCGGGCGATCGCCGGACCCAACGTCTCCTTCGCCGGCTTCGTCTCCGACGCGGGGCTGCGCCACCTCATGGCCACCGCCCGCGCCTTCATCTTCGCCGCCGAGGAGGATTTCGGCATCATCGTGCTGGAGGCCTCCTCCGAGGGCACGCCCGTGCTGGCGCTCGGCCGCGGGGGCGCCCGGGAAACCGTCCAGGTGCGCGGCCCGCAGCGCACCGGCATGTTCTTCGAGACCCCCGAACCCGATGCGGTCGCGGCCTGCGTGCGGCGGTTCATCCAGCAGGAGGACCATTTCACCCGGGAGGCCTGCAGGTCCCAGGCGGAGATGTTCTCGGCCGATCTGTTCCGGGTCCGCTTCTCGCGCTTCGTGGACGAGCAGATGGCTCAGCATCGGGCGGCCTGCGAGACCCGGCCGCGCATCCTTCCGCGACTCGAAGCTGTGGGCTGAGGACGATGTCCATGTCGCTCATGACGGTCGACCTGGCGAACCGGTCTCCGGTCCGCGCCGCCCCGCCGGCGACGGAGCGCCGCGAGGGTCTCGCCGCGCCCCTCGCCCGGATCTGGCGCCGCCGCACCCTGTTCGCGGTGGTGTTCACCGCGGTCCTCGGCCTCGCCATCACAGCCCTGATGATGATCCAGCCGCAATACGTGGCGAGCGGCTCTGTCATCGTGGCGGAGGCCGAACCGGGCGCCCACAACGCCTCGATGGCCTGGATCCAGAAGATCGGCGACCCCGCCGACATCGAGAGCCAGATCCTGGTGATCCGCTCCCCGCGGCTACTGCGGCTCGCGATCGAGGACGGCCTCGCCGCCCCCGTGCTGGCCGAGTGCCGCTACGCCGCCACCGGCGGACGTCCCGCGACGATCTCGGAGAAGAAGGACGCGGCCTGCCTGAAGCTGACGACCGACCGCAACGCCCTCGTCGAGTACCTGCAGAAGCGTTACGCCGTCACCAGTTCCGGGCGGTCCCGCATCATCACCATCGGCTACAAGTCGCCGCTGCCCGAGACGGCGCAGACGATGGCCAACGCCCTCATCAACGCCTTCCTCGAGGATCAGCGCGAGGCCCAGGCCTCCAGCCGCAAGTCCGCGGCCGACTGGCTGCACACCGAGGTCAGTCAGCTCGACGCGTCGATCCGCAGCGACGAGACCCGGATCCAGGATTTCCGGCGCCGCAAGGGGCTGCTGAAGGGGTCGAGCGCGCCGATCAGCGCCGAGCGCCTCACCAACATCAGCCATCAGCTCGCCAATGCCGAGGCCGCGAAGGCGGACGCCGCCGCGCGCCTCGGCGAGATCGAGAACCGAAGCCGCGACGGCTCCGAAAGCGCCCCCGCGGTGCTGGCCAGCCCGACCATCGTGGCGCTCAAGCAGCAGCTCAGCGGCGTCAGCGCCCAGCTCGCCAACCAGAGCACAAACCTCGGGACGAACCATCCGGCGATCCGGGCGCTGATCACCGAGCGGGCGAGCCTGCGCGCGCGCATCGATCAGGAGATCGGCACCATCGCGCAGGGATTGCGCAAGACCTACGAGGCGTCGAGCGCCCTGGCCACGTCGCTCCGCGCGCAGCTCGAGACGGCCAAGACCGAGGCGGCCGCCGCCATGGACGACGAGGCCTCGATCGAGGGCATGGTCCGCAACGCCGAGATCAAGCGCACACGCTACGCCGATCTCGTCAAGCGCACGGGCGAGCTGGAGACCGAGCGGCGCATCCTCACCGGCAGCACCCGGCTGGTCAGCCTCGCCGAACTGCCGCAGGAGCCGTTCTCGCCCAAGACCCTGCCGTTCCTGGCAGGCGGCATCGTGCTCGCGGGCGTGCTGGCCTCCGCGGCGGCGCTCCTGCGCGACGTCACCGACCGGCGGGTGCGGACCTCCGCGCAGTTGATGGCGGGGACCGGCGCCCCGGTCTTCGCCCAGCTGCCGTGGCTGGAGGCCCCCGGCTTGGTCGGGCGCCTCTCCGACCGCCATCGGGAACTCGACCTGCCCGACGCCCTGGCGCGGGCGCGGATCGACCCGACGATGCAGAACGTCCTGCGCAACCTCCACGCCCATCTGGTGCTGGTGGGCCGGAGCGCCTCGCAGGTCGTCCTGGTGACCTCGTCGAAACCCCGCGAGGGCAAGTCGTTCACCGCCTTCGCGATGGCGGGGATCGGTGCGGCGAGCGGGCGCCGGGTGCTCCTGGTCGAGTGCGACTTGCGCCGGCCGAACTTCGAGGGATCGCTCGGCCTCGGACGAAGCCCCGGGCTCGGCGGCGTTCTCCGCAACGAGATCGACCCCGCCGACGCCGTAGTCTCGACCGGCCGCTTCGACGTGATCCCGGCCGGGACCCCCACGCCGGACTCGACCGAGTTGCTGATGAGCGAACGCATGCGCGACTTCATCGCCTGGAGCCGCCGCTACGACCTCGTTCTCCTCGACACGCCGCCGACCAGCCTCCTGATGGACGCGTCGATGCTCGCCCGCCACGTGGACGGCGTGCTCTGCTGCGCGCGCTACGGCCGCTCGCAGCTCTCCGACACCGTCGAGACCGTGGCGAACCTGCGCCGGGCGGGGGGCACAGTCCTCGGCATCGCCATGACGATGGTCAGGCCGGGCCTGCAGCCGACCTACGACGTGACGCCGCTTCCCGAGCCGCGCCACGCGGAGGCGGTGTGATGAGCGGCGCCCTGCCCGCCGAGGCGCTTCCTGCCGGCCGGCCCCTCGACGGAAGCCGCGGGGTCCAGATCGCGGAGCGCAGCCGCCCCCGGGTGCTGTTCGTCAGCCATACCGGGACGATGTCGGGGGCGGAACTCGTCCTGCGCGACGTCGTGCGCCCCTGGCCCGGCTCGGCAGCCTTCCTGTTCGAGGACGGCGCCCTCGCCAGCGACCTGAGGAGCCGGGGTCTCGAGATCCGCCTGGCGCGTCGCGGCACCGGCCTGTCGGGCCTGCGCCGCGATGCCTCGCCCCTGCGCGCCCTTCCGGTGCTCGGGCGGCTCGCGGGGCTCGCGCTGGAGCTGGCCGGCGCCGCGCGCGACTGCGACGTCGTCTACGCCAATTCGCAGAAGGCCTTCCTGCTCTCGGCGCTGCCCGCCCGGTTGGCCGGTCGCCCGATCATCTGGCACCTGCACGACATCCTCGACGGCGCCCATTTCGGCCGGGCCCAGCGGATCGTGCAGGCGCGCCTCGCCAACCTCTGCGCGGCCCGGGTCGTCGTGCCGTCGCAGGCTGCGGCGGACGCCTTCGTGCGGGCCGGCGGGCGATCGCACCTGGCGACGATCGTGCCGAACGGCCTCGACCTCGACCGCGATCCCCGCCCCCCGGCGGTTCTGCGGGCCGAACTCGGCCTGCCGGTGGGGCCCCTCATCGGCGTGTTCAGCCGCCTCGCGCCCTGGAAGGGGCAGGACGTGGTGATCGAGGCGCTGGCCACGCTTCCCGGTGTCCGATGCATCGTGGTCGGCGCGCCCCTGTTCGGCGAGGACGCCTACGCCGCGCAGCTGCGCGATCTGGCGGCGGCGCGCGGCGTCGCGGACCGGGTGCTGTTCCTCGGCCAGCGCGGGGACGTGCCCACGCTGATGCAGGCGGTGGACGCGGTCGTGCACCCGTCGGTGGATCCCGAGCCGTTCGGCCGGACCCTCGTCGAGGCGATGCTGGCCGGCGTGCCGGTGGTCGCCACGGACGCGGGCGCCTCGTCCGAGATCCTCGACGGCGGCGCCGCCGGCACCCTCGTGCCGCCGCGGCGGCCCGACCGCCTCGCCGCTGCACTCGCGGAGCTGCTGGCGGCGCCGGACGCCTTCGCGGCGCGCACCCGCCTCGCCCGGGAGCGGGCGCTGTCCCGCTACGGGGCGGCCGGGATGCAGACCGCCCTCGCCGACCTCATCCGTCAGGTCGCCGCCCGCGCCTGAGCGGCCGGCGATCCTCCCAGACGATCGGAGCCGATGGAACCGACATGCCGCGCGTCCTCGTGAACATGCCGAGCCAGTTCGCCGGGCGGCCGTCCGGCGTCGCGCTCGTCGCCTTCCGGGTGATCGCCGGGTTGCTCCAGCGGGGCACCTTCTCGGTCGTGCTCCGCTCGCCCTGGACGCGCGCGCAGCTGCCCCCGGCGATCCGCGATCGGATCGAGGTGGTCACGGTGGCGCGCCCGCGCATCATGCTGCTCGACGTCCTGCGGCAGGCCTTCGCGGTCCCGAGGCTGTGCCGGACCCGGAACATCGACGTGGTGCTCAATGCTGACCCCTACGGTGCGGCCTTCGGGGGACGCGCGCGGGTCAGCGTTGTCCACGATCTCTACTTCCGGACGATGCCCGACCGCACGGGGTCGCGCGAGGCGCTGACCACGGACCCGATCTTCCGGCTGGTCCTCGGCAACAGCGCCCGGATCATCGCGGTCTCGGAGACGACGCGGGCCGACCTCGGGCGCCACTATCCGTTCCTGCGGGACCGGACGCAGACGATCCCCTCCGCCGCGATGCTCGATCCCGCGGCGACGGATCCGACGTTCGAAGCCCCGGCCGGGCCCTTCGTGCTGGCGGTGGGCAACGCCCTCTACAACAAGAACTTCGCGACCCTGGCCCAGGCCGTCGCAGCTCTCGCCCAGCCGGGACTCGGGATCGTCCACGTGGGCGAGGATCCGGACGAGGCGATCGCCGCCGCCCTCGGCGACGCTCCGGTGCGGCTGACGCGCCTGGCGCGGGTCGGCGAGGGCCGGCTCGCCGCCCTCTACCGGAGCGCCCTGTGCCTGTGCGTGCCGTCCTTCGCCGAGGGCTTCTGCCTGCCCGTCCTCGAGGCGCAGGCGCTGGGCTGCCCGGTGATCTGCTCGAACCGGTCCGCCACCCCCGAGATCGCCGGCGCGGGCGCGCTGACCTTCGACCCCGCCGACGCCGCGGCTCTGACGGCCTGCCTGCGCCGCCTCATCGACGAGCCCGGGCTGCGGGACGCGCTGATCGCCCGCGGTCACGACAACGCCCGCCGGTACGACTGGGCCGAGACGGCCCGCCGTTACGAGGCGCTGCTCCTCGACGCGCTCCGCGACGCCGCGCGCGAGGATCCCGCCCAGGAGGTGCCGCATGCGCATCCTGCACCTTAGCTCCCTCTACGCGCCCGAACAGGTCGGCGGCGCGGAGCTGATGGTCGAGACGCTGGCGCGCAGCCAGGTCGGGCTGGGCCACGCCGTCGCGGTCGCCTGCGCCTCCCGGCAGGTGCAGGCGCCGGCGATACAGGACGGCGTCACCGTCTACCGCACCGGCCACGGGACGCCGTTCCACATCCTCGACTGGCCGCAGCGCGGGCGCCTCGACCGCCTTCGCTACAAGCTCGCCACCCAGTGGAACCGGCCGACGCTCGCCCGGATGGCGGCCGCGGTCCGGGACTTCGCGCCGGACGTCGTCAACACGCACTCGATCTCGGAACTGACCCCGGCCATCTGGCCGATGCTCCGGCGGCTCGGCGTCCCGGTGGTGCATACGCTGCACGACTTCACCAGCCTCTGCACCAACGGCGCGATGGCACGGCACGGCCAAGCCTGCGCCGGCCAGCACCTGAAATGCCGAGTCTATTCGGAGCCGCACCGGCGCTGCCAGCGGGCGGTCACGGCGGTCGCCGCCGTGGGTTCGGACATCCTGGAGCGGCACGTCGCGGCCGGCTTCTTCGAGACGGTGCCGGCGGCCCTGCGTCAGGTGATCTGGAACCCGATCCCGCTGGCGGACCCGCCGACCCGCGAGCCGCGACCACCGGGCGCGCCCGTACGGTTCGGCTATCTCGGCCGCATCGAGCCGTCGAAGGGTTTCGACGTGCTGCTCGATGCCTGCCGGCGCCTGCCGCACCGGGGCTGGCACCTCGCGGTCGCCGGCCGGGCGGTCGACGGGCTCGACCGCTACCATGGCCTGACCGAGGGGATGCCGGTCACCTTCCTGGGCTACGCGGAGCGCGACGCCTTCCTGGACGGCATCGACTGCCTCGTCGTCCCGCCGGTCTGGCCCGAGGCTTTCGGCCGGACGGTGGCGGAAGCCTACGGCCGCGGCGTGCCGGTGATTGGGACCGCCATCGGCGGCATCGGCGAGCAGATCGGCTACGGCCCGTGGCTCGTGCCGCCTGGCGACCCCGCCGCCCTGGCCACGGCGATGGCACGGGTCATCGACGAGCCCGGCCGGCTCGCCGACGGGCTCGCCCGCGCCGCGACGGTCCGCGCCGGGACCGATCCGGCCGCCGTCGCGTCCGCCTACCTCGATCTCTACGCTGCGGCCCGCAGCGCTCTGCTTTCTGAATCTTCCCCGGCGCGCGCGAAGCGCCCGCACCTCAGCGAGTGCCGTCCATGACCGCCGCCGCCCTGCCCCAGGCCTACGCCCGCCTCATGCCCGGCACGCCGGCCGCCTCGGGTCGCGACGCGCGGCTCGACGGCAGTGCCCTGCGCGCCGCCACGACGCCGCTGCGGATCCTGCACCTCAGCGCGCTCTACCCGCCCTACATCGTGGGCGGCGCGGAGCGCTCGGTGGAGCACCTCGCCGAGGAACTGGTCGCGGCGGGCCACACGGTCGCGGCGGCCTGCATCGCCCGGGAGCCCGAGCCCAAGAGCTTGCGCGGCGGCGTCACCGTCTACCGCATGGCGCACCACAACGATTTCTGGCTGGAGGACTGGCCCAAGGCGAGCCGCGTCGGCCGTGCCTGGGCGAAGCTCAAGCAGCAGTGGAATTTCGCCATCGCGGCCGAGTTCGGCCGGGTCCTCGACGACTTCCGGCCCGACATCGTCAACACGCACTCGCTTCTCGACGTCTCGACCCTGGTCTGGCGCGAGGCGGCCAAGCGCGGCATCCCGATCGTCCACACGGTCTGCGAGTACGACCTGATCTGCGGCAACGCCGCCATGTTCAAGAACGGCAAGCCGTGCGAGCGCTGGCACCTCGGCTGCAAGGTGGTCAACGCGGCCAAGCAGGTCACCAACCGCGCCGTGGACGCCGTCGTGAGCGTCGGCACCGAGATCCTCAAGACCCACGTCGCCCACGGCCTGTTCACCCATCTCGCGCCCGAGCGCCGCCGGGTGATCTTCTACTCCTGCACCGTCCCGGAGGGCGACCCGGAGGCGCGGCGGCGGATCGACCGGACGGGCAAGCCGATGACCTTCGGCTATCTCGGCCGGATCAACACCGAGAAGGGCGTCGGCACGCTGATCGACGCGTTCCGCCGGATCGTGCCCGGCGACTGGCGCTGCCTCGTGGCCGGGCAGGCGATGGACGACTCGATCGAACGCTTCAAGGCGCGCGCCGAGGGCCTGCCGGTGGAGTTCGTCGGGTGGGCCAAGCCCGCAGACTTCCTCAGCGCCATCGACGTGCTCGTCGTGCCCTCGTTCTGGGCCGAGCCCTCGCCGCGCACGATCTACGAAGCCTACACGATGGGCGTCCCGGTGATCGGCGCCGCCTCGGGCGGGATCCCCGAACTCATCGGCGAGGACAACGCCGACTGGCTGTTCACGCCGGGCGACGATGCCGATCTCGCCGCGCGGCTGAAGGCCGTGATCGCACGGGGGCGCGGCGATCTGCCGGACGAGCGCAGCTTCCAGCACGTCATCCGCGAATCCACCTCGGAGCGCGTCGCCGAGAAGTACCTCGACCTCTACGCCGAACTCGTCGCCGAGCGTCGGGCGGCCCGACCGTGAGCGCCGGCACGCCGGTTCTGACCGAGGCCGCGGCGGCCGCGGACGCCTCCGAGATCGTGCCGGGCCTCTCCGGCAGGGAGGTGACAGGCCGATCCTTCGACGCGGCGCGGTGGGTCGCGCTCGCCTCCGTGGGCAACGTCGTCCTGAGCTTCGGGGTCTTCCTCGTGCTCGCCCGGCTCATCGGGCCGGCGGAGTTCGGGATGGTGGCGATCGCCGCCGTCTTCATCGATATCCTGCAGATCGTGGCCCGCTGCGGCCTGCCGGACGCGGTGGTGCAGCGCGCCGATTGCGACGAGGATTTCGCCGCCACCGCGTTCTGGGTGATGCTCGCGGCGGGCGCGCTCTGCGCGGCGTCGCTGGTGGCCCTCTCGGCCCCGATCGCCTGGATCTTCGACCTGCCGGAGCTGCGCCCGGTCCTGTGCGCGCTCTCGGCCTGTTTCGTGATCACCGCCGCCGGCGCCATCCACGAGGCGCGCCTGCAGCGCAGCTTCGGCTTCCGGAAGCTCGCCCTGCGGGCGCTCGGCTCCAACATCCTGGGGGGCGCGGCCGCCCTGGCGCTGGCGTTTGCCGGCTACGGCGTCTGGAGCCTCGTGGTGCAGCGCCTCGTCGCCGCCACGGCGACCACGCTGCTGACCTGGACGGCGTCCCGCTGGATCCCGGCCCGCCGGGTGGACCTCGCCGCCGCGCGCGCGCAGATCGCCTTCGGCCAGCGGATCTTCTGCACCTACCTGCTGCTCGTCGCGTCGATCCGCAGCCAGGAGGTGATCGCCGCCTACTTCCTGTCGGCCGCCGATGTCGGCTACCTCCGCCTCGCGTGGCGGTGCATCGACCTCGTGAGCCAAGTGGCGGTCATCCCCCTCACCACGGTCGGCCTGACCACCTATGCCCGCCTGCAGGACCGGCCGGCGGACCTCGCGGCGGCCTTCCGGGGCTTCACCGTGGCCTCGGCCTTCGTGGCGGTCCCGGCCTTCTTCGGCATGGCGGCCGTCGCCCCGACGCTGATCCCGTTCCTGTTCGGCGACCAGTGGCACGATGCGGCGCCGGTCCTGCGGACGCTGGCGCTTCTGGCGCCGGAATTCGTCGCCACCTCGATGCTGTGGATGATCTTCACCGCGCTCGGGCAGACCGGCACCGCGCTGCGGCTGGCGGGCGCCCAGTTCGGCCTCGGCGCGCTGGCGGCCGTCGTGACGGCGCCCCTGGGACTCGCGGCTCTGGCCGCCGGGCACGTGGTGCGGGCCTACCTGTTCACGCCCCTGATCGTGGGCCGGGCCGGCCGCCTCGTCCCGGTGAGCAACCTGAACCTTGCCCGCGTGCTCCTGCCGGTGACGACCTGCGCGGCGGTGATGGCGGGACTGGTTCTGCTGGTCCAGGACCCGATCCGCGAGGCCTTCGGCGACCGGTTCGGCCTGTTCGCGGCGGTCGGGGTCGGCGTCCTGGCCTATGCCGTCCTCGCCCAGGCCCTCATGTGGAATACGGTGCGGACCGCCCTCGCCTTCTTCCTGCGCCGCAACGGCTGATCTGCACCCTCCGCCAACCTTTGTGGGCGAGAGTGACGGCGACGGACCGGCACCCGCGGCGGGATGCGCGGGCGTTCGAACGGGTCGGGACCATGACGGGACGGACAGCGTCGATGAGGGAGCACGCGCCGGCATCGTCCGTCGTGGTCGACGGCGCGGCCGTCTTCCTCCTCGGCGCGGCCCTGCAGTTCAACGTTCTCACCTCGTCCTTCGGGTTGCCGTTCCAGCGCCTGTCCGATCTCCTGCCCTTCCTGCTGATCCCCTGGTTCGGCCTGCGCCGCGCCGTCGTCGCGGAAGCCCTGCACAACATCGCGCCGATCATGGGGATCGTCGCCCTGATCGCGATCTCCCTGGTCCTGAAGGCGCACACGCTGGCGGGCGACGTCTACCTGACGCTCGTCCTGCTGCTCTACATCGTCCAGGGGTTCATCCTGCTCGTCCTGTTCCGCGACCGGCGCCTCGAGAATGCCTTCTGCATGGGCCTGCTGGCGGGCCTCCTCGGATCCGTCGCCGTCCTGCTGCTCGCCTCGACGGGCGCGTCCCTGGAGCGCTTCGGCCTCGCGGTTCCGACGGACGGGGTCGACGAGGAACTGAGGCTGTTCTTCCAGGACAAGCTGGGCGGGCTCTGGGTCTCCGGAAACGAGACCGGCCACGTCTTCGCAGTCGCCGGGGCTGCGGCACTGCTGCTGAGCCTGCGCTACCGCATGAAGGCGATCTACCTCGTCTATGTCGCGGCCCTGCTGACGAGCTTCCCCCTGACGAACAACCGGGCGGGCCTGTTCATGCCGCTGCTGTGTCTGGCCGTGCTGATGCGGCGGAACATGCGGGCGCCCGTCGTGCTGAGCGTGCTCGGGATCCTGAGCGTCCTGGCGATCGCTTGGTCGCTGACCGGGGACATCCCCCTCCCCGGGACCCTGGCGCAGGCGCTCGAGAGGCGCTTCGCCGCGGACACCAACCTCTCCGGCAACGTCGACGAGCGGTTCCTGTCCGGGGTCTCCGCCCTTCAGCTCGTCGCCGCCTACCCGTTCGGCGTCGGCGAGATCGCCCGGCGCGAGGAACTCCAGGCGCTCACCGGCCTCGTGACGCCGCATAACGGGTTCGTCTCCCTGGCGCTGCAGAGCGGACTCGCCACGCTTCTGCTCCTCGTCGCGGGGCTCATACGGATCCTGACGGCGCCCGCGGCTGCCGGTCCGCTGCTGACCTACACAGCCCTGTTCCTGATCCCGTCGCTGATGTTCGAGGAGCTCTCGGTCAATCAGTACGTCCTGTTCTTCATGGCCCTCGTCGTGGCGTCGCTGGCGATCCCGCTCGACCACGCAGCCCGGCAGTCGGGGCCGGCCGATCGGATCCCCGTCTGACCGCATCGCTCGAGACTGCGCCGTCATCACGGTTGCAGTCGCCTGCCCCAGGGTTGCGCACCCTCGATCGGCCCAGCGTTGTCCCGATCGCTTCACGCCGCGCGCGGCCGGCAGCGCCGGAGCCGTTACCCGGACAGGCCGGGCCGCCGTGCACCGGGCGCAGGTCAGATCGCGGCCCGCGCAGTCTTCAGGCGTGCTGCGCGATGATGCCCCGCACGGCAGCCAGCATACGCGCTCGGGCATAGGGCTTGCGCAGGAAACAGGCCCCGCTCGGCACGTCGCCGGGAACCGGCTCGACCTTGCCGGAGGTCATGATGATGCCGACCTTCGGCCAACGCCGGTCGATGCAGGCCGCCAAGACGATACCGTCGAGCCGACCGCGCAGATCGATATCGGTGATGACCACACGAATAGTGTCTAAATTTTCCAAGGCACAGACAGCATCCGCCGCGCTGCAGACGTCAACGGCCTCGTATCCGGCGATTTCCAGTCCCTCGACGGCGGCCATCCGCTCAATGACTTCATCTTCCACGACGAGTACCGCTGGCTGTGAACGGCGCGGCATCTTCGAGCGCGAACACATCACCAGAAATTCTCCGCCGCCACCCCTCACGGTTCATGAACTATCAAATCCGCGCCCCGATCAAGCCACGCAGAGTTGCAATTTATCAATTTTTGTAAGCAGAAGTGGCATTTACAGCGCCGCCGCGCGCATAAAACGCTGCCGCCATTGTGCTTTTGCGGAAAACATGATCTTTATACAGAAGTGCCATCCGAAAGTCTGAGATTATAACTTGAGTTGCGTATTCGAATGCAATACAGGTTGCGCATAGCTCGGCGCCGGGCCGAAGGCAGCGTCGATATAGCCTCCCAGACTATCGAGGCGCCGACCGTCACCGCGGCGATCGAGGTTGCCAGCCGCGCCATGGGCGCGTTCCTGGCGGATGTACCGGGCATCGGGATCCTCACAGAGGACGCAGCGGGCGGCCTCGTCTGGTCCTGCCGACGGAACATGCCCTCTCCGCCGGAGCCCGAGTTTTTCCTGTCCTGACGTGCCTCTGACCCGGCCGGCCTGGGCGGCGCGGCCGGTGGTCAGGCCTGTGCGGATCGAGACAGGTCGGGGTCCAGCGTCCGCGCGAGCGACCGGGCGATAGCGACCAGAGCCGTCACGATGGGTGTCGACGGCTCCCGGCGCGGGGCCACGAGGCCGATCGTGTGCTCCAGGTCCGGGGCGGTGATCGGAATGGCGCGCACGCCATCCATTGGGCCCAGGGCGTCCACCAGGATCTCCGGCATGATCGAGGCCCAGCGCAGGGTGCGCACATGGGTCAGCAGCACGATCATCGAGTTGGACTCGAGGGTGGCGGCGGGGTCCGCGCCGGCCTCGCGGATCTGCTGGTCGATGATCCGCCGGTTCTGCATGTTGGGCGTGAGCAGGCAGAGCGGCAGGCTGCTGGTCTCGGCCCAGGTGACGCTCGACCGCCCGTCGAAAGGGCCGCCGATGGCCGTCACCAGGCGGTAGCGCTCCCGGTACAGCGGGACCGACACCACGCGCCCCAGGGGCTCGTTGTCGAGATAGGTGAGCCCGGCATCGGCCTCCAGATTCTCGATCAGTGAGAAGATGTCTGCCGAGGTCGCGGACTCCACCGAGAGTCGCACGTCGGGATGGCGTTCCCGATAGGGCGTCGTCAGCTCCACGACCATCGGCAGAGCGGTCGGGATCGCGGCGATGCGCAGGTGGCCTGTCAGCCCTCGGCGCAGGCCCGTGACCTCCTCGTGCATCGCCCGCGCGTCGGCCACGATGCGCCGCGCCCATTCCAGCACCCGCTCACCCTCGGGGGTGAAGCCCTGGAAACGGGATCCGCGCAGAACGAGCTGCACGCCGAAGCGGTTCTCCAGCTGCTTCACGCCGGCCGACAGGGTCTGCTGGGTCACCCCGCAGGCTTCGGCGGCATGGCCGAAATGCTGCTCACGGGCGAGCGCGAGCAGGAAGTCCAGCTTGTCGATCACGACGGAAGGATCCTGGCACGGCGAGGCGCGCCGAGCCTAGCGGCCCGCCGCGCCCGCCACAACCGGCGGCCCGGCCTCAGCGGAACAGGATGAAGGCCTTCGACAGGGTGATGCCGATGCCCCAGACGATCGGGATGCCGACCACCGCCCAGGCCAGGGCGGCGCCGAGGCTGAAACCGCCGCGCCCGATGCCGAAGGATCCGGACGGCCCATCGGCCGTGGCGCCGGTGCGGACGTCGAGGGACGCCCGCTCGGAATCGGACATGAACCAGCGCTGGGCCAGGGGCCGGACCAGGAGGTTGCAGAGGAAACCGACCGCCAGGAAGCTCGCCAGCACGTACATGGTCCGGCCGTAGAGGTCCGCCCCCTGCACGCCCGCGGCGACCTGCGCCTCGCGGATCTTGGTGATGACGAACGGCCCGACGATGCCTGCCATCGACCATGCGGTGAGCAGACGCCCGTGGATGGCACCCACGAACTGTGTGCCGAACACGTCGGCGAGGTAGGCCGGGACCGTCGCGAAGCCGCCGCCGTACATGGACAGGATCACGCAGAAGATCGCGACGAACAAAGCCTGCGAGCCGATGCCGGCCGCCCAGGGTGCCGCCGCGTAGAGCAGGCCGCCCAGCGCGAAGAAGATCGCGTAGGTGCCCTTCCGCCCGATCCGGTCCGACATCGAGGCCCAGAAGAATCGGCCCAGGATGTTGAACAGCGAGAGCAGGCCGACGAAGCCGGCCGCGATGGCGGCGACCTGCGCCTTCTGGCCGCCGTCGAGGGCGGCGAAGCCGGTGCCCGGCAGGCCGATCAGCTCGCCGCCGAAGATCTCCTGGAGCATCGGCGAGGCCAGCGCCAGCACGCCGATACCGGCGGAGACGTTGAGGAACAGGACGAGCCAGATCATCCAGAACTGGAAGGTCTTGTGCGCGTCCCGCAGGTGGACGTGGCCCGAGGCGATCATGGCGTTCTTGGCGGTCGGGGCCGTCCAGCCATCCGGGCGCCAGCCGGCCGGAGGAACGCGGTAGCCGAAGGCGCCGCCCAGCATGAACAGGATGTAGCCGACCCCCATCACCGCGAGCGTCTGCCAGACACCGGCCGAGTCCGCGGTCCGGAAGCCCTTGATCAGGGTGTCTGCAAGCGGCGAGCCGATCATCGCACCGCCCCCGAAGCCCATGATGGCCATGCCGGTGGCCATGCCGCGGCGGTCGGGGAACCACTTGATGAGGGTCGAAACCGGCGAGATGTAGCCGAGGCCGAGCCCGACGCCGCCGATCAGGCCCATGCCGAGCCAGACCAGCCAGAGCTGGTGGACATAGACGCCGAGCGCGCCGATCAGGAAGCCGCCGCCCCAGCACAACGCGGCCACGATGCCGGCCTTGCGCGGGCCCGCGCGCTCCAGCCATCCGCCGAACAGGGCGGCCGACAGGCCGAGCACGACGATGCCGATGGAGAAGACCGTAACGAGGTCGCTGACGCGCCAGTCACAGGTGGTGGTGAACAGGGCAGTCATCACGCCCATGTCGGGGCAGGCGGCCGGCGCGGGCTTGCCGACGGAGAGCGCCCGCGTCAGCGGAAGCCAGAAGACCGAGAGGCCGTAGGCCATCCCGATGCAGAGATGGATCGCGAGCGCCGCCGGCGGAACCAGCCACCGGTTGAAGCCCGGCCGGGCGACGATGCGCTCGCGCGAGAGCAGACCCGGCGCGACATCGGGCGCGACCGCACCCGCAACCCCAAGACTCATGACGTCATCCTCTCCGGCAGCCACTTGGATGGGCGGCTTGTCGGAGGATGATGCGCGATCTGTGTGCAGGGCACCAGAGTCGCGCCACGCTTGGGCGACATTTTTAATCCTGATTGCAACGGTTTGTATGCAGCAGGGCCAAAGAAAAGGGCCCCGCAAGGGGCCCTGATCACGCGCGCTCCGCGCTTTACCGCCGGTCTCAGCCCGCGTCGCTGGCCCCGGCCCCGGCGAGTTGCGGGTCCCGGGTCGCGGGACGCACCGGGCTGTCGGCGGCCGGCTCGGCGCCGTGCAGCGCCCGCCGCACCAGATCGTCGACCCGGTCGCCCTGCTCCGGCAGGGCGGCCTCGAGATGCGCGATCATCTTGGGCGTCCAGAACGCCTTGATGTGCTTCTGGATTCCCGCGACCGCCTCCTCCTCCGGGTAGGACCGGAAGAAGGTGGCGATCTGGTTGGCCATGCGGACGAGCTTGTCCGCCTGCGTCACGGCACTCATCGGATACTCTTACTCTGCCGCGTCCAGGGTCTGGGCGATCCGGGTCAGGGAGAAGTCCTCCTCGTAGAACTTCGCCTGCCAGTCGGAGGGCCGGTTGGTCCGCCGGACCTGCACCGCCGTCACCTTGTACTCGGGGCAATTGGTCGCCCAGTCCGAGTAGTCGGTGGTGATGACGTTGGCGCCGGTCTTGGCGTGGTGGAAGGTGGTGTAGACCACGCCGGGCTGCATCCGCTCGGAGACCTTGGCCTTCAGGGCGATGTCGCCCGAGCGGCTCTCCAGGGCGACGAGGTCGCCGTCCACGATGCCGCGCAGCTCCGCGTCGAACGGGTGGATCTCCAGCACGTCCTCCTCGTGCCAGCGCGAGTTCTCGGTGCGCCGGGTCTGCGCGCCGACATTGTACTGGGACAGGATCCGGCCCGTGGTCAGGATCAGCGGGAACTTCGCGCCCGTCCGCTCCTCGGTGGCCACGAACTCGGTCATCATGAACCGGCCCTTGCCGCGGACGAACCGGTCCACGTGCATCATCGGCGTGCCGAGCGGCGCCTTCTCGTTGCAGGGCCACTGCACCGAGCCAAGTTCGTCGAGCTTGGCGTAGGACACGCCGGTGAAGCTCGGGGTGAGCGAGGCGATCTCGTCCATGATCTCGGACGGGTGGCTGTAGTTCATCGGGTAACCCAGCGCGTTGGAGAGCATCACCGTGCCCTCCCAGTCGCCGTAGCCGCCCATCGGGGCCATGACCTTGCGCACGCGGGAGATGCGGCGCTCGGCATTGGTGAAGGTCCCGTCCTTCTCGAGGAACGAGGCGCCCGGCAGGAAGACGTGCGCGTATTTGGCGGTCTCGTTCAGGAACAGATCCTGGACGACGATGCACTCCATCGCCTTCAGGCCCGAGGTCACGTGGTGCGTGTCCGGGTCCGACTGGGCGATGTCCTCACCCTGGATGTACATGCCCTTGAACGAGCCCTCGACGGCCTCGTCGAGCATGTTGGTGATGCGCAGGCCCGGGGCGTTGTCGAGCTTGGCGCCCCAGAGGGCCTCGAAGCTCTCGCGGGTCGCGTCGTCCGACACGTGGCGGTAGCCGGTGAGCTCGTGCGGGAACGAGCCCATGTCGCAGGAGCCCTGGACGTTGTTCTGGCCGCGCAGCGGGTTCACGCCGGCGCCGAGCTTGCCGATGTTGCCGGTGGCCATGGCAATGTTGGCCATGCCCATGACCATGGTCGAACCCTGGCTGTGCTCGGTGACGCCCAGCCCGTAGTAGATGCCGGCCGCGCCGCCCTTGGCGTAGAGCCGGGCCGCGCCGCGGACCTCCGCCGGGT
This sequence comes from Methylobacterium sp. A49B, assembly GCF_053346215.1. NCBI lineage: Bacteria > Pseudomonadati > Pseudomonadota > Alphaproteobacteria > Hyphomicrobiales > Methylobacteriaceae > Methylobacterium > Methylobacterium sp. A49B. The sequence continues at coordinate 98,512 of NZ_JBKFBO010000112.1, forward strand.
CGAGACCGGTGAAGGGCTGCTGGCTTTCCGGGGAGTGCCGCTCATCGGCGATGAACCGGGCCCAGGACTCGAACTCGGCCAGATCGCAGCGCTCGCGGACATAGGCCTCGTCGACCAGCCCCTCGGTGACGATCACGTGCGCCAGCGCGTTGATGAAGGCGACGTTGGAGCCGGGCTTCAGCGGCAGGTGATAGTCGGCCTTGATATGGGGCGACTTCACGAGGTCGATCTTGCGCGGATCGGCGACGATCAGCTTGGCGCCCTCGCGCAGCCGCTTCTTCATGCGCGAGCCGAAGACCGGGTGGCCGTCGGTCGGGTTGGCGCCGATCACCAGGATCACGTCGGAATGCTCGACCGACTTGAAGTCCTGCGTGCCGGCCGAGGTGCCGAGCGTCGACATCAGGCCGTAGCCGGTCGGCGAGTGGCAGACGCGGGCGCAGGTGTCGACGTTGTTGTTGCCGAAGGCGGCGCGCACCAGCTTCTGGACGAGATAGGCCTCCTCGTTGGTGCAGCGCGACGAGGTGATGCCGCCGACCGAATCCTTGCCGTACTGGGCCTGGATCCGCTTGAACTCGGAGGCCGCGCGGTCGATCGCCTCCTCCCAGGAGACCTCACGCCACGGATCCGTGATCTTCTCGCGGATCATCGGCTTGGTGATGCGGTCCTTGTGGGTGGCGTAGCCGTAGGCGAAGCGGCCCTTCACGCAGCTATGGCCCTCGTTGGCCTTGCCGCCCTTGTAGGGGACCATGCGGACGACGCGCTCGCCCTGCATCTCGGCCTTGAACGAGCAGCCGACGCCGCAATACGCGCAGGTCGTCACCTCCGCGTGCTCGGGCTGGCCGTACGCGTGGATCGATTTCTCCTGCAACGTGGCCGTCGGACACGCCTGGACGCAGGCGCCGCAGGAGACGCACTCGGACTCGAAGAAGTTGGTCGGGCCGGCCGCCACGCGGCTGTCGAAGCCGCGGCCCGCGATGGTCAGCGCGAAGGTGCCCTGCACCTCCTCGCAGGCGCGGACGCAGCGGTTGCAGACGATGCACTTCGACGGGTCGTAGGTGAAGTACGGGTTCGACTCGTCCTTCGGCAGGTACTTCTCGGAGCTCGGCCGGACGTGGTTGTCGCCCTCGTAGCCGTAGCGCACGTCGCGCAGGCCGACGACGCCCGCCTGGGTCTGCAGCTCGCAGTCGCCGTTCGCCGCGCAGGTCAGGCAGTCGAGGGGGTGGTCGGAGATGTAGAGCTCCATCACGCCCTTGCGGAGCTTGGCGAGCTTCTCGTTCTGCGTGTGCACCACCATGCCGTTCTCGGCCGGGGTCGTGCAGGAGGCCGGGGTGCCGCGCCGCCCCTCGATCTCCACGAGGCACAGGCGGCAGGAGCCGAACGGCTCCAGCGAGTCGGTGGCGCAGAGCTTCGGGATCTGCGTGCCGGCATGCATCGCCGCCGCCATCACCGAGGTACCGGCCGGCACCGTCACCGACATGCCGTCGATCGTCAGCGTCACCGTCTGCTCGCTGACGCGGATCGGCGTGCCGTAGTCGATCTCCTTGATCAGGCCCATCGACGTCTCCTCACTCGGCCGCGGCCGGCAGATCGCCGGCGCGCCTGAAATCCTCGGGGAAATGGGTGATCGCGCTCATCACCGGCATGGGCGTCAGACCGCCCATGGCGCAGAGCGAACCGTCGGTCATGACCTCGCAGAGGTCCTCGACCAGCTTCAGGTTCGCCTCCGGCCGGATGCCGGCGATCACCTTGTCCATGGTCTCGACGCCGCGGGTCGCGCCGATGCGGCAGGGCGTGCACTTGCCGCACGACTCGGTGGCGCAGAACTCGAAGGCGAAGCGGGCCTGAGAGGCCATGTCGACGGTGTCGTCGAACACCACGATGCCGCCGTGGCCGACGAGGCCCTTCTTGGCCGCCATCGCCTCGTAATCGAGGGGCGTGTCGAGGAGATGGTCGGGGAAGTAGGCCCCGAGCGGCCCGCCGACCTGCACGGCCCGGACCGGCCTCCCTGAGCGGGTGCCGCCGCCGAAATCCTCGATGACCTGACGGAGGGTGATGCCGAAGGCCATCTCGATCAGGCCGCCGTGCCTGACGTTGCCGGCGAGCTGGATCGGCAGGGTGCCGAGCGACCGGCCCATGCCGTAATCGGCGTAGGCCCTGGCGCCGTTCTCCAGGATCCACGGCACGGCCGTGAAGGTCATGACGTTGTTGACCAGCGTCGGCTTGCCGAGGAAGCCCTTGAGCGCCGGGATCGGCGGCTTCGCCCGCACGATGCCGCGCTTGCCCTCCAGGCTCTCCAGCAGCGAGGTCTCCTCGCCGCAGATGTAGGCGCCGGCGCCGAGGCGCACTTCCAGGTGGAAGCTCTTGCCGGAGCCCAGGATGTTGTCGCCGAGCACCCCGGCCTGGATGCCGTTGGCGATCGCCTCCTTGAGGGTGGCGAAGGCCTGCGGGTACTCGGAGCGCAGGTAGATGTAGCCGCGGGTGGCGCCGGTCGCGACGCCCGCGATGGTCATGCCCTCGATGAGGTTGAAGGGGTCGCCCTCCATCATCATCCGGTCGGCGAAGGTGCCGGAATCGCCCTCGTCGGCGTTGCAGACCACGTATTTCTGGTCCGCCTTGGCGAGCATCACGGTGTTCCACTTGATGCCGGCCGGGAAGCCGGCACCGCCCCGGCCGCGCAGGCCGGAATCGCGCACCGCCGCGACGATGCCCTCGGCATCGAGCTTCAGGGCGGCCTCCAGGCCGCGATAGCCGCCATGGGCCCGGTAATCCTCGACGGAGACCGGGTCGATCACGCCGCAGCGGTGGAAGGTCAGGCGCTGCTGCCGGGCGAGGTAAGGGATCGCCTCCGGATCGCCGAGGCGCAGGGCGTGGTCGCCGCCCGTGGTCAGGCCGGCATCCAGCAGGGCGTCAACATCCTTGACCGTCACCGGCCCGTAGGCGACGCGCCCTTTGGGCGTGCCGACCTCGACCATCGGCTCCAGCCAGAACAGGCCGCGGGAGCCGGTGCGGACGATCGTGACGTCCAGTCCGCGGCGCTCGGCGCCGGCGAAAAGGGCACGGGCGACCTTGTTGGCGCCGAGGCCGAGCGCGACGGCGTCGCGCGGGATGTAAAGCGTGACGCTCACTGGCGCACCTCCGTCAGGGCGGCCTCAAGGGCGTCGGCGGTCAGATGCGCGACCGGCTCACCGTCCACCAGCGCGGCGGGGCCGTTAGCGCAGAGGCCGAGGCAGTAGACCGGCTCGACCGTGGCGCTGCCGTCAGCCGTCGTCTCGTGCCAGCCGCAGCCCAGGCGGCCGAGGATCTCGCGGTGCAGCTTGTCCGAACCCATGGCCTGACAGGCTTCGGCCCGGCACAGCTTCACCTCGTGACGGCCGGCGGGGTGGGCTCGGAAGTCGTGGTAGAAGGTGATGCAGCCGTGCACCTCGGCGCGGGACAGGTTCAGGGCGTCCGCGATCAGCGGCACGGCACCGGAATCCACGTAGCCGAACGTCTCCTGCAGCGCGTGCAGGATCGGCAGCGTGGCCCCTTCGAGATGGGTGTGTTCGGCGATGATCCCGGATGCGCGCTCTGCGCTCCAGGGCTCGTGACGCGCCATGGTTTCCAGCCCAGTCTGTTCCTGTTCTAAGGCGAAGAGGAACAGAATTGCCGGTTGGCTTCAATCGCGCTGTCCGGTTGCGCGACAAAGGACGTTTGTCGAGCTGTAACTCGCGGATTCGCCGGTTCGATACCAAAGGTTTAAGTGGCTGAGGAAAAAGATTCTCTCGGTCTCAACAGGGCCCAAAATCTTTTTGCGTGCACCGCAACAAAAATGGGTGCTCTGCAATAAATTGCATCCTACCTGCAGATGACTGACCGGTCTCCGCCATGGCCGACCGTCTTTGCGCGCGGAGCGAAGCAACCCGGTAGCGCCACGCTTGCCGATGTCGCAATTCCCTGGATTGCTTCGCTCCGCGCGCCATGACGGCACCCCCGTTTCAGAACTCCATCTCCAGCTCTTCGATCTCGTCCGGCTCGTCGGCGGCGGCCTCGGCCCACTCGACCATCAGCGGCCAGTGCAGGATCGTGTCGCGGTAGGCGGCGGACCGGGGCGGCAGGGAAACGTCATAGGTGCGGAAGCGGGTGCAGACCGGCGCGAACATGGCATCCGCCAGGCACGGCCGCGCGCCGAACAGGTACGGCCCGTCGTAGCGGTCGAGGCAATCGTCGAAGATCGTGACGATGCGCTCGATATCGGCTTTCGCGCCGTTGAACACCCGAAAGTCAGGGTGGAACGCTCGCAGGTTCATCGGCAGGGCCGAGCGCAGATTGACGAAGCCGGAATGCATCTCGCCGGAGATCGAGCGGCAATGGGCCCGCTCCGCCACGTTCCCGGGCAGGAAGCCGGCCTCCGGGAATGTCTCGGCCAGGTACTCGGCGATGGCGAGGCAGTCCCAAACCACGACAGTGCCATGGCGCAGGCGCGGCACCAGGAAGGACGGCGACAGGTGCAGCAGTTCCGCCCGGCTGTTGAGATCGGCTCCGGACAGAACCTCGGTCTCGAAGTCGAGCCCCGCCATCCGGCAGATCAGCCAGCCCCGCAGGGACCACGAGGAGTAGTTGCGGCTCGAGATGGTGAGCGTTGCGGCCGTCATCGTCCTGCCCCCAGGCGCATCGCCGATTCTACGGCTTCGATGTCGCATCCAAGACTCGTGCCGAGTGCGGGAGGCGAATCACGGCCGCGAGCGATTCTACTCCCGTCGCAGGAGCGCGGCGACCTCGGCCTCCTCGGCAGCCGAGAGGGTCCGGGCGGGAGCGGCCGGCCGGCGCCGCGCGAGGCGCCAGATCCCGAATGCGCCGAGCAGCACCGCGAGCACGGGCGTCAGCCACAGCAGAAGGGTGTGCAGCGCGAAGACCGGCCGCAGGAGCACGAACTCACCGTAGCGGGCGACGACGTAATCGCGCACCGCCGTGTCGCTGTCGCCCTTCTCCAGGCGCTCACGGACGATCAGGCGCAGATCCTTGGCCAGCGGCGCGTCGGAATCGTCGATGGACTGATTCTGGCAGACGAGGCAGCGCAACTCAGCGGAGATCTCCCTGGCCCGGTGTTCCAGAACGGGATCCTTCAGCACCTCGTCGGGCTGGACGGCGTGGGCCGGGATCGACGCGATCAGGGCGATCGCGGCGATCACCGTGCGGCGTGCGCGGGCCGCCATCACTCGGCCGGCACCGCGGCCGGCAACGGCCGCGCCTTCGCCTTGGCGGGGACGCCGACGCGCATCCGGCGATCGGTGAGCGACAAGCCGCCGCCGAGTGCCATCACCACGGCCCCGAGCCAGATCAGCAGCACCAGCGGCTTGTAGTACAGGCGCAGGCCGACGCCGCCATCCTGGCTCATCTCGCCGAGGCTGGCATAGACCTGGCTCGCGCCCACCGTCAGCAGGCCCGATTCCGTCACCGCCATCTTGCGGCTCGGATAGAAGCGCTTGCCCGTCTCCACGTGCCCGACCTCGTCGCCGGAGCGGGTCCGGATCGTCAGTGAGGCGGCGGCCTCCTCGTAGTTGGGACCCTGGCGCGGCCCGACCCGATCGAGGGTCGCCACGTAGGGACCGGTCGCGAGGGTCTGGCCGGGCTTCAGCGTCGCCAGCCCCTCGGTCGCCCAGCCCTGGGCAGCAATGCCCAGCACCACCACGCCGACGCCGGCATGGGCGAGCGCGGTCCCCCAGGCCGAGCGCGGCAGGCCGACGGCCCGTCGACCGATCTGGCCGATCGAGCGCGCCCGGCTCGCACCGTAGCCGCGGGCGCGGGAGACGATCTCCAGCGCGGAGCCGATCAGCAGGTAGGCGCCCAGGCCGATCCCGACGGGCGCCATGACCGGGCCGCCCCAGGTGAGCGCCAGCACCGCGAAGCCGACCACCAACGCGACCGAAAGCGCGGCGAACAAGCGCTGTGCCGCGGCGAGGACGTCGCCGCGCTTCCAGGCAAGCGCCTGCCCGAAGGGCACGATCAGCAGCAGCGGGATCGCGAGCGGCACGAAGGTGGAATTGAAGAACGGCGGCCCGACCGTGATCTTCTCGCCGGTCAGCATCTCCAGCACCAGCGGGTAGAGGGTGCCCACCAGCACGGTGGCGCAGCCCGCGACCAGGAACAGGTTGTTGAGGACGAGCGACCCCTCGCGGGAGATCGGCGCGAAGAGGCCGCCCTGGCGCAGGAGCGGCGCCCGCCACGCGAACAGCGTCAGCGAGCCGCCGATGAACAGCACCAGGATTGCCAGGATGAAGACGCCGCGGGTCGGGTCGGTGGCGAAGGAGTGGACCGAGGTGATCACCCCCGAGCGGACCAGGAAGGTGCCGATCAGCGAGAGCGAGAAGGTCAGGATGGCGAGCAGCACCGTCCAGACCTTCAGGGCGTCGCGCTTCTCCATCACCACGGTGGAGTGCAGCAGCGCCGTGCCGGCGATCCACGGCATCAGGGAGGCGTTCTCGACCGGATCCCAGAACCACCAGCCGCCCCAGCCGAGCTCGTAATAGGCCCAGTAGGAGCCCATCGCGATCCCGAGCGTCAGGAAGCACCACGCGGTCAGCGTCCAGGGTCGCACCGCCCGCGCCCAGACGGCGTCGATCCGGCCGTCGATCAGCGCGGCCACCGCGAAGGCGAAGCTGATCGAGAAGCCGACATAGCCGAGGTAGAGGAGCGGCGGGTGGATCGCGAGGCCGGGATCCTGCAGGAGCGGGTTGAGGTCGTTGCCCTCCAGCGGCGCCGGGATCACGCGGCTGAACGGGTTCGAGGTCGTGATGATGAACAGCACGAACACGAAGGTAATCAGCCCCTGCACGCCCAGCGTGCTGGCCCGCAGCCGCGGCGGCACGGAGTTCTTCGCCGCCGCGACGCAGGCGCCGAACAGGGTGAGGATCAGGACCCAGAGGAGCATCGAGCCCTCGTGGTTCCCCCAGACGCCGGAGATCTTGTAGATCAGAGGCTTCTGCGTGTGCGAGTTCTCGACCACGTTCTGGACCGAGAAGTCGGACGTGACGTGCGCGTAGGTGAGCGCCGCGAAGGCGAAGAGCACGCAGGCGAAGGCGCCGAGCGCCGCCTGCGAGGCGGTCTGGCGCAGGGCCGGGTCGCCCGACCGCGCGGCCCAGATCGGCATCACCACCTGGACGAGGGAGATCGCCAGCGCGAGCGCGAGGGCGAAGTGGCCGGTCTCGACGATCATGCGAAGTCTCTCACCGCTCGCTGCGCGGGCCGAGGGTGCTGTCCGCCGCCGCGGTGGCGGGCTTCGGCGCCGGAGCGGCCTTGTTCGGGCCGCCCTCCTGCCAGCGTCCCTGCGCCTTCAGCGCGTCGGCCACCTCACGGGGCATGTAGGATTCGTCGTGCTTGGCGAGCACGGTGTCGGCGCGGAACTGGCCGCCCGGCTCGAGGACACCCTCGGCGACCACGCCCTGCCCTTCCCGGAACAGGTCCGGCAGCATCCCCTTGTAGTGGACCTCGACGGTCTCGTTCGTGTCGGTGACGGCGAAATCGACCGTCTGATCGGGGCCGCGCTTGAGCGAGCCGTCCTTCACCAATCCCCCGAGCCGCAGGCGCGTGCCCGGGGCGATGGCCTGCTTGGCGATGTCGGTGGGTGAGCGGAAGAACACGATCGAGCCGCTCATGGCGAACAGGATCAGCCCGACGGCGAGCGCGAGCACGCTGCCGCAGGCGGCGATCAGGATCAGGCGGCGGCTCTTACGCGTCACGATATGTCCACCCCGCGATCCGGGGGGCGGTCTCCCGCCCGGACCCGAACCGTTCTCATTCTGGCTCATCAGGGTGTCGGCTCCGCGCGGTCCCGGGTCAAGGGCAGGCGTCGGGACCGATTGTCGTACGGGGGCGTTCGGAGACGGTTTTGGCGGCCCCTCGCGACCTTGTGGGATCAAGGGTTTGGTTTGGCCGGCAGATCGAGTTCCCGGGCAAGCCCGTCGAGGCGGGCGACGGCCTCGCTGTTCGCGGCGAGCGCCATCCGGGCGCGGTCGAGGGCGCTGATCGCCTTCTCGCGCTCGCCGAGGGTGCTGTAGGAGCGCACGAGGCGCATCCACTCGTCCGGCATGCCGCCCCGCGCGGCGAGGCGCCGGTCGAGCCCCTCGACCATGCCGCGGATCGCCGCGTCGCGCTCCGCCTGCGGCATGGCCCGCACGGCCGCCATCGCGGCCTCGGTCTCGGCGCGGGCCGCCGGACCAGTCTCGGCCGGCCGGGCCGGAGCACCGCCGCCGCCGAGACCGACGGCGCGGGCGCCCTGTTCCACCTGGGCAAGACCCTGTGGATCACCCGCGAGGGCGGTGCGGGCCCGGGCCAGGGCAGCCGCTGCCTGATCCTGCTCGCCGAGCACGACGCGGGACCGGACGAGCCGGAGCCACTCGTCGGGGGTGCCGCCGCCGGCCTTCAGCCGGGCGTCGAGCCCGTCGACCATGCCACGGATCGCCGCCTGCTGCTCAGCGGGAATCTTCGGCTCCGTCGGAGGCGCCGCCGGCGGCGGCGGCTCGCCCTTGAGCCGGGCCAGCGTCTGGCGCACGACCCCGAGCCAGGGCGCGTCCGGCGGCCCGGCGGCTTCGAGGGTCGAGAGCTGGCGGATCGCCTCGCCGGTGTCGCCGGCCTGCTCGGCCGCCCGGGCGAGGTAGAACCGGGGCTTGGGCGCGTTCGGATCCTTGGCCTGCGCCTTCTCGAACAGGGCCTTCGCCTCGGGCGAGACGGTGCCGTCGCCCGCCGCCGTGAGGGCCTCGGCCTGATCGGCGAGGATATCGGCGCTCTCGCCCTTGATGCGCGCGATGTTCCCGTAGGCGCGCGCCGCATCGTCGAAGCGGCCGGTGCGCATGTAGACCGGGGCGAGCACGGCCCAGCCGCGGGCGTCGTTCGGGTCGCGGGCGAGGCGCGCCTCGATCTGACCCATGGCCTTCATCAGCTCGTCGGCGCCGCCGCGCGCGGCCTGCCGGTCGGCCTCGGTCTGCGCGGGCAGCTCGGGTGAGCCGTAGAGACCGTAGGCGATCAGCGCCACGAGGGGGATGGTGGAGAGCGCGAAGGCGGAGGCGGCCCGGCGCCTGCGCAGGCGCGGCTCGGCCGGGCGCGCCGCCTCGGCGACGCCATCCTGCGCGGCCTCGCGCTCCGCCTCGCGGCTTGCCCGGAGCAGGCGGCGGCCCGCCTCCGCCTTGGCGGTCTCGGCCTCGTCCGGAGCGATCAGCCCGCGCTCCAGATCGCGCGCGATCTCGGCGATCTGATCCTCGTAGAACGCGGTCTCGGTGGCGAGGCCGGATCCGCCGGCCTCGCCGGTCGGCACGGCGGCACGGCGCGACATCGGCCAGAGCAGGCCGAGCACGGCCGCCGCGGTCAGGGCCGCCAGAATGAACCAGATCGCCGTCATGGACCTTATCGCCAACGAGCCGGACCGGCCCGCTCCTCCCCACGCCATGTGGAGCCGGCAGCTTGACGCCACGACGCCTCCCGACGGCGGCACGGTGTCACGCAACTATCCCGCGAAGACAAGGGCCTAGCCAGGGCCATGAGGCCGCGTCCCGCCGCGCGGCATCCACATCGGAGGTGAACAGCCTCAGTGCGCGGCGGCTCCGACCGGCGCGTCGCCCGGCACCTCCAGCACCGCCCGCAGGCCGCCGAGCGCCGCCTGTTCCAGGGTGAAGCGCCCTCGGTACAGGGCGGCGAGATCGGCCACGATCGACAGGCCGAGGCCGGAGCCGGGCTTCGATTCGTCCAGCCGCCGGCCGCGGCCGAGCACGGCCTGGCGGGCCTCCGGCGGCAGGCCGGGCCCGTCATCCTCGATGGCCACGACGAGGTGGGGATAATCGTCCTTGTCCACCGCTTCGGCCCGGATCGCCACCCGGGCATTCGCCCATTTCGACGCGTTGTCGACGAGGTTGCCGACCATCTCCTCGAAATCCTGCCGCTCACCCCGGAAGCGCAGGCCCGGCGGCACGTGGACATCGTAGGCGATGTCCTTGTCCCGGTAGATTTTCCCGAACGTCCGGACGAGTCCGGCGAGCGCCGGCTCGACCTCCGTCGACGTCCCGAGGGTGCCGGCGAGCGCTGCGGCGCGAGCCCGGTCGAGGTGGTAGTTGACCTGATCGCGCATCACCGCGGCCTGCTCGCGGATCTTCTGCGCCAGCTCTTCGGGCGCGTCCGAGGCGCCGACCTCGTTGACGATGATCGAGAGCGGCGTCTTCAGGGCGTGGGCAAGGTTGCCGACCTGGGTGCGGGCGCGCTCCAGGATCTCCCGGTTGGTCTCGATCAGGAGGTTCACCTCGCCCGTGAGCGGCGCGATGTCGCGGGGATAGGTGCCGGTGATGCGGTCGGCCTCGCCCCGGCGCACGGCGCCGAGCGCGGCACGCATCTTCTTCAAGGGCGCGAGGCCGAACCGGATCTGCAGGAGGGTGGTGATCGCCAGCGACAGGCCGAGCAGGCCGAAGGTGATGGTCAGCGAGTTGCGGAAGCGATCGACGTCGTTGACGATCTCGTCGGCGGGACCGGCGACCCGGACCGTGTAGCGGCCCTCCTCGCCGAGATCGACGTCGCGCTCCATGATGCGCAGGAGGCGCCCGTCCTGCCCCTTGCCGTAGCCCTGGCGGATCTGACCGACCCCGACCTTGCCGTCGGAATCGGTCGCGGCCGGCAGCGGCACGCCCACGAGGGAGCGGGAGGTGCGCACGTCCCGGGGCTTCGCGTCGGGCTTGCCGACCTGCCAGTACCATCCGGACAGGGGCAGGTCGAAGCGCGGGTCGCCCAGCGAGAAGGTCCGGCTCTCCGGATCGTTGGGCGAGACGAGGTCGGTGGCGAGATTGTTGGCGAAGACGAGCAGCCGGCTGTCGAAGGACCGCTCGGTGTTCTCGCGGTAGAGGGTCGTGAGAATCCAGGCCGCGATCAGCAGGATCGCGGAGCTCGCCAGGAAGGCCGAAACGGCGAGCCGCACCGCGATGGAGCGGCGGCGCAGGGAGAGGAGGCCGATGAGATCAATCACGACGCGGTCACCACGCGACCCGATCCTTCACGCACGGCTCCTGGCGGCCCGGCCAGCCGCCGCACCGATCTGCAGCGCGGCTTCGCCCGGGTCAAGGACGCGCGTCGGCCGTCCAGGTGGCCGGCGAACCGGCACCCGCGCGGTCCGCGCGGGTGCCGGCCCCGGGGATCAGCCTCCACGGAGGGCGGGGGATCGAAACCGCCGACCCGGACTCCGACGGCCTTTCGGGTCCTGGCGCGACCCGGAGGGATCGCGCCGGGACCTCACACGAGCGGACGCGTGACCGGGGCCACGGGCTGCACGGGCGCGAAGACGACCGCGTCGATGCACGGGCCGACGTCGCCGGGGCTGAAGATCGTCACGGGCGCAGCCCCCGTTTTCAGTGAGACCGGCAGGGTTCGCTGCCAGAAACTGATCCAGCTGTAGGTGTACCGCAGCCGTGCCGAGCCGACGAGTGTGTCGGCTTCCGATACGTTGAGGCTCAGATCCACCACCTGCGGATTGTAGTCGTGCTTGCCGGCGACCTGCGCGTTCGAATACACGACCGTGAGATCGTAATCGCCCGCGCCGACAGACGACGGCCGGCTGATCTCGAGGGCGTTGGTCGAACCTCCTCCGAGGCCGGTCACGTAGCCGGTCCCGGACACGTTGGAACCCGCCGACTGATCGACCGCCGTGAACTTCGCGGCCCCGAGCACGCGCACCGTCTCGGCCGAGACACGACAGGCGTTCGCATCCGCCCCGCGGTTTCTCCGTGTGGTGAGCGCCTGGACCCGCACCTCCGCCGATGACGAGAGGACGATCTCGTTGATGCCTTCGACGAGATGGAGGCACAGGTTGCTCCGCCACCGGCCGGCCTTGTCGACGGCGGGTACGGTGAACGGGCGCCCGTTCAGGGACACGGTGACCGCCGCAGGGTCCGACGCGGTCCAGGCGAAGTCCACATCGTAGTAGCCGCGCTCGATCGCCGTCACGTAGATGGAGGCCTTCCCTTGCCCCGACAGCACGGCGCAGCCAGAGTCGGTCGCGCCCCAGTCGAGCTTCGATCCGCCGCTCAACCGGAAGGTGGTGGACGGATATTCGGTGACCTCGCCGTCGTCGATGTATTTGAGGAACAGCTTGTCCAAGGTGATGTCGGATCCGGGCAGCTTCGAGGACCCGTCGGAGCTCGCCCGGATGGAGAGCGTGTGCTCACCGGTGGTCAGCACGACGGACCGCTCGGCGCTGCCCCGGTAGTTCCATCGATCCGTGCTCGTCAGCGCAAGATCGGCCGCGTATTGGATGATGCCCTGATCCTTTCCATCCACGAACAGGGCGTGGCGTCCGGGCGCTCCCGGAGTCGCTGCGATCACCTGAAGGCGATAGGTCCCGTCCTGCGGAACCGTGACCTTCCAATCGAGCCGCGATCCGGCATCGTTGAACTGGCCGACGTCGCGGCCGCCGGAGGCCAGGAACTGCCAGCCGTTGGCCGCGGTCGGGTTATGATCGAAGACCTTGGCCGAAGCGATCTGAAGCGTTTCCGCTTCGGCGGCGGTCAGCCATGTCTGTGAGGAGAATGACTGGACCACATCCCGCATCTGAGCCGGCGTGATCAGGATCTGATAGCCGGAGTACCGGTCGCAGCCCGGAACGGTGAGGCTGAACCCGCCGCTCGCGATGTCGATCGTCCGCGCAGCCTGGATGACCCGTGGGGTCTCCGCCAGCCCCTCCGCGCCGCAATGCACGACCTGCCTAACCTCGACGTCCACGCCGGTTCCGAACTTGGCGGTATCCAACCCCGTGACGTTCAGCGCAACGTCGCCATCCTGGCCGCCCCACAGGATCGTGGCCCGCCGGTTGTCGGTGTCGATGGCACCGATGGCCCGGAGCCGATCGGCCGTCTTGGCCGACGGCGTCGTCGTCTGCACGGTCTCGCTCCCGTCCAGATCGCCATACCACTTGAACATCCACCAGCCGCCATTCGCTCCGCCCGGCCGCGCCGTGTTGTCCGATAGATTGCCGGCATAGTTCCAGTAGGCGGCCTGGGCGTCGACCTTCGTGTCCTCGAAGAGCGACATCCACTGAACCAATTGACCTGGGACACTCATGTCCCGCAGCATGCCGTACTCGGTGATGTTGATCGCGATCGGCGAGATGCCGAGCGCTTTCTCGACGGCGCGATACTCCTGGTAGTGGATCGGATAGGTTCTGAGATTGTCGACGCCGAGCTCATGCCAGATGAAGACGTCCGGAAGACACTTGTTGTCGCGCGCGTAAGTCAGCAGGTCGGTCGATTGATCCTTGCGCCACTGCGTATGGCCGGGGCCGCCGACCCGCGCGTGACCGAGCCCGTGGCGGGTCCAGACAGCCTGGATCGCGTCGTAAGCCGCCTTCCAATCCTCCAGGAACTGCTGCTTCATCTTGGACCAGTTCGCGTACCAGTTCCCGCCATCCGGCTCGTTGAAGGGGATGAAGACGTACCGCTCGGGATGCGCCGACCGCGTCGCGACCGCCTCGGTGACGAACTCGACGACTTCGAGATAATCCCAGGTCCCGTTCCCGCCCGTCGTGAAGGTCCCATCCGTCTGGTTGTATGTCCGCGTGTCGCCGGGGCGCGCACCGCCGTTATAGGCCCAGTCCGGATAGTAATCCTGAATGTAGATGCACATGTCCTTGCCGTATCCGGCGAAGAAGCTGCTCTCGGTGGTCAGGGCGTCGCCCGACGGGTGCTGGGTTCCGTAGGGCGCCTTCTGCGAGACGTTGGTGATGTGCGCGCCGTTGATCAGGGCCTGCGTCGGCACGCCGTCGTCGCCGAGACCGTAGAGGAAGCCGCTTGCACCGCCACGGAAAGCTCCTGTTCTTGATTTGTTTCCAAAATCCGCCGTCACCGTGTTGTTTGGCGCGCCGCTCGTCTGACCCAGCGCAGTGGTATCCGACATGTTGATCTCCGGGTGGTGGGGGTTCGCCCCTGCCATGCTGCAGGACGGGCATGGCTCATCTGCCGACGACGAACGACTTTGCCGGCCGCACCTTTCGGTGGGCCGGTCATCCGAGCGTTCGCCGTCGATCAGAGCTGGGAGCGGGGTGCAGAGCGCCCGCAGCCCCATCGGGCGCGGGGCCGGAACGCCCGAAAAGGGCGATCCGCGAGGGCCTCAGGAAGTTAGATGCGGAGGGCTTCGCCGTCGGCGGCGAAGCGATGGAGCTGAGTCCGCTCGGGGACGACCACCACCGAGGCACCGCGGTCGATCCGGACCTCGCCGCTCACGCGGGCATTCACGGTGCCGCCCTCGTTCAGGTGGACATGGATGAACGTGTCGGATCCGAGGTGTTCCGAGGCGGAGGCGATGCCGGCCAGCCCGTCGGCCGGGCTTTGGCCAGAGGCCGGCACGATGACGAGATGTTCGGGCCGGATGCCGACGAGCGGGGCACCCAGCGCGTCCGCCGCCGGGCCACGCAGGATGTTCATCGTCGGCGAGCCGATGAACTGCGCGACGAACAGGTTGGCGGGATTGTTGTAGATCTCCAGAGGCGCGCCGATCTGCTCGATGCGCCCGCGGTTGAGCACCACGATCGTGTCGGCCATAGTCATCGCCTCGACCTGATCGTGCGTGACGTAGATCATCGTGGTTCCGAGCTGCCGATGCAGCTCGGAGATCTCGAGCCGCATGCCGACCCGCAGGGCGGCATCGAGGTTCGACAGGGGCTCGTCGAACAGGAACGCCTTCGGCGCGCGGACGATGGCCCGGCCGATGGCGACGCGCTGGCGCTGGCCGCCCGACAGCTGGCTCGGACGGCGGTCGACGAAGTCGGTCAGATTGAGCCGGGTGGCCGCCTCAGCGACCTTCTCGGCGATCACCGACTTCGGCACCCCGGCCATCTTCAGCGGGAAACCGATGTTCTCGGCAACGCTCATGTGCGGGTAGAGCGCGTAGGATTGGAACACCATGGCGAGGCCGCGCTCGCCCGGCGGCGCCTCGCTCACGTCCCGTCCGTCGATCTCGATCGTGCCGCTGGAGATCTCCTCCAGCCCGGCGATCAGACGCAGCAGGGTCGACTTTCCGCACCCCGAGGGTCCGACGAAGACCACGAACTCGCCTTGACCGATCTCCAGATCGAGGGGCGGGATCACGGTCCTGTCTCCGAACGCCTTCGTGACCCGCCGCAAGCGAATGGACGTCATCGCGCACGCAACCTTATGATCTCGTTGTGCAATCCGCCTCAGATCAGCCCTTCACCGCTCCGGCGGCGAGGCCGGTGATCAGGAACCGCTGCACGTAGACGAAGCCAAGCGCCACCGGCAGGGCGGCCAGCACGGACGCCGCCGTCAGCGATCCCCAATCCGTCTGGTGCGATCCCTTGAAGATCATGATGCCGGGGGTCAGCGTGCGGCGGACATCGTCGTTGATCAGCACGTAGCCGAACATGAATTCGTTCCAGGCGGCGATGAACGCGAAGACAGCGGTCGCCATCAGGCCCGGGAGGCTGACCGGCAGGAGGATGCGCAGGATGAAGCCCAGGCGCGAGCACCCGTCCATCGCTGCGGCTTCCTCCAGTTCGCGCGGGATCGCGTCGAAGAATCCCTTCAGCATGAAGCTCGCGAGCGGCACCATGAAGGTGCAGTAGACGATGACCAGGGCCGCGTAGGTGCTGAGAAGCCCCATGTTGCGGATCAGGACGTAGAGGGGGATCAGCAGCAGGACGCCGGGGATCATCTGCGAGAGGATCAGCCCTCCGGCGACGATCTGCGTCACCGGGAGATAGGACCAGCGACTCATCGCGTAGCTGGCGAAGATCGAGAGGGATACCGTCACGATCGTCGAGGCCCCGGCGACGATCACGCTGTTGCCGAAATAGATCAGGAACGGGCTCTCCAGCACGACGGAGCGGAAGTTGCTCAAGGTCGGGCTCGCGATCCAGAGCGTCGGCGCGGTGCTGAAGACCTCGCCGGGCGGCTTGAACGCCGTGTCGATCATCCAGAGGAACGGGAAGACGCAGAAGGCCACGAAGAAGGCCAGCACGAGGCCGGTGGCGAGGCCCGACACGGTCCTGTGACGCGCGGAGACAACCATGATCAGCGCGCCGCCCGCGCCCGGGCGAGGCCGGCCTGTACGAGGAACAGCGCTGCCATCGCGGCCATCGACAGGGTGGCCAGGGCGCAGGCGAGGCCGACGTCGAACTCCTGCAGGGCGTAGCGGTAGATCAGGATCGGCAGCGTTTCCGTCGCATCGAGCGGGCCGCCCTGGGTCATCACCCAGATGAAGTCGAAGTTGATCGCCGTCCAGATCACGTGGACGACGATCAGGGTAAGCGACACCGTCCGGACGTGCGGCAGCGTAAGGACGACGAAGCGCCGGACGGTCCCCGCGCCGTCCAGGGCTGCGGCCTCGTACAGGTCGTCCGGGATCGACGACAGCGCCGCCAGGAGGCTGATCGTGTAGAAGGGGAAGCTGCGCCAGATGTTGACCAGGGTCACGGTGAGCAGGGCCGTCTCGCTGTGCCCGAGCCAGTCGTGGGGCGTGGTCAGCAGGCCCGCGCGGACCAGCCAGGCGTTCAGGACGCCGTAATCGGGATTGAGCAGCCAGGCCCAGTTGACGCCCGCGATGGCGATCGGGATCACCCAGGGCAGGATGACGAGGCCGCGCACCAACGCCCGGCCCCGGAATGGCCGGGCCAGCGCCAGGGCCGATGCGAGGCCGAAGGCGTATTCTCCGGCCACGGACACGACGGTCCACACCAGCGTGTGCATCAGCGCCGGCAGGAAGTGCTCGTCGTCCAGCACCGTTCGGAAATTCTCCAGGCCCGCGAAGCCGCCGACCCTCGCGTCGATCAGGCTGGCGTGGTGGAGGCTGTTCCAGACCACGCCGGCGAGGGGGGCGGCGATGAGGGCCGTGACCAGCACCGCGACCGGCGCGAGGAAGGCGCAGGCGGCCCGGACCCGCGCGGACGGCCAGACGGTGTGTCGGGCCTTGCGTCCGGTGCCGGCCTGCGGCCCGGACGCGATCGATCCGGTTGCCATATCCATGGTCGTCACGCGTGCGCCTCCCAGCGCCTGAATTCCGGATGCCGCACCGGCGGAGGCCGGTACCGCGCGCTATTCCGAGAGCTGTCCGGAGCGCTTCAGGCTCTTGTTGACAGATTGCCCGAGCCAAGCCGCAACGGCGGCCGGCTTCTCGCCCTTGAGGAGCACGCGCCCGAGGGCCGTCTCCATGTCGCGGGGGATCGATCCGAGGACGATCGGCGGGAAGGACACGCCGATCGGCACCAGCGCGGTGAACGGCCTGCCCCAGACCGGGTCGCTCTGAACGTCGGAGCGCGGCGAGCGGTCCGGGAACATCGCCGTCTGGACGCCCCGGCTCAGCAAGAAGGTGGCGAGCTTCCACGCGGCATCGAGGTGCTTGCCGGTGAAGACGTAGAGCGGCGCGATCTCGAAGAAGGTCGCGGCAATCCGTCCAACCGGCGGCGGCGCCACGGCGACGTCCCGCATCGCCTGCGGATTCTGGTCAATGCGGCCCTTCATCCAGGAGCCGTTCATCACCATCGCGTACTGGCCGAGGGCGAAGTTGGTGTCTTCATCCTCCCAACTCCAGTTGACGGATTGCGGCGCGATCGCCTTCTCGGAGAGCAGCTGCCCGTACAGCGACAGGACCCCGGTCACCCGCTCGAGCTCTTCGGGCGCCTCGGCCCAGGTGTTGCGGTACTTCCCGTCCGGCATCCGCTTGGCGATCTCGACGCCGTTCTGGGCCAGGCAGGTGAAGAGTTCCTGCACCGCGCGGACCCCCTTGCCGGCGATGCCGAAGCCCGGCTTGCCGGTCTCGGCCTGGATGGCCGCGGACGCCTGCACCAGCTCGTCCCAGGTCCTGGGCGGCGTCTCGATGCCGGCCGCCTTGAGCATGTCGGCGTGGTAGAGCAGCGCGCGCAGGCCGAGATAGTTGGGCAATGCCCGCAGCTTGCCGTCGATCGTCAGGTTCCGGACGACGTTGGGATACAGCGCGCCGAGATCGGGCCAGGCCTTGGCGTGGGCGCTGAGATCGGCCAGCACGCCCATCCTGTTGAACTCCCCGAGCCACTCGCCCAGGCCCCAGGCCATGTCCGGCGCATCGCCGCCCGCCAGCGCCGTGACCAGCTTGTCGTGCAGGGCGTCGTAGGCGATGACCTGCGTCTTGACCTTGATGTCGGGGTTGGCGGCCTCGAACTCCGCGATGGCCGCCTGGGCCGCCTTGGCCTCCGCCTGGAGCGGGTCCCACGCGACCCAGTAGGCGAGCGTGACCGGCTCGGCGCGCACGGGCCCCGCGGCCAGCAGCGGGAACAAGGCCGCCATCGCCAGCATCTGGCGCCTGTAGATCGCCACGGTGTCCTCCCCCGAAAAGTCTTGGTTTTGAGGTCTTGGCTTTTTCTTGGACGGCCGGTGTCTCAGGCGACGATCTGCTCGTCCGGCGCGACGGTCTCGTTGCCGGTGCGCTGCGCGGTCCGGATCTCCTCGACCGACCGCACCGGGAGCCGCGCGGCCCCGGCCCAGTCCCTGCGCCGCACCGTCGCGTTCGCCAGCCGCCGTTTCGCCCCCTCGATGGCCCCCGCGTATTGCGGCAACCACGCGGCCTGGGCGACGACCATCTCGTCGACCATCTGCCAGACCTCGTCAGGCATGCAGACCGCGCCCACCAGCGGGTCGTTCAGCACCGCCTGCTTCAGCAGGTCGAGGTCACCGGTCACCGCCGCCTTGACCGACATCCGCTGGACGTTGATGGACGCGATGCAGGGCGCCGCGCAGGCATCGGACAGGCTCAGGCCCGCGACCATGTTGAGGCCGAACCGGTCGACGAACCCGGTGCTCTCGACGATGGCGTCCGCGGGGAGATTCGAGATCAGGCCGTTGTTCTTGACGTTGAAGTGGCCGCGATAGACCCGCCCGGTCTCCAGCGCCTCGATGATGTAGCTGGCGTGCTCGACGGTCCTGCGGGCCGGGTCGATGATCCGGCTGGAACTGGCGAGGTACTGCGGGAACTCGTGCTCGAACCAGTTCCGCCCCTCGGTGCAGACCCGCAGGCAGCCCCCGGTCTCGCCGTGGATCCAGTCCGAGAGGTCGATCCAGCGCGCGATCTCGTCGGGACGCTTGCGGTACCAGGGCAGGTACTCGGACAGGTGCCCGTTGGACTCGGTCGAGTAGACGCCGAACCGGCGCAGGACGTCGATCCGGACCTTCTCCTGCCTGGAGATCACCGGATGCCGCTCGTAGGCGGCCAGCAGTTCCTCGGCCGGCACGCGCCGGCCGCGCCAGCGGATGTCGACGTACCAGGTCTGATGGTTGATCCCGGTGCAGACGTACTCGATCTCGTGCGGGTCCTCGGCGCCGAGGACTTCGGCGATCTGCTTCCAGCCGTGCTGGATGCCGTGGCACAGGCCGATCGTGTCCACCCCGCCGTAGTCGATCGCCGCCCAGGTGTTCATCGCCATCGGGTTGGCGTAGTTCAGCAGGCGGGCGCCCGGCTCGGCGACCGCGCGGATGTCCCTGCAGAAGTCGAGGAGCGCCGCGATCGAGCGCTGCCCGTACAGGATGCCGCCGGCGCAGAGCGTGTCCCCGACGCACTGGTCGACGCCGTAGCGAAGCGGGATCCGGATATCCTCCGCGAAGGCCTCCAGGCCCCCGATGCGGGTGCAGTTGATGACGTACCGGGCGCCAGCTAGCGCCTCGCGCCGGTCCGTGGTGGCCGAGATCTTGGTCGGCAGCCCGTTGGCGGAGATCATCCGGTTGAGGATCTCCGCGATCATCCCGAGATTACGCTCGTTGATATCGGTCAGGGCGACCTCGATATCGTGCAGTTCGGGCACGCACAGAATATCTCGTACTAACGTTCGCGTAAAACCGACGCTCCCGGCGCCGATGATGGCGATCTTGAAATTGGCCATCCCGTCCTCCCACGATCCGCGAGATGTCACGTCGCACGGACTATTTCCGGAGATCTTCTTCTTGCTATGAGACGACGCTACGATCGGCGCCCGGACCGTGGTAGAGGAAATTAGAACCTTCGCGGGTAATCTTGTGCTCGATGCGCTGGTGCAGGCGGGGCCGTTCCGCAGAGACATCTCGTTCCCGCTTCGGCACGGCGGCTTCCACGTCATGCCGACGAGCGCCGGGTACGAGCGGGCGCTTCCTGGCTCCTACGATTGGGACGGGCTGAAGCGCGGTCAGGCCCCGTTCTCCGTGCTGCAGCACACGGTCGCCGGCCGGGGGCGCCTGCGCTACGAGCGGCGCCTGTGGCGGCCGGAGGCCGGGCAGACCATGCTGGTCTCGATCCCGCACGCCCATCGCTACTGGATCGAGCCGGGCGAGGACTGGTCGTTCTTCTGGATCGCGGTCACCGGCCGGGAGGCCCTGCGCCTCAACCGGGCGATCCTGCGGTCGGCCGGTCCGATCTTCCGCCTGCGGACCGAGACGGTGGATGCCCTCGCGGCGGTCTGCACATCGCTGCGGGCGCCCGTGCCGGGCGCGGGGCAGGCCTCCAGTCTCGCCTACCGGGCGATCATGCTGGTCCACGACGACGTGATGGCCCGCGCGGAGCGGAGCGACGCCGCGACGGGGAACGACGCCGTCGACCGCACCGTCGCCTTCATCCGCGCGAATCTGGATGCGGCGCTCGACATCGAGACGCTGGCGGGGGTCGCCGGCGTGAGCCGATCGCATTTCAGCCGCCTGTTCGCCCGCAGCAAGGGCGTGGCGCCGGCCGAGTTCGTGGCCCGGCAACGGATGGACTTGGCGGCCCGCCTGCTGGCCAACGGCCAGATCAGCATCAAGGCCGTCTCCCGCGGGTGCGGATATCCAGACCCCAACTACTTCGCCAAGGTCTTCCGGCGCGCCTACGGGATCAGCCCGACGGAGTTCCGGAGCACCGGCATGGACGCGGATCCCGGCCGCGCCGCGGCGACGGCCCGGCCGTAACCGGTCCGGCGCCCTCGGCCTCGCCCGCCGTATCGCGGCGCGTCAGCGGGGAACCGGCGCGTCGACATACACCGCGCCCCGCATCAGCGGCCGCGCCGTGCGGAAGAACGCGCCCCGCTCGGCCCGCCACGTGTCACCGTCGCGCGTGACGGCGGCGTCGGCGGTGAGGACCCCGGACGGCATGCCGACGCGCAGGGCCGCCTCCGTGGCGCGGGCCGCCTCGTGGACGAGGCTGCCTTCGATTCGGGCGGCCACCGCGAGGCACAGGGTGGCGGTGAGCGGCAGCGCCTGATGCGGCACGCCGTTGGAGATGACGCGGGCGGTCAGGTCGACCGCGGCGGCGCGGATCGTCTCCCCCGAGAGGCTGGCGGCCTCCTGCGGCGGCGACACCAGCCCCACGAAGGGCACGTGGACGATGCGGGCCGCCGCATCGAGATCCGGCGCGATGCCCATCGCCACGGAGGCGACCCGGCGGATCTTAGCGAGCCGATCGAGGAGACCGGGCACCGCCTCCAGGGCGGCGGGCAGCTCGGTGCCGGCGAGCCCGAGATCGGCGGCGCGGACGAAGACGCAGGCATTGGCCGCGTCCACCAGCGAGGCCTCGATCGGGCCGAGGCCGGACACGTCGAGGGTCTGGCGAACCACGCCGGTCGGCAAGAGCCGGCCCGTCGTCGCGCCGCCCGGATCGACGAAGTCGAGGCGGATCGGTGCGCCCGTGCCGGCGACGCCGGGGATCGCGAGGTCGCCGCGATAGACGCTGCGGCCGCCCTCAACGGCGAAGCTGGACTCGATCAGCTTGCGCGTATTGGTGTTGTAGATCCGCAGGCTCACCGGGCCGTCCGGACCCTCGACCAGCCCCTCGTCCACCGCGAAGGGCCCAACCGCCGCGAGCATGTTGCCGCAATTGCCCGAGAGGTCGATCCGCCCGTCGCGGACCACCACCTGCACGAAGGTGTAGTCGATGTCGGCGTCCGGCCGCGCGGAACGCTCGATCACGCAGATCTTCGACACCGAGGAGACGCCGCCGCCCATGCCGTTGAGCTGACGGCCGAACGGGTCGGGGCTGTCCATGGCGGAGAGGAAGACCGGCTCCCAGGCGGCGAGGTCGCCCGGCACGTCGCGCCTGTGCAACATCAGGGCCTTGCTGGTGCCGCCGCGCATGAACACGGCGGGCAGCGTGCCGGGGGCCGACACGGCCCTCAGACCCGGGCCGGCGGCTGGTTGGGATCCACGAGGTAGCCAAGGCCGCGGACGGTCTGGATCAGGTCGACGGCGAGCTTCTTGCGCAGCCGCCCGACGAACACCTCGATGGTGTTCGAGTCGCGGTCGAAATCCTGGTCGTAGAGGTGCTCGGTCAGCTCGGCCCGGGACACGACCCGGCCGGTATGGTGCATCAGGTAGGAGAGCAACCGGTATTCGTGGCTCGTCAGCTTCACCTGGGCGCCGTCGACGAAGACCTTGCCGGAGCGCGTGTCGAGGGTCACGGGCCCGCAGGCGATCTGGCTGGTGGCGTGGCCGGCGGCTCGGCGGAGCAGCGCGCGGACCCGGGCCATCAGCTCCTCCATGTGGAAGGGCTTGGTGACGTAGTCGTCGGCGCCGGCATCGAAGCCGTCGACCTTGTCGGACCAGCGGTCGCGCGCGGTGAGGATGATCACCGGCGTCTTCACCCCGGCCCGGCGCCACTTCTGCAGCACCGTCACGCCGTCGGCCTTGGGCAGGCCCATGTCGAGGATGATGGCGTCGTAGGGCTCGCTCTCGCCGAGATAGCCGCCTTCCTCGCCGTCATAGGCCTTGTCGGCGACATAACCGGCCTCCTCCAGGGCGGCCACGACCTGCCGGTTGATGTCCTTGTCATCCTCCACGACGAGCAGACGCACGGCTCACTCCCCTCCGAAACGGTTTCGGCGCCCGCTCAATACTGTCCAGCCACGCTGCCGGTGCGCGCGTCGACGATCACGTGCACGAAATGACCGTCCCGGCGCAAGGCGGTGAGCATGTAGACGAGGGTGTCCTCGTAACGGCAGAGGCTCGCCCGCTGGATCTCGGCCCGGGGGATCACCGTGCGGGCCGCGCGGATCGCCGCCACGGGCGGGATCACCCGCCGCTCGCCGACCTCCTCGCGCATGTCGGCCGGCGACAGGCAGGTCTCGATCCGCAGGGGCGCCTGCCCGGAGACCGCGCCCGTCTGCGGGGCCGGCCCGTCATCCGCCATGGTGCCGAGGCCGCCCGCGGCGAGGGCCGCGGCGGTCAGGCTGATGGCGACGAGGGCGATGGCGTAGCGCATTGCCAGGAGATGTGCGCCGAGGGCACTGAATGCGTCCTGAATACGGGGCCGTAAGCGCCGCGCGGCGACCGGGCTGGACTGCGGGACGGAGGACGATCGGACGGCGCGCGGCATCGTGCCGGCATTACGGCCGAGGCGCCGCCAGGTTCCGCCGCGTCGACCGGTTCGCACAGGCAAGCGGAGCCCCTCATCGAAGCCCGCCGGGATGCGCGTCGCGGCACCCCGCGGCGCTCAGCGCCGTCCGCGCCGGCATGTCGGACGCGGTCGCCTGCGCGGCGAGGAAAGGGCCGCCGGAGGAGCAGGGGCGGGCTCCGATCTGCGCCCCCGCCTGGAGCGCGGCCGACAGGGCCGCGGCGCCCGAGAGGGCGAGCCAGAGGCGGTCGAGGATCCGGTCCCGGCACAGGTTCATCTCAACCTCCCACGACAAGCGCCCAGAGGGCCCGCAGGGCGGGGATGCGCTCCACGAGCCACGCGATCTGATCCGAGAACCAGTGTGCGGCCGTGGCCGCCGCGACGAAGGCCAGCACCGTCGCGTGCTTGAGCCGGCGCAGATAACGGCGCAGCGCTCGCCGCTCGATCTGCTCGTCCACCAGTTCGTCCAGCGCGGCGAGGCGCGGCACGGTCTGGCGCGCGAACCACGCGTGCCAGAAAGGCGGGAAGCGGATCGTCCGGGCACGGCCCCCGAGGGCGCCGGAACCGACCTCGTCCTCGCCGGGCTCGGCGGCGGGCCTGCGGGGCGGCGTGCGGATGTTGGTCATGACCTTCCCCTGTCCCAGGGTGGGCCGGGCGCGCGGAAGCGCCCGGCCGTGCGGGTGCCGGAAGCCGGCGGTGCCTCAGCCGCGTCGCGCGCCGGTCTTCCGCGTCGGGGCCACCTGCAGCTGCGTCAGCGCCGGGGCGAGGACGTTGGCGGCGCTGGCCTGCGGGTCGAGGGGCAGCGCCCGGAAGATGCGGGCGGCGACACCCTCCGGGCCGCCCGCACGCCGCACCACGCGGGCCGGCGCGGTGGCGAGCACGTGCCGGGCGCCGGCGGCCACGACCGCGGCGCCGAGATCGACGCTGACCGTCCGGCCTTTCGCCGCGCCGGCCACGGCGTTCTGACCGTAGGCGGCCCCCGCCCGGATCGCCGCCTCGACCCGGTCCCGGGTCAGCACGGAGGCGGCCCAGGGCGCGACCCGGGCGACGCCGGCCGTCACCGCCGCGGCGGCGATCGGCACCAGCACGGCCGAGACCGGCTGAAGCAGGGCGACCAGCCAGTCGCCCCACGGCACGCTCACGGCCGCGGCGGACGCATCCCCCGCCTGCGCCGGCGGCAGCAGGGCGGCGAACGGGAGGGCGGCGCAGGCGAGCGCGAGCCCCGCTCGGATGCGGTGCGTCATGGGCGGTCTCCGTTGTCAGGCGCGCGGCGGACCCGGCCGGCTCGGGAACGGCTTGCGCGGGTGCGGCTCAGCCGGCGCCGCGGGATCCGGGCGGCGCGGGAGCGTCACCGCCGCCGAGGGCGGCGAGCGCCCGGCGGGCCCAGGCGAGGCGGCTCGGCAGCGCCACGATGCCGGGCCGCTCGAAGCGGCGGCAGACCGCCTCGGTGGCGGCCTCGAGCGTCGCGGCCGTCTGCAGGACGGCCAGCGCCGGGGCCTCGGTGCTGCGCAGTTCCGCGCAGAGATAACCGTAGGCCGCCTCCGGGGCCGCAGGATCGAGGCCGCGCGCCCGGCACCACGCCTCCATCGCGATGCGCCGCGGCCCCGTCCACTGGGCGAGTCCCCAGCCCCCGCGGGCGCCGGCGACCGTCGGGGCGATCTCCTGAAGGTGGCGGAACCCGCCGCTCTCATGGCCGAGATTCCCGAGGAGGCCCGCGGCCTGCACGGCGGTCAGGCCGAGGTCGCGCATCAGGCGGGGCCCGAGGCGGCGGCATTCGGAGGCGAAGACGCCGTCCTGCGCCGGGCCGTGTGGAACGGTCTTCATGTGGGTTCCCCTCATGGCGGGCCGGCCGCCGCCGGGCTAAGGCCCTGCTAGACACGCCCTCGGGCGGCGCGGGCGGGGTGGATCGTGGGACGCGGACAGGACAGGCCGCTGGTGTTCATCGGCGATTCGATCACCGCGGCCTGGGGCCTCGCGCGGGCCGAGACCTTCGCGCGCCACGGCTTCCTGGCCCGGGGGATGCCGGGCGAGACGAGCGGACAGATCCGGGCCCGCTTCCTGCGGGATGCGGGCGGTGCGCGCGGCGTTCACCTGCTCTGCGGGATCAACGACATCGCCGAGGTCGACGGCCCGGTCACGGACGCCGCGATCCGCGAGAACATCCTCGCCATGGGCCGGCTCGCCTTCGAGGCCGGGCTCCCGCTCTGGATCGGCACCGTGATGCCGAGCGACTTCTGGGGCTGGCGGCCCGAATTGCGGCCGGTGTCGCGCATCCGCGCCCTGAACGCGTGGCTGCACGCCACCTGCGCGGCGGGGTCCGCCCGGCTCATCGAGTATCACGCGCCGCTCGCCACCGCCTCCGGGGCGCTCCGCCCGGCGCTGACCGACGACGGCATCCACCTGAACGCGGCCGGCTACGCGGCGATCGAGCCGGTCATGCTGGCGGCGCTGGTGCCGGGGTGAGCGGAGCGACCGCGCCCGTCATTCCAGGGCGCCGCAGGCGAGCCCGGAACGACGGCGGGTTCATCGAAGAACGAGATGGCGCGGCACGTTCAAGCAGCCGCCCGCACCCCGGCCGCCAGCGGCGTGCCGTCGGCCCGCTGGTAGTGCCACACGCGCCAGCGGCCCGCCGCGTCCGAGAGGGCGAGGCAGGTGTCGTCGGCCGCCGTGACGATGTCGGCCCGGGTCGGCAGCGCGAGCTTGCCCGCGTCGTGGACCAGCCGCGCGCCCGCGGCGAAGCGCACGAGCCGCTCCCGGTCGGGCACCGCGCCGAAGCTCGTGATCGTCGCCGTCCCGGTGACGAGCACGCGCCGCGTGCCGGTGCCGCCGAGATCGGTGGTCGCCCCGGAGGCCAGCGCGGTCTCGGACGAGGCGAAGTCGATCCCGCCGGTGTTCGCCGAGGCGGTGAGCGCCGTGGCGTAGGCGGCGCCGTCCGCCGAGACCTTGAGGCTGAAATCGTCGCTGCCGAGGAGGCCGAGCAGCGCCCGGGCGGCGTAGCCGGTCTCGAGGACCAGGGCCGCGTCCCGTGCGGCGGACTTCTTGTTGATGGACACCCGCATGTCCCCGGAGCCCGGCGTGGCGTCGTCCCAGGTGAGCAGCGCCGCGTCCGATTTGACGGCGAGGCGGTTGTCGGAATCCGCACCCGTGTTGATGCCGAGGCGGCTCACGCGCTCGATCGCCGCGAGGCTCCGGCGGAAGCTCGTCCAGGCCGCGCCGTCGAAGACGTAGAGGTCGGCCTCGTCGATCAGGTAGGCGAACCAGCCGGCCCGCGGCGCCGAGCCGGACCAGACGCCGTCGGCGTAGCGCACCACCTGCCCGCCGAGACCGGCCCAGGCGCCCCCGGGATCGGCCGCGGCCACGAGGTAGCGGTCGCCCTCGGCGGGGCTCGGGGGCGGCGCGGTCAGATCCTTGTCCAGGCAGGCGAGCTGGACCAGGGCGTCGAGGAGGCCGAGCGCCTCGTTGTGGGTGACGTGCTTCTGGGCCTGGCTCGCCGCGATCAGCGGCAGGCCGAGATGGGGCGTGACATCGGACAAGAGGCACCTCCGGGGGTTCAAGCCGAGCGGACAAGGATGCGGCCGCGGCAGGCGGGTCCGGGCCCGGCGACGGCGCCGACCTGTGCCACGGCCACGTCGAGGCTCCGCTGCGGGCCGCCGAAATCCGCCGCCTCGTCGGCGTAGACGACCTGCTGGGCCGCGGCCCGGAGCGTGCGCATGGCGGCGCCGGAGGCCGAGAACAGCGTGACGGCGTAGGCCTCGGCTTCATCCAGCGGGATCTCGGCGGGCTCCCAGGCATCGCCGTCGCGCCGCGCCCGCCGGATCCAGGAGATCCGCACGCCCTCCGCGACCCGGCGCGCCCGCAGGTGGACGGGGCGTAGGGGCCGCAGCGCGTCGAGGCCTGCGGTGGCGGAAAGCTCCGTGATGGCGGGATCGCCGGGGTCCCGGTCCGACGGCCCGATCCGGTAGCGGAAGCCGCGCCCGGCCTCATCCAGGCGGTCGACCAGGGGCACAACCGCGCCATCGTCGAGGCGCACGAGCAGGCTGCCGGCCGGCGCGGCGCGTCCCGCCGCCGCCTCGCTGCCCGCGAGCCCGCGCAGCAAGCCGGACAGCCGGTAGGTGTCGGGCTCGATCAGCGCGGCCTGCGCCGCCCCGAGCAGCTCGACGGCGCCGTCCGGCCCGATCAGAGCGAAGAGGTTGCCGCCCGCCAGCATCGCGGCCTCGCCGATGGCGGCGAGCGCCCCGCCCCGGCGCAGGGTGACGTCGAGGTGGATGCCGCGCTGGATCCGCCACAGCGGCCCGGCGGGGAGCGGCGACAGCGTCTTCCCGAGGCAGGCGGGGTAATCGACGTGGCCGTGCAGGCTGAACGCGCCCGCCGCCTCCGCGCGCCAGATCGCGGCCGCGCCCGGCCACGGCTCGGCCGCCACCGCGCACCATTGCAGGATGGTCGGGGAACCGCGATCCGCCGGCAGGTCGAGGGCGAGCGCGAGCGGCGGCCCCGGGAAGACCGGGGCGGCTGCCTCCGGCTGGGCCGGGCTCCGGGCGAGGAGCCGCCCCGGCCCTCCCCGCGGCGGCACGCCGCTCGCCTCGATCCGGCGGCCGGTGGGCGCGTCGTCGATCCGGTCGATCTTGCGCAGCACCGCGCCGCCCGGCACGTCGGCGGGGAGCGCCAGGAGGTCGCCGGGCTCCAGCTCGACCCGGCGCGGGCTGAGGGTGAACGTCGCGCTGTCGCGGGCCGCGATGGCCCGGTCGAGGATCGCCTCGGCCAGCCCGTCGCCGGTCTCGCGCCGCGTGACGATCGCCGCATCGATCCGGGTCTCGCGGCGGCGCGCCCCGGCCGGCCGCACGGCCGCCGACGTAGCCCGCCGGTATTCCGGGCTCTCGGCCTCGGTGATGCCGAGTTCCACGGATCGCGGCAGGGCGCTCTCCTCGGCGCGGAC
Organism: Methylobacterium sp. A49B; assembly: GCF_053346215.1. NCBI lineage: Bacteria > Pseudomonadati > Pseudomonadota > Alphaproteobacteria > Hyphomicrobiales > Methylobacteriaceae > Methylobacterium > Methylobacterium sp. A49B. The sequence continues at coordinate 126,749 of NZ_JBKFBO010000112.1, forward strand.
TTGCGCGAGGACCGGCTTCTCCTCCGAGAGACGGACGAGATCCGCCTCGGCGAGCACCAGGGGCCGGTCGCGGCGGGGTCCGCGCAGGTGCAGGCGGCCGGCCACCGCGGAGACGTCGAGGCCGTAGACCTGCGCCAGGGTCTCCAGGGCGCCGCGGGCCGTGAGCGGCCGGTCGATGACGTAGCCGTCGAGGTAGGCGGCGGCCTCCACCGAGACGGCGGCGTCGAAACCGAACTCTTCGAGGATCTTCAAAACCAGCAGGTCGAGGTCGCAGCCTTCGATCCGACCCGTGATCCAGTGGCCGATGCGCCAGTTGGCGGTGTCGGCCCAGACGCGCCGCACCGTCGGGAAGGCCGGGAACGGCCGCGCGTCCCAGGCCCAGACGAAGATCCCGTCCGGATCGACCATCCGGCCGCCATAGACCGGCGAGACCGGGTTGTCGGCCTCGCGGAAGCCGGGATCGGCCGGGTCGAACCGGGCGAGCGTGGCCTCGAGCCCGCGGAGCTGGATCAGCTCGTCGCGCAGGCCGCGGGATCCCGGCGGATAGGCGCCCTCGGGGGTCTTTGGGTCCGGGAAGACGTTGGGGCCGTTGGTGCCCTTGTCCACCGCCGGCACGCCGACCTCGGTGAACCAGACCGGCTTCCCCTTGGGCACCCAGGCGGTGGTGTGGGTCTCGACGCCGTTGTCGCGCTCGACATGCGGGTTCGCCCACCACGAAGCGAGATCCTTCGGCCGGTAGATCCACGGCTTGCCGTGGGCGCCGTCGGTGATCGGGCGGCGGTCCTGGGCAGCGCGCGCCGCCGCGTCGGCGTAGTACCAGTCGAAGGCCTCGCCGGAGCCGCCGCGGGCCCGGAGATAGCCCCGGTCGTTGATGTCGCCGGAAGCCGCGAGGTCGGCGTGCTCCGGCGCGTCGCGCCAGTCGGAGACCGGCGGATACCAGTCGATCCCGACCGCCGCGATGGCGGGATCGGCGAAGAGGTCGTCGAGGGGGAACCGCACCGTGGCGCCGCCGTCGCGGACATGGGCGCCGTACTCGGTCCAGTCGGCGCCGTAGACGAGGGGGACGCCGGGCCCGAGGCGCTCGCGCAATGCGGCCGCAAGCCCCCGGAGCGCCTGCACGGCCGGGTAGCCGGCGGCGCCCCGCACCCGGGTGAGGCCGACGAACTCGCTGCCGATGACGAAGCCCGCGAGCCGTACGCCGGTGGCAGCCCATCGCGCCGCCATGTCGGCGTAGTGCAGCACCTCGGCGCGGTAGCCGCCGGCGAAGAACGCCTCCACCTGGGCGTCCGCGGCGGCCGTCCCGTCCGGGCTGCCCGGGAGCCCCGGCGCCGGATCGCAGGTGATGTGCCCGCGCCAGGGATAGGGCGGCTGGGACGCCCCCGGGGTGCGGGGATCGGGCAGGCCGTTGCCGCTCGCCACGTCCATCATCACGAACGGATAGAGCAGCACCTCCAGGCCGCGGCGCGCCAATTCGGCCACCAGCCGGGTCAGCCCGGCATCCGCGGGCGTTCCGCCATAGGCCGGGGTGCCGTCCGGCAGGGTCGAGACCACCTCGGCCGCAGGGCGGGCGATCCCCGCCACGGACCAGTCCTCGGGCAGCGCACGCTTCCGGCCGGTCTCGACCTTGGGCACGACCCGGCAGGAGCCGGCGCGCAGGTCGGTGCCGAACCACGTCGCCACCACGGCGACCCGGCGCAGGTTCGGGCACAGGGCCTGGAGGGCGTCGAGGGACGCGATCACGTCGGTGGTGCGCTGGAGCTGGTGGCGGTTGGCCGCCTCGGTCCGGCCGAGGCCGAGATCGACGGTGACGCGGTCCGGATCGAGGGCGAACTCCCCGGCCCCCGGGATCAGGTCGACGGCGCGGACGCGGCCGAACAGGCCGTTGACCGGACGGATCACCTCGAAGGCGAATTGCGGCACGCGGTTGCCGAAATCGGCAAGCGGCAGATTCTCGAACACCACGTAGGCGAGACCGCGATAGGCCGGCGCGTTCGCGGACCCCTCCTTGGCGACGATCAGCGGGTCGGGCTCCTGCGCGGGGCCGCCCGTATGGACCCGGATCGTGAGGCCGACCTGATCGATCTCCCTACCGTCCGCCCAGATTCGCCGGACGAAGGCGACCTCGCCCTCGCAGAGCCCGACCGCGAGGTTGGCGTAATAGGCGTAGCGGGTCGTGACGGTCTTCTGGCCGCCCAGGGCCTTGGCGGGCATGGCGGCGCGCTGCACCGTCGTGTTCGCGACCTCCAGCGGGCGAGTCGCCCAGATCAGGGTCCCGCCGATGCGGGCCCGGCCGTAGACCCGGGGGATGGGATCGCCCTCCGTGGAGGTGAGCCCGGCCACATCCGCGAGGCGCGGGCCCTCGACGAAGCGCGCGCGCTCGGAGCCCGACAGGGCGCCGCCGAGCGCCGAGCCCGCGACCGAGCCGAGCACCCGCCCGACCACAGCCCCGATCGGGCCGCCGAGCGCGGTGCCCACCGCAGCGCCGGCCGAGGACAGGATCAGCGTGGCCATGGCGGGACTCCGGGCTCGATGAGCACGTGGTTCATACGAGAGCGTTGCGGAACCGTATCCGGTCGGATACGGTTCGTCCGTGACGACGATCCTGCTGTCCGACACCTTCCGGACGTGGCCCGCGGGCCTGAAGGATCACCGCACGAAAGCGCGTATCGCGGCACGGATCCGTACCGCAGGCTTCGACAACGTCGGGGACGTCAAACCCGTCGGTTCGGGCGTGTGCGAGATGCGGATCCCCTACGGACCGGGATATCGCGTCTACTATGTGCGGCAAGGCGAAGTGACGTCCTTGCTCCTGTGCGGCGGCGATAAAGCCAGCCAGACGCGGGACATTCAGAGGGCCAAAAGGATGGCCGCGAACCTCGACGGGACCGTCTGATGCGCTTCACACCCTTCGATGCCTCTGAATTCCTCGACAGCGAGGCGGCAATCGCCGAATACTTGGCCGCGGCCATCGACGATCCCGATCCGGAGCTTTTCATCGCGGCTCTGGGCGATGTCGCCAAAGCCCGCGGCATGTCGCAGATCGCCCGGGAAGCTGGCGTCGGACGGGAAAGCCTCTACAAGGCTCTCACGCCCGGCTCGAAGCTCCGCTACGAAACCGTTCGCAAGGTGATGGATGTGCTCGGCGTCAAGCTGACTGTGTCACCGGCTTCGTAAAGGCCGATCTCCGGAAACCGGAACACCCCCGTCAGGTGCCGCCGCCACCATCCGGTGAGCGCCACCTCGGTGACGACGGCGCCGTCATGGGCGTGGACCATGGCGCCGTCGCCGGTGGCGATGGCGCAGTGGCGGGCCGGCAGGTGGCGGCGGAAGGCGAAGAGCAGCACGTCGCCGCCCCGGGGCGCCGCAGCGGCCAGCCGGCCGGGCACCGGCACGAGGTGGCGGGATGCTGCCTCTGTGAGCGGGTCGGTGCCGGGAGCAGCGGACTCCGCCCAGGCGGCGGAATAGGGCGGCGGCACCTCGGGCTCGGCCCCGTAGAGCCCGCGCCACACCCCGCGCAGCAGCCCGAGACAGTCGCAGCCGATCCCGCGCAACGAGGCCTGATGCCGGTACGGCGTCCCCAGCCACAGCCGGGCCTCGCCGAGCGCCGCCGCGCCGATCTCCCGCCGCATTGCGCTCATCGGAACAGGCTCCCGCCATCGAGGGTGTGGTCCGAGCCCGGCACCGCCCGCGCCACCGCGTCGTTGCCGGGCATGTGCGGGAAGCCCTGGAAGTTGACCGTGTTGGCGAACCGGTCCCGGCAGGTCGCGAGGCGCTTGTCGCAGCCGGCCGTGAGGCTGAAGCCGTCACCGGGGGTGATCGGCCGGGGCGGCACGGTCCACAGCTCGATCAGGGCGCCGAGCTGGAGCCGCACATCGGCCGCGTGCCCGGCATTGGCGCCCTCCGTCCAGGTGAGCCGGCCGCCGGTAAACAGGCCGTCGGCGAAGGCGCCGGCCAGCTCCGCCGAGAGCGTCGCGGGCTCCGGGGTCGCGGTCACGCGGCCGGTGGTCCGCCAGGCCGCGAGGTCGACCCGGCAGCGCGCATCCCCGAGATCGGCGCCGCAGGTGGCGCGGTAGCTGCGGCCGCGCTCGGCGTCGAGGCGGTGGGTGAGGCCGCGCAGCTCCGCCACGAACGCGTCGCCCTCGCGGCGGACCTCGCCGATCGTGGCGAGGTCGAGGAGCAGCCGCGTCCCGGGATTGGTCCAGTCGACCAGCCAGGTCTCCACCGAAGCACCGTCGTAGAGGCCGCCGGCGATATCGGCCTCGGTCAGGCCGAAGCTGCTCAGCGCCCCCGCCACGTCGCCGCCCGAGACCGCGAAGCCGAGTTCCGCGCGGGCCTCGGCGGCTTCCAGGCCGGTCCGGGCCTCGTGGACAAGCCCGGCGACCATCAGGTCGCGGTCGTGGTCGGTGAAGCCGAGGGCGAGCCCGTCCCGCCGCCGCAGGGACCAGCAGCGGCACAGGGTGGTCACGCCCCCCGCCAGATGGGCCGCGAAGGCCTCCGGGATGTCGCGCATGATCCCCTCCTCACGGCACGATCTCGACGAGGGGCACCTTCGGGATCTCGCCCGCCGTGAAGGCCGCGAGATCGACGGTGAGGTCGTCGGTGTCGAAGCGGACCGGCACGTCGAAGGCGAAGCCCGCCGTCACGGCGGCGCCCGCGGCCGGCACGTGGCCGGCCGCGAAGGCGACGAGGCCGGTCGCCGGGTCGCACCCGAAAGCCTCGGGCCCGACCTCCCGGCCGCCGACCGCCACCCGGACGGAGCCCGCCACCGGTTTGGCGATCCGGCGGCGGTAGGGCGCGAAGCCGCTGCCGTAGGTCTTGACCAGCGGGAAGACCGCCGTGGCGCCGTCGCCGGTGCCGAGGGGCTGGTCGAGGGGGCCGATGGGGCGGCCGGGAGGCCCGGAGCGCCCGTCGACCCGGTCGCGGAAGCGGAAGCCGTAGAGCCGCCCGCGCCGCTCCTCGAAGAAGGCCAGCACGGCGTGGAGCGCGTCGAGACCGCGCAGGCCGAAGCCGGCATCGTAGCGGCGGCGGGAATCGGCCCAGCGGCCATTCCGGTGCTCACGGCCGGAGCCCAGGGTCACGATCTCGGTGAGCCGCTGCGGCCCGCCGCCGGCGCGCAGCGAGACGTCGAGGGGAAAGAGCACCTCGTGGAAGTCGTCGGCCATGGCGGAAGCCTCCGGTTCGTCGCCCCGTTGCCGCGTCGGGGGAGGTCATCGCTGCCGGATCGCAGCGCCTGAAAAAAGTCTTCCGGAAAGAGCCGAAAAATCAAAAACGTCGTTCATCGACAAACGACGTCACCCGATCGAATATCGACGAGATGATCCGGACGAAATCAGAAGTCCTTTCGGTCCGCATCTCTTAATCTATCGCGCGTGATCTGCGCGTCGCGCCGCCAATCTGCCAGAGGAATCGTCCGATGAGCGCCATTCCACAACCCCTTCACGCCCCCGCCCTCGACATCCGCCGCGTCGCCGGCCGGATCGGCGCGGAGATCCGCGGCGTCGCCCTCGCGGGCGATCTCGATGCCGGGACCGTCGCGGCGATCCGGGAGGCGCTCACCACCCACAAGGTGGTGTTCTTCCGCGACCAGACCCTCGACGAGGCGGGCCAGGAGGCGTTCGGCCGCCTGCTCGGCGACCTCGTCCCGCACCCGACGGTGCCCTCGCTCGCGGGGACGGCGGGCATCCTCGACATCGACGGCAGCCGGGGCGAGCGGGCCAGTTCCTGGCACACCGACGTGACCTTCGTGCCGGCCTACCCGGCGATCTCGATCCTGCGCGCCGTGACGCTGCCGCCCTACGGCGGCGACACACTCTGGGCCAACACGGCGGCGGCCTACGCGGACCTGCCGGAACCCCTGCGCGACCTCGCCGACCGGCTCTGGGCGCTGCATTCCAACGTCTACGACTACGTGGGCGGGCGCGTGAACGTCTCGGAGGCCGGGCGGCGACGCCACGAGGAGGTGTTCACCCGGACCGTCTACGAGACCGAGCACCCGCTGGTCCACGTGCACCCGGAGACCGGCGAACGCTCGCTGATCGTCGGGCACTTCATCCAGCGGATCCTCGGGCTCACCACGGCGGATTCGCAGCACCTGCTGGCGATCTTCCACGATCACGCCACGCGGCCCGAGAACACCGTGCGCTGGTCGTGGCGGACCGGCGACGTGGCGATCTGGGACAACCGCGCCACGGTCCACCGGGCCGTGGACGATTACGGCGACGCCCCCCGGGTGGTCCGCCGCGTGACGATCCAGGGCGTGGCTCCGGTGAGCGTCGACGGCCGCCGCAGCCACGCGCGGGAGACGGAGACGCGCAAGGCCGCGTGAGGGCGCGGACGCGCGGGGCGATCCGTCACGTCGCCCGCTGACCCCGCGCCACCGCGCGGGCGAGGCTCGCGGTCACCTGCGCCTCCGACCGGCGGAAGGCGCCCGGGTCGGGCGTCGCGATGTGTACGGTCACCGAGACCGGCCGGGCCAGTGCCCCGCCGGAGGCGACGCCGAGGCGGCCATGCGGCCCCCGGGTCAGGGGCAGGATCGCCTCGGGGCCGGCCTCGCCCATCAGCCCGGTACCGCTCGCCATCGGGAAATAGGTCGGCGCGGCCACCACCCCGCCCGCCGCGAAGGGCTGCACCCGCCCGCCCCGGAACACGCCGCCGCGGGCGAAGCCGGCCTCGGCGCCGGCCCCCAGCAGGCCGTTGACGAGGCCGCTCACCCCGGACTGGATCGGCCCGGCCGCCGCCCGGGCCGCGGCGCCGGCGAGGCGGGCGCCGATCGTGCCGAGCACCCCGTCCAGGCTGCGGCCCGAGGCGGCGCCCCGGGTCAGGGCCGCGTCGAGGCTGCGGCCGAAATTCTGCGCCAGCCGGTCGAGGGTCTCGAGCTGCGTGATCCGCGCGGCGTCCTGGGTGTCGGGTTCGGTCTCGGCCATGGGGCGCCTCAGGTGGGGTCGGGATAGGCGGCGAGCAGCCGCTCGAAGGCTTCGCGGGTCATGGGCTCCGGCCCGGCGCATCGGCCGAGTGCCGCGGCGAACTCGCGCGGCGTCGCCGCCCAGAACGCCGCGGGGCTCCAGCGCAGCGCCCCGAGGCCGAGGGCCAGGGCGTCGTCCCACGGGAAGGGATGTCGAGCCGGGGCCGGATGCGCGGCGTCCGGCCCCGGCTCTAGGGAGGGTTTGCGGGTGTCGATGCCTCCCCGAAGGCCGCCGCGAGAACCGCGCCGAGGGCCTCCGACAGGGCGTCGAGGCCGCCCGCGAGGGGCAGCCGGGCCACCGCCGCGTCGTCGATGTCGTGGCCGCCGCCGCGCAGCGCGACGCCCAGCAGGGCGATCAGGTCGCGCGCCGAGACGCGGCCGCCCGCGAAGCGTTCGGCGAGGCCCGCGAGGTCTCCGGCCTGGACTGCGCCCTCCAGCTCGGCGAGGGCCCCGAGGGTCAGGCAGAGGGTGTAGCGCCGCCCGCCGAGGACGAGCGGCACCTCGCCGCGGATCCGGTTGGCCATGGGACTTACCTCAGGGTCAGGCCGCCGCGAAGGCGAGCGCGCCGGCGGAATCGAGGCTGATGTCGAACGTGACCTCCCCGGCATGATCGCCCCGGTATTCGAGGCTCGCGATCTGGAACGGGCCCTCCAGGATCCCGAAGGCCGGCACCACCACCTGGAACGTCTCGATCGCCCCCTCGAAGAAGATCAGCCGCAGGCGCGCGTCCGAGGCCTGATCGCGGAACACGCCGGAGCCCGCGATCGCGGCCCGGCGCACGCCGGCCCCGGCGAGAAGCTCCCGCCACCGGCCGGCGGAATCGGCGTTGGTGACGTCCACGGTCTCGGCGTTGAGCGTGATCTGGCGTGTGCGCAGGCCCGCCACCGCCACGAAGCCGCCCGCGCCGTCCCCGGCCCGGAGCAGCAGATCCTTGCCCTTCTGCGCGCCCATCGACGTCCTCCTCACAGGTTCTCGGTGACGGCCTCGAGTGTCAGGCTCGCCCGGGCCTCGCCGGTCCGGGCGTCGCGACGGGCGCGGATCGTCTTCACCCGCAGGGTGACGAGCCGGCAGCCGGCGAGCGGCATCGCGTCGTCCGCGAGCAGCGCCGCCATACGCTCCGCCGCGTCGAGGGCGGTTCGGACCGAGCCGGGCTTGGCGATCACCGCGATCTCGTGGCCGTGACGGTGGCGCTCGGCGCCGTCGACGGAATCGTCCTGGATCTCGGCGTCGCCGAACAGGGCGTAGACCGGGACCGAACCCCGGGGCGGCTCGTCGTAGAGCCGGACCCGGCCGCCCAGCAGGGATGCCAGGGCGGCGTCGGTCGAGAAGCGGGCGATCAGGCCGGCACGGAGCGCCAGGAGCGGGCTCGGATCGGTCACGACCGGTTCTCCCGCGGCAGTTCCTCTACGTGGCAGATCAGGTCGCGGCCCCGCGCGTCCGGCTCGGCGACGGCGCGGATCGCGAACCGCCGGGGGCCGGCGGCGAGGCGCATCGTCGGATCGAGCGCGGCCCGGCCTCGCAGGGTGATGCGGTAGGCGGGCAGCGTGTCGGTCCGGCCGCCGGCCAAGCGGTCGAGGATGCCGGCCGGGGCAAGCGCCCCCCACAGGACCGGGCCTGCCACGTAGCGCCGCAGGACCCCGCCGAACCCGTCGGGCTCCTCCACGGGCCGTTCGAGGACGAAGCGGCGGCGGCGCGCCCCGAGCGGCGGGCGTTGGAATTGGATCGGCATCGGGCTGGCTCCGCGGGCGAACGTCACAGCCGCATCCGGCGGAAGGGCGCGGCCAAATCCGCGGCCGTGTCGGCGGCCGCGCCGTCCGGCTCGTCGCCGCGATGCTCGTAGCGGGCGGCGGCGAGCCGGAGGATCGCGAGGCGCAGGGGCGCCGGAAGCGGCGGACCGTCGCCGCCGTAGCCCGCCGCGACCTCGATCAGGATCATTCGGTCACCGGGATCCGGCACGGACGGATCGACCCGCAGGCCCGGCGCCTCGACCGGGTCCGGACCGAGCCGCACGAGACCGTCCGCCAGGGTGGTGAGGGCGCCGCCGGCCTCCGCGAAGCCAGCGCGCAGGACCGCCACCAGCGGGCTCAGCGGCAGGGGGATCTGCCCGTCCGGCGGCCAGGCGGCGCGTGCGATCCGGTAGCGGCCCGGAACCAGGATCCGGCGGGTCTCGACCTCCAGGCTGGCGCGGGCGGCGGTGATCAGCGCCTGGAGCAGCCCCTCTTCCGCATCCCCGGCGTCGGAATCGAGGCGCAGGTAGCCGCGCAGGTCGGCCACGCTCACCGGCTCGACGGCGGCGGCATCGATGCGTAACGGGATCATCGCGCGTCCCTCAACCAAGGTGTTCCGATGCTGGTCTCGAAGCGCCGCCCGGCGGCCTGCGCCGTGGCGGCGGCAGCTCAGACAGCCGCCCTGACAGCCGCCCTGACAGCCGCCCTGGCGCTCGCGAGCCCGCCGGCCCGGGCGATCGTCGGAGGCGCGGAGGCGCCGGCCGGCGGCGCCGTGATGGTCCTGTCGTCGAAGGGCGGCGTCTGCACCGGGGTCGTCCTCGCCCCCGACACGGTGCTCACCGCCGGCCACTGCGCCGCCGACGCCCGGGAGCACCGCGTCCATTTCCGCGACGCCGCCGGGGAGCCGGTCCTCGTGGAGGTGGCGGCGCGCGCAGTGCATCCCGGCTACGACGCGGGCGCCGCGACGGGCCGGCGGCGCTCCATCGACCTCGCGCTCCTGCGCACCGCGACGCCGCTGCCGCCGCGCTTCGTCCCCGTGACCCTGAGCGCCGCGACCCCGCTGGCCGGCGAGAGCCTGACGGTGTCGGGCTACGGCGCCGCCAGGCCGGGCGACCCGCGCTCCACCGGCACCTACCGCAGCATCGGCCTGCCGGTGATCGAGCCCTACGGGCCGAGCCGCATCCTGGTCTGGCTGAAGGGCGGCGCCGGCGGCGCCTGCCAGGGGGATTCCGGTGGCCCGGTCGCCGGGCCGGACGGGGCCGTCCTGGCGCTGGCCGCCTGGGTCGGGGGCGCCTGCGGCGGCCTCACCCAGGGTGTCCTGGTCGGGCCCCAGCGCGGCTGGATCGACCGGATCCTCGCGGATTGGGGTCGGAGCGCTCACTGGATCGCGTAGGATCCGCAGGGAACCTCACCTTGGCCGGGCTATTGCCTTGCTCTAGGCTCAAACCGCGCCGCATCCTCGCCCCCGGCGCCCCCACCCGCGCCGACGGCGCCCCCGGAGTGCCCGATGTCCCCTCGCCCGATCCGCAAGGCCGGTCTCCGCGAGCGCCTCCTGCGCGGAAGCCTCGGGAGCGGTCTCCTCGGTGCGGCGCTGCTCGGCGTCCTGACCGGGTTACTGCCGGCCCCGGCCCAGGCGGTGATCAACGGCACGACCACCCGCGACCCGAACGGGGCGCGCAGCTTCGTGGTCCGCATCGAGAGCACGGAGGGCGAGATCTGCTCCGGCACGCTGATCGCGCCCGACCTCGTGCTCAGCGCGGCCCACTGCGTGATGCGCCCGGCCGGCTACACGGTGATCAGCGTCGACCGGAGCTTCCGCCAGCACCGGACCCCGGTGATCGCCGCGAGCATGCACCCGGACTTCGTGCCCGGCACCACGCCGGAGGATCAGCCCGGCGTCGACCTCGCGCTGCTCAAGCTCGAGCGTCCCCTGGGCTCGGATTACGCGCCCCTCGACCCGCGCGGTGCCGCCGCGATCGACACCGGTGCGTCGGTCGACATCGCGGGATTCGGCGTGGTGGCCGAGAACCGGCGCGGCTCGGCGCGGGTCCTCCGGCTGGCGCATCTCGTCTCGATCGGATCGCTGCAGGTCGCCAATCGGGTCACCGTGGTGACCGACCGGCGGCGCATGGCCGAGACCGCGGGGGCCGGGGCGTGCCTGGGCGATTCCGGCGGCCCGATCCTGGCGGGCGGTCCCGGCGGCTACCGGATCGTCGGCGTGGTGAGCTGGTCGAGCGGCGCCCTGCAGCAGGGTGTCCGCCGGACCGCCTGCGGCGGCTTCACCGCCGTGACGCCGGTGGCCGAGCACGCCGGCTGGATCTCGGCGCGCTCGGCGGAACTGTCCCAGGTGCAGGCGGGCGCGGCGCCGCATCGCAGCCGCTCCGACTGGATGGCCCGCCCGGCCCGCCGCTAGCGCGGCGGCGGATCCGGGCTTCGGCCTGCGGGGAGCGCGGGACGCTTCGCCGCCCGCTTATCCCCCGCGCCCGCGGGAACCTCGGCCCGCATCGGCACTTTCGCATCCGAACCTTTCCGGCTCACGGAGCGAGAGCATGGCCGACACCGGCACCAGCAACACCCCCCGGGCGCACAAGACCCGGAACAACACCGACTCGAACGCCAAGAAGGTCTCGATCGAGGCGCTCAACGCGCGCTTGGCGGACGGCATCGACCTCGCCCTGGCGATCAAGCAGGCGCACTGGAACCTCAAGGGCCCGCAATTCATCGGCGTCCACGAGATGCTCGACGGGTTCCGCACCGAACTCGACGAGTTCAACGACAGCGTCGCCGAGCGCGCGGTGCAGCTCGGCGCCACGGCGTTCGGCTCGACCCAGGCGGTGGCGGAGCGCACCAAGCTCCCGGCCTACCCGACCGGCATCTACGCCATCGCCGACCACATCGCCGCGCTGATCGACAGCTACGCCGCCTACGCCAACGCCGTGCGGCAGAACATCGACGAGACCGACGAGGCGGGCGATCCCGACACGGCGGACCTGTTCACCGAGATCTCCCGGGCGGTCGACAAGCACCTCTGGTTCCTCGAGGCGCACGTGCAGGAGCCCACCGGGACGCTGCGCGACGGCAATTCCGGGCGCTGAGGCTCAGCACCCGGACAGATCGCGCCGGATACCGGCGTGGTCCGGAACCGGCACCTCTACGGAGCCGACGGATTTCACAGGTCCGCGGCTCCGCCCTCTCGGTCACGATCCGCATCGTCATTCCGGGGCGCCGCAGGCGAGCCCGGAATCCGGAACCCCGGTCCTTGCACGCCCCCGGCACGTCGGCGTGTCCGGGTTCCGGGCTCCGCTTCGCGGCCCAGGAATGACGGAACGGCATAGGGGCGCACGCCGTCTGCCCGTTCGAGCGCGAAGGCAGGGCGACGTGCGCCCGCCGCGAACCCCGCGCCTCAGCTGAACTTCAAGAGCTTGATGGCGTCGAAGTCCTGCACGCCGCCGCCGACGCGCTTGGTGGTGTAGAACAGCACGTAGGGCTTGGCCGAGTACGGATCCCGCAGGACGCGCATCCCGGTGCGGTCCACCACCACGTAGCCGCGCCGGAAGTCGCCGAAGGCCACCGACAGGCTGTCCTTGCCGGGATCGGGCATCGCCTCGGCCTCCGTCACAGGGAAGCCGACCAGCGTGGCGGACCGGTCGGCGGCGAGCGGCGGCTGCCAGAGGTAGTTGCCCTCCGCGTCCTTGAACTTCCGGATCGCGCTCTGGGTGCGCCGGTTCATCACGAAGCCGGCATTCTGCCGGTAGGCCGCCCGCAGGCCGTAGATCAGGTCGAACAGCACGTCCCCCGGATTGGCCGACGGGAAGGCGCCGGCCGTCCCGGTGGCCACGACGCCGAGCTTGCCCGGCACCCAGGCGGCGTTGGCGACCGTGTCGTAGGTGAGGAAGCCCCGCGGGCGGCTCGCGCCGTTGCCGGACACGAAGGCGACGCCCTCCTGCTCGGCGAAGGCGGTCTCCACCTCGGCCGAGAGCCACGCGTCGAGGTCCACCGCGGCGTCGTCCAGCAGCGTCTGCGTGGCGGCCGGCATCGCGTAGAGCTCCATCGCGGGGAGCGCGATCTCCGACAGGGCCGGCGCGGTGGTCTCCGGGCGCGGCGCGGTCTCGGCCGCCCAGCCGGTGACCGGCGCGCCCACCGAGACCGCGCGCTTGTACTGCGCGCCGGAGATCTGCTGCACGCTGGCGATGGACCGGATCGGCGAGATCTGTCCGAGGCGCGCCAGCACGGTCCGCTCGATCGTGTCGGGGACGAGGTAGCCGCCATCCGGACCGGAGCCGGCCGACAGGGCCTTGGCCTCCAGGCGCTTGAGCCCGGCACTCTCGCCCGCCCGCACGTAGAGGTCGAAGGCCGCCTTGTGCTCGTGCGCGGCCGCGTCCTCCCGGGTGCCCGCCTGGCCCAGCGGCGGCCGCGCCCGCTCCAAAGTGATCCGGTCGAGGCGGGTGCGGGCGGCGTCGAGCGCCGCGTCGATGCGGGCGAGCTTCTCCTCGGTGAGCGCGTCGGTGCCGAGCCGGCCCTCGATCCGGCCGAGGCGGGCGTCGTTCGTCTCCTTGAAGGCCGCGAAGGCTGTGGCGAGCTCGTCGAGGGCGGAGCGGACCGTGCCGCCCTCTGGCCCGGACGCCTTGTTCTCCAGGTCGGGCCGTGTGTCGGGCAGGCTGCTCTTGGTCTCGAAGGCGGTGCGGGCCATCGGGGTGCTGGCATCCATCGGGGGACCTCGTCGTCGGGGGTGGGACATCAGGGCCGCCCGGCCGATCTCGGCGGGCGGACCGGCGCGATCCGCCGGGCGAGTCCGCGGATGGCGTCGGCGAGCGGAAGCACGGCGGGCTCCGGACTCGCCCGGGCCGCCTGCTGCAGCGGGAAGGTCACCAGGGAGATCTCCCAGAGGTCGACCTGATGGAGCCGGCGCTCGCCGCCGCCGCCCTTGCGCGCGAGCAAGGTCCTGAAGCCGATCGACAGGCCGTCGAGGCCGCCGCCGCGCATCAGGGCGTCGACTTCCCGGGCGCGCTGCACCGCGAGGTTGAGCTGCCCCTCGGCAAACAGGCCTCGGGCATCCTCGCGCAGGGAGAGCCAGCGGCCGATGGGCTCGGCCGGATCGTGCTGGAACAGCAGCCGCACCCCGGCGGCGCCGCGCCGGGCGAGGCTCGCCGCGAAGGCGCCCGCCACCACCACATCGCGGCCGAGATCGGGCACGCCGAAGACGCTGGCGTAGCCGCTGAAATGGCCGTCCATGGCGGGATCCTCGGATTGCGGGCGTTCTCGATCGGGGCGGTCCGGAGCGGGTCAGCGGCGCGCCGCTCACTCGCGCAAAGCCGAAAGGCCTGACACATCGGGTTCGAGGGCGCCTCCGGTCGGGAAGTCTGGCGGTCCAGACCTCTCAGGCGGGCTCCCTCCCCTCTGCACTACGCTGTTCGCATATCTCTGTCGGAGAGGGGCTGAACGGTCCCGCGCGTTCCCCTCCCCCCTCTGCGGGGGAGGGAGGGCGCGTGGGGCAACTGGACTGACTCATCGGCCGACCTGACGACGATCCCGCACCGGATGTGTGAATCCGCTCGCCCCTTGCGAGGGAAGGAGACGTCGCGGGTCGAGCCCCGAAACGTGACGACCGCAGCCCGTTCAAACGGAAGCAGACCCGCGTCGTCAGCCCCCCGTCCCGCGCTCCATCTCCGGCGGGTAGCCCACCGCCTCGCGCTTCTCCGCCACCGACAGGAAGTCCGCGGCCTGGACCCGCCGCCACAGGGATTCGCGCTCGGCGGCGAGGGCCTCGATCCGGTCGAGGTCGGGCTCCAGGTCCACGGGCCCGAAGGCGGGTTCCAGCCAGGACGCCAGCGCCTGCGCGGTGCGGGCCGCCAGCGGGATCAGGGTCTGCCGGTACAGGGCGCGGTTGGCCTCGGCGTAGTTGGCGTGGGTGCTGTCGCCGGGCAGCCCCAGCAGCAGCGGCGGCACCCCGAAGGCGAGCGCAATCTCCCGGGCCGCCGCGTTCTTGGCCTCGACGAAATCCATGTCCCGGGGCGAGAGGGCGAGGGGCTTCCAGTCCAGCCCGCCCTCCAGCAGCAGCGGTCGGCCGGCATTGCCGGCGCCCTGGTAGTTCGCCTCCAGCTCCGCCTTCAGCCGGTCGAATTGCGGCTCGGAGAGCGTCGCTCCGGCAAAGACCAGCGCGCCGGAGGGACGCGCCGCGTTGTCGAGGAGCGCCTTGTTCCAGGCGCTCGCGGCGTTGTGGATGTCCAGCGCGGTGGCGGCGGCCTCGATCGGCGCGAGCCCGCCGCAATCGTCCTCCGGATGGAACAGGGCGAGGGCCAGGATCGGTGCCACCTCGGGGAGGCCCGGCGCGGGCAGGTCGAACCGGCGGCTGCGCCCGCCCACGGTATAGAGGTAGGCGGCCGGCCAGCCGTCCGGACCCGGCAGCATCCGCATCCGGCCCGGCCGTAAGGCCTGGAGCGCCGCGACCCGGCCCTCGAGGCCGACCGCCTCCAGGTAGGCCGTGCCGGTGAGCAGCAGGTCGGCATAGACGGTCTCGAGGAGATGCGTGCCGCTCTCCCGCGGGTTCGGCCGGGCGAGGAGCGCCAGGAGGTCGCCCGCCCGCTCCGCGCCGGGACCGGTGGCGATCAGGGGCAGCCGCGCGGCGCTCTCGGCGACGAGCCGGACCGCCCGGTGGACCACCGGATTGCCCTGGTAGCCGGCCCGGGCCAGGGCCGCCGGATCGCGGGGCGTCCAGCTGGCGCGACCCTCGGCGTAGAACGCGAAGGACGGGGCCGCGACCGCCTTGGTGGCCAGCGCCGGCGCGGACCCGCCGGCGGCCCGGCGCGCGAGCCGCGCCAGCCGTTCGAGGACAGTCGACATGCCGGTCCGCTCCTGAGCCGTGGTCAAGCGCCGCCCGATCGCGCCCCAGTAATCGGGCGCGGCCTCACAACAATCCGGAGGATTTGTTCCGCGCGAAGCCGCGCCGTGGCGCGCTGGCTACAGCATGGCACAAGAAATTGTGTATACAGGATGCAGTTCGTTCCAGAGACCACGAACCGACTCACGGCGCGCTTCTCGCAGAGGCGCGCCGTATTGTTTTGGGCGCCCGACGCTCAGAGGCACCGGATCCGCGGCTGCGGCCGGCTCTCCAGCATCAGGTGGGTGAGCGCCCAGACCAGGGCGTCGAGCCGGTCGGGCGAGGCCCCGCCGGACAGGCCGTCCGGACCGAAATCGCAGAGTTCGTCCTCCAGCGCCGGGAAAGTCCCGACGTGGTGGACCAGCCCGCGGGCGTAGAGCAGCGATACCGGCTCCGCCCGCAGGTACTTGCCGCGGGTCGCGTGGACGCGGGTCACCGGGACGGCGGGGTCGCACTGCGCCAGCACGGCGGCGGCCATCTCGCCGCCCTGGTTGACCTCGACCACGAGGGCGTCGGCCGCGAGGCGGTGATACAGCGCCAGAGCCGCGCCGGCCCAGGCCTGCGGGGTGGCGCGGGCGAGGCTCGCATCGGCCAGGACATAGGCGTGGGGTCCGGCCCGCCCGGCGGCCACGATCCCGCAGGCATCGGAGCGCGCCCCCGAGGCGGCGGGGGGATCCACCGCCACGACGATCCGTCCGAGATCCGGCGCGGCGGCGACCCGGGCGGCCTCCAGGGCGGTCCGGTCCCACAGGGCGTCGTCCCGGTCGGTGATCAGCTCGCCGTCGAGTTCCTGGCGGCCGAGCCGGGTGCCGGCGTAGCGCCCGACCACCCGCTCCAGGAAGTCCGGCGCGAGGTGTTCGGCGTTGTCGTGGGTCCGGGCGCGGCTCACCACCGTACGCGGGTCGTCGAGCAGGCGCCGGATCAGCGGCACCGGCCGGGGCGTCGTGGTCACGAGGTTGCGCGGCCGGGCGCCGAGGCGCAGGCCGAACTGCAGCATGTCGAAGGCCATCTCGGGCCGGCGCCACTTGGCGGCCTCGTCGCACCACGCGGCGCCGAATTGCGGGCCCCGGAGCGCGTCCGGTTCCTCCGCCGAGAAGGCGAGCGCGACCGCGCCGTTGGCCCATTCGAGGCGTCGCCGGCTCGGCGACCAAGCCGGACGGCCCCGGCCGCGCGCCGGGAGGCTCAGGAGCCCGGAGGGTCCGTCAACCATCACGTCGCGGACATCGCGATGCGTCTCGCCGACCAGCGCGATCCGGCCCACCGGTGCGGCCGTGAAGGCCGGATCGCCCCGCGCGAGGGCATCGACCCACTCGGCGCCGGTGCGGGTCTTGCCGCTGCCGCGGCCGCCGATCACCGCCCACGTCGTCCAGGGTTCGGCATCGTCCGGCGGCAGCTGGTCGGGCCGGGCCTGGTGCAGCCAGTCCCCGGCAAGGGTCCGGAGCAGGTCCGGCGGCAGGGTGGCGAGGAAGTCAGGCAGCCGCCCGGCCGCCGACAAAGCCAGCATAGCGTCGCGCGATCTCCGCGCGCAGGGCGGGCAGGTCGGGCTCGGTGCCGCCATCGTCCCCCTCTCCCCCGCCGCTGCGCGCACTGTCCGCCTCCACCGTATCCAGCAGCCGCTTGAGACCGCCGAGATCGCGCAGCACCCGGGCGGAGTCGCGCGAGGCCGGCCCCTCTGCGCTCAGCGCCGCGTCGAAGGCGGCGATCTGGCGGACGATGTGGGCCCGCAGATGCGCTCGCAGGGTGATCGGGTCGGTCGCCGCGCCGCGTTCCGGCCGCACGAACACGGCGGGCGACAGTTTCAGGGCCGTCCCGAAGATGGCGACCATCCTGTCCGGGGTGAGGCGCCCGAGCCCGAGGATCTCGGTGACGTCGCCGGGATCGTTGCCGGGGGCGCAGAGCAGCCGGACGAGGGCGGCCCGCCGCTCCGCCGGCCACAGCCCCGCGGCGAGCCATCGCCGTCGCCGCGGCGGCCTGAGCCAGCCGGCCCGGACGTTCCAGGTTCTGATTGTGCCCGCCGGGATGCCGGTGCGGGCGCTGATCGCCGCGTCTGTAAGCGCGGTCTCGGCCAGCAGACGCAGCACCTCGGCGTGCTGCTCGGCCGGGTGTTTCCTGCCCCGCCGCCGCATCGCGCCTCTCCGCACACGTCTCGACCGTGCTCCGTTGATAGCCTCGGAGCGTCGCGATGTCAAGCAATAATTCCTATCAATCGCCCATTCTAGAAATTCTGGCGCGACCGGGGAGGCAAGCCTCGCTACGGCGGACCGACGCCGCCTCGCACCCGGGCCGGTCCCTGGACGCGCATCGACCGGACATTGCAGGGGCCCGAAAGTTCTCGCCCTTATCATGCATGTGAATCAATGCCGCTCCGACGGATGAAAGCCGGAACGGCAACCGACTCGACACGTTGACCGGCGCCATCCGCACGCAACAACGCCGTCTCAAGCACAGAATCAGAGCGAATCGGGTACAGAATGGTCGGTGAGCCACCAGGGACCGGAGCGGCCGAGCCGCTGGACGACGGCCCCGCGGGGGATCCCGGGACGGAGCCGGCGCAGGGGACGGCGGAAGCCGCCGCCCTGAGCGATAGCTTCAAGCGATTCGCCGACGTTGTGCCCCTGATGATGTGGCGCTCGGACGAGAGCGGCCACGCGATCCATCACAACGAGTGCTGGCTGAAATTCACCGGGCGTCCCCTGGAGGAGGAACTGGGCCTCGGCTGGCGCAGAGGCCTGCACCCGGAGGATTTCGAGCGCCACGCCAGGATCGTCGCCACGGCCTTCGAGGCGCGGGAACCCTTCACCGTCGAGTTCCGGCTGCGGCGGCATGACGGCGAATATCGCTGGCTGCTCGACACGGCCCGACCCCTCGTGGAGGACGGCCGGTTCCAGGGTTATCTCGGTTCCTGCTTCGACATCACCGACCGCAAGCACGCGGAGGAGCACATCGAGCACGCGCTTGCCGAGAAGGAGGCGCTGCTCGCCGAGGTCTATCACCGCGTCCGCAACAACCTTCAGGTGATGGTCAGCCTGATCGGCCTTTACGGGCGGGCGGCGCCGGATGCCTGCCGCGGCAGCTTCGAGGCCCTGGGCCAGCGGGTTCGGGCGATCGCGCTGGTGCAGCAGCACCTCCACGAGGCGCCCCACATCGCGTCGATCGACCTGAAGGACTACCTGTACCGCCTCGCCTCGGGCCTGGGCCAGCTCCGGCGGGCCGGGCGGATCAGCGTCCAGGTCGGCGGGGCCGGGAACGGGCTCGTCGAGCCGAGGACCGCGAACGCGCTCGGCATGATCGTCGCGGAGATCGTGGCCGAGTGCCTCGACGCCACCGCCGAGCATGTCGCCTGCTCGATTACCATCGACATGGCGGCTGCCTCGGGCGAGCCCCTGCGCCTGGCGATCGTCTCCGGGGTGAGCGAGATGGCCGCGTCGGGCCGCCCCAACGTGCCGAAGCTCGGCCCCCGTCTCATCGCCGCCTACGCGGCTCAGGCCGAGATCGCCGTCACCGGCGATGCCAGCCCGGGCGATCCCCTGAGGCTGACCCTGCCGCCGGCGAGTCCCGCGCCGCAATGAGCGCCCGCGGCGCCGGACCCCGTCGCCATTGCGGCGCCGGCGGCCTATAGGGCGCTGACCCCTCCGGACCCGGCCGCCCATGCTTCCCCCGATTGATACCATCATCGACAATTTCGAGATCGTCGAGGACGACGACATGCGGCTCGAGTACCTGATCGAGCTCGGCCGCGCGCTGCCGCCGATGCCCGAGGCGGAGCGGACCGAGGCGAACCGCGTCCACGGCTGCGAGAGTCAGGTCTGGATCGACACGGAGCTGGAGCGGTCCGGCGGGCCGCCGCGCCTCGTGCTGCATGGCTTCAGCGACTCGTTCATCGTCCGCGGCTTCGTGGCGCTGATGGTGGCGCTCTACACCGGCAAGACCCCGCAGGAGGCCGCCGAGACCGACGGCCTCGACCTGTTCCGCCAGCTCCGGTTCGGCGCCCACGTGACCTCGAAGCGCTCGAACGGCGTGCGGGCCATGGCCGAGCGCATTCACCGTGACGCGGTCCGTCTCGCCGCGGAGGGGTGAGGCGCCACCGCCGTCACCGCGCGGCGCGGCGCCCGGTCGGCTTTTCGAGACCGGCGCGCAGGCGAGTCCCGACCGGCAGACCGGACGCCCGGCTCGCTGACGCGGACGGGCCGATAGGGCCGGGATCCTCGCCTCGGCTGTTGATCCGGCCGTATCCGGCGCCTTGTACCAATGGGGGGATGGCGACCGGCAATGTGACGCGGATTCACTTCTGGGCAGTCAGTCCTGCTCCATGTTAGAATTTCGACCTTGTCGGTCGTTGGCGGCCGTTGAGAAGGGTCGCAGGAAAGGCGGCAGAGAACGTTGCCGGATCGGTTCGAACAAAGCCGCATTGACGCTGAGATCGGCCGTCGCGAAGCCAGCCATGATCCGTTCGCCGCCGCTGTGCGGGCGACACGGATGCCGATGCTGATCACAGACCCTCACAAGCCCGACAATCCCATCGTCTTCGTCAACGATGCCTTCTTCAAGCTGACCGGATACGCCCGCGCGGAAGTGATCGGGCGGAACTGCCGTTTCCTGCAGGGACCCGAGACGCAACGCGCGGATGTCGACAAGCTGCGGGATGCCATCGAACGTCGGACGACGATCGAGCTCGAACTTCTGAATTACAAGAAGTGTGGTGAAACCTTCTGGAACCGGCTGCTGATCTCGCCGGTGTTCGATCAGGACGGACAGCTCACCTTCTTCTTTGCCTCCCAGTACGATGTGACCCTTGAACGCGAGAAGCTGGCCCGCGTCCAGCGCGACCGGGATGCCCTGGAGCAGGAGGTCAAGCGCCGCACCCTCGCTCTGACGCGCAGCCAGGATCGCATGCGCTTCATCATGAAGGCGGGCCGGTTCGGCTCGTGGACGCTGGATCTGGCCGATATGCGCTTGGTCGCCTCCGACGTCTGCAAGGAGAATTTCGGTCGGGATATCCACGACCCGTTCGGCTACGAGGATCTGATCGCGAGCATTGTGCCGGAGGACCAGGGGCGCATGCGGGCGGCCGTGCAGGACTCGATCAGCCAGCACACCGACTACGACATCGAGTACCGTATCCAGACCCCCAAGGGCGAAGTCCGGTGGCTGCAGATCCGCGGGCAGACGTTCTACGACGTGGACGGCCAACCGTTGAGCATGGCGGGCGTGTCGATCGACATCACGGAACGCAAGCGCGGCGAGGAGCATCGGGCCCTGTTGGCGGCCGAGCTGAATCACCGGGTCAAGAACTCGATGGCGACGATGCAGTCCATCGCCCACCAGACCCTCAGCAATGCCGCATCGCTGGCAGATGCGCGGACGACACTGGACGCCCGGCTGCTCTCCCTGGCGACCGCCCACGACGTGCTGACGCGCGAGAGCTGGGAAGGGGCGACACTGGCGGAGATCGCCGAGGGCGCTCTGCAACCGTTCCGCCAGAGAAATGGCAAGCGCTTCAAGATCGGCGGCCCGCACGTGAGGCTGTCGCCCCGGCAGGCCCTGGCCTTCGTGATGGCGCTGCACGAACTGGCGACCAACGCGGTCAAGTACGGCGCCCTGTCCAGCCGCGCGGGCCGGATCGATCTCAGCTGGGACGTCGTCGGCGATGCGCGACCGGAGCGGCTGCTGGTGCGCTGGGAGGAACTCGGCGGCCCACCGGTCGCGCTGCCGCAGCGCAAGGGGTTCGGCTCTCGGATGATCGAGCGGGCACTCGCCGCCGAACTCGGCGGAACGGCGGACATCGACTACCGGCCGTGCGGCTTGGTCTGCACGGTCGAAGCTCCCCTGCCGGACATGACCGGATCCATTCCGGCCTGAACGACGCCGGGTCCCGGTCGCGCAACCCGCGATCGGAACATCGCAAGCACAAAGCGGAACCCTGCGCGTCATATGTTAAGGCGGCGCTCGCCGACACGAGAACATCGCGGCGGGACAGTCCGGTTCGCGTTGCTCCTGCGCCTCGACGAGATCACCGGCCTGCAAGGGCCGGAACATGACCACGCTCGCCGCCATCGTCAGGATCAGCACCAGCAGGACGATGCACAAGCCGGCGCAATGGTCCGGGCTGTGCCAAGTTCGCAGGACCCCAAGGGCGCCCGCGGCGAAGACCAACGTGACGGCGAGCGTCAAGGCTGAGCCTTGAACGGCGAGGTCGTCGAGCATCGAGGCCACTTCCTCACCGTGCCCGTCGGGGCTTGTCGGCAAGCGTCGCCGCTCATCCATGTTCCTGAGCGACGGAGGTTCGTCCGAACCGAGACAGATGGCCGGCGGCGCGTCGGCGCTGGGTATCGATCGGCTGGGCAACCTCCGCTTCGACGGGGCGCCATCCCGGAGGCGGTCCGGCTCAAGATCCGTCACTCCAGCCGAAGACCGCCGGCTTGACTGAGGATCGCAGGCGGACGTTGCGCGCCTCGGCAACCGGTCGAGCCCAAACGGTTCCGGATCCCGGATCGCCGCCGCGATTGACGGCCTCGCACCGTCCACGGAGGCGAGGCCGGCGGACGCGCCGCCGTCACCCCCGCCACAGGCGCAGGCGCCCGCTATCCGGCCCGGTCGCCTCACGCTCCAGGCCGTAATGCTCGGCCAGCCGTCCCAGGGCGATGCGCGCCACGACCTTCGCCGAACGGGCCGGCCAGCGCCGTTCGGTCTCAATCCGCTCCAGTCCCTTGAGGAAGCCGCAGAGGTCGATCAGCAGGCCCGACAGGTCGCTCCCGACCGCGTCGAGCGCACCGCGCACCCGCTGCCGGGCCGCGATCACGTGGTCCGCCGCCGAGGCCGGGTCGCGCGGTCCGCCGCCATCGACCCGGACGGCGCCGAACTCAGACCCCATCCGCGGCAGCAGCGCGGCGGCGTTCATGTCCCGGCGCAGCCGCTCCCCCGCCTCGAAGGAGGCCGCGTCGATCAGCGGCGCGCCGTCCCGGTCGCGCCGCCGCACCATCCAGGCCAGCGGATTCTCCGCCGCGTTGCGCAGGACCGGTCCCGCCTCCCCCCTCCCCTCCACGATGGTCAGATCGCGGTGCTGACCGGCGAAGGCCATGTCGCCCCCGACCGCGTCCCGGCGCAGTCGCGCCCGCCCGGCGGCGGTGATCGTCAGCCGCTTTCCCGCGCAGTCCCAGGTTGCCAGGTCGGCCGCTGCGAGGTTGCGGCCGGAGGCCATGGCGAAGCGGCCGCCGCCCACCGAGATCCCGTCTCCGCCGCGCCGGATCACCAGGGCCTCCTCCACCAGGGGATCGGGCCGCGCATACGCCTCCGCCTCCCCCAGCCGCGCCAGCAGGCGTCGCGCCTCCGCCGGAAGGTCGTCCGGCCGCGCCCGCTCCCGCTTCGGCCGCCCGGCCTTCGCGGACTCGTTCCTGACCAATTTGTTCATGTTTTGTTCCGAAACCGGCGCGCGAGATGCGCACGCGCTCCATAGTCTCAGGAAATCTTATCGGGTCAAGGCTTATTTACCTACAACCCACAGCTAGTCGCGCTCCGGCGAAGGAATGCCGGCCCGGCGTCGAAGCGCGCTTCACGCCGAAGGCGTGGAGCCGGATGCGCCGCGCGTTCCGCGGGTCGGCGGGTGGTGCAGGACGTCGGCGATCTCCTCCTCCGACTTGCCGCGGACCTCGTAGCCCATCGCCTCGAACCGGTCGATGAGCGCGGCGCTGGTCACCGCGGAGCGGGCTGCCCAGGCCGCGAGCCTGTGGTTCACCTGTTCCAGATCCGCTTCGGAATGCGTGTCCTGCGGATCCGGCTGCGGATCGTGGATCGCGACCATGTCGGCACCTCGGAGTCGAGCCGGCGACCGCCGCGCGGTCGCGCCGCGGCCCGCGGTTCAACGTCCGACTCCGGTTCGGGCTCCCGGGCGCGCCGCACGCGCGTTCCGGGCCGCCGCCAAGGACACTTCGCCGCTGCCGCGGACCGGCAGGAACAGCGGTGCCGGTCCGCGGATTCGCCGTCCATGCCCGTCGCCACCAGAGCCCCTGCCACGCCGCGCAAGCGCAAGACGGCGCTCCTGCCCACCGACCCCGCCCTCACCGAGAAGGCGCTCGCGATCCATGCCCGGCTCTGCCCGGTCTACGGCTGCCCGATCCCGTACTTCCACAGCCTCGATCCGGTCAGCGAACTCGTCTCCTCGCTCCTGTCGCACCGGACCCGCAACGCCGAGTCCGGCCGCGCCTTCAAGGCGCTGCGGGCGCGCTTCCCGGACTGGGAGGCGGTGATCGCGGCCGAGGTGCCGGAGATCGAGGCCGCCATCGCGGGGGTGACGTGGCCGGAGTTGAAGGCGCCGCGCATCCGCGACGTGCTCCGCGCGCTCCGAGACCGCTGCGGCAGCCTCGACCTCGCCTTCCTGGCCGACATGGAGGTTGAGGCCGCGCGGGCATGGCTGCAGGCGATTCCGGGCGTCGGGCCGAAGACGAGCGCCGCGGTGCTGTCGTTCTCGACCCTGCGGATGCCGGCCCTGCCGGTGGACAGCCACCATCACCGGGTCGCCCAGCGCCTCGGGCTGATCGGCGCGCGGGTCGATGTCGGGCCGGCGCACGCGATCCTGCGGGCGCAGCTCCCGGGTGACTGGAGCGCGCAGGACATCTACGACAATCACGAGATCCTGATGCTGCACGGCCAGCAGGTCTGCCACCATCGGAAACCCGCCTGCGGGCGCTGCGTCCTGGTCGACCTCTGCCCCAGCGCGCGACGGCCGATGCGGGAGCCGTGAGGCGTCCTTGACCGGTCCGGCCTACGGGTGCGAGTAACCCCGCGCCCGGACGGCGCGGAGCCCCGGCTTTTACGTATCAGGATCGGCGCCGATGGCCGCGTTCACCGAATTGGTCTTCTCGGGCGTCCAGCCCACCGGCAACCTGCATCTCGGAAACTATCTCGGGGCGGTGAAGCGCTTCGTCGAGATGCAGGACCGCGACGCGCAGTGCCTGTACTGCGTGGTCGACCTGCACGCGATCACCGTCTGGCAGGATCCGGAGGCCCTGCGCGGCCAGATCCGCGAGGTCACGGCCGCCTTCCTCGCCGCCGGCATCGATCCCAAGCGCGCGATCGTGTTCAACCAGAGCCAGGTGCCGCAGCACGCCGAGCTCGCCTGGGTGTTCAACTGCGTCGCCCGCCTCGGCTGGCTGAACCGCATGACCCAGTTCAAGGAGAAGGCCGGCAAGGACCGGGAGAACGCCTCGATCGGCCTCTACGACTACCCGGTGCTGATGGCCGCCGACATTCTGGCCTACCGGGCGACGCACGTGCCCGTCGGCGAGGACCAGAAGCAGCACCTGGAGCTGACCCGGGACATCGCCCAGAAGTTCAACACCGATTTCTCGGGATCGATCACCGCGCACGGCCACGGCGACGCGTTCTTCCCGATCACCGAGCCGCTGATCGGCGGCCCGGCCGCCCGGGTCATGTCGCTGCGCGACGGCACCAAGAAGATGTCGAAGTCGGACCCGTCCGACAACGCCCGCATCAACCTCACGGACGACGCGGACGCCATCGCCCAGAAGATCCGCCGGGCGAAGACCGATCCGGAGCCCCTCCCCTCCGAGGTGGCGGGCCTGAAGGAGCGGCCGGAGGCCGACAACCTCGTGGGGATCTACGCGGCGCTCGCCGGCATCAGCCGCGAGGACGTGCTGCGCGATTTCGGGGGGGCGCAGTTCTCGACCTTCAAGCCGGCTTTGGCCGACCTCGCGGTGACGAGCCTCGCGCCGATCGCCGAGGAGATGCGCCGCCTCACCGCCGATCCGGGCCATATCGACGCCGTGCTGGCCGACGGCTCTGCCCGGGCCGAGGCCATCGCGGCGCAGACCCTGGACGCCGTCAAGGACATCGTCGGCTTCGTCCGGCGGGGTCCCAGCCTGCAGGCGGTGCGGTGACCGTCCGGGCGCTGGTCTTCGACGTCTTCGGGACGCTGGTCGATTGGCGATCCGGAATCGCCCGCGAGGCCGGGCGTCTGCTGGCGCCCGTCGCGCCGAACCTCGATGCCGGCGCCTTCGCGGATGCGTGGCGCGCCCGCTACCAGCCCTCCATGGAGCCGGTGCGCTCCGGCGCCCGTCCCTTCGTCGACCTCGACACGCTCCAGGCCGAGTCCCTGCCGGACGTCCTGGCGCAGTTCGGCATCGCGGGCGTGGCGGAGGACGTGCGGCGGGAGCTGGTCCAGGCCTGGCACACGCTCGATGCGTGGTCCGAGGTGCCGGAGGCGCTGCGGCGCTTACGGGAAAAGCACCTCCTGGCGCCGAACTCGAACGGGCATGTCCGGCTGATGGCCGACCTCGCCCGCCGCAACGGCCTGATCTTCGACGCGGTGCTCGGCGCGGGCTATTCCCGCGACTACAAGCCGAAGGCGGCGCTCTATCGCGACGCCGTGGCGGCGTTCGGCTTCGCCGCCGGCGAGACCATGATGGTCGCCGCCCATTCCAGCGATCTCGCGGCGGCTGCGAGCCACGGGCTCGCCACCGCCCATATCGCCCGGCCCCACGAGCACGGCCCCGCCGGCGGCGAGGCGGCGCCGACGGTGCCGGTCACCCACGCGGCGCGGGACCTGGCGGATCTCGCCGACCAGCTCGGTTGCTGAACGGGGTTAACGGAGGGGTGCGATGGCCGATTGGAACCCCGCCCTCTACAGCCGCTTCGAGGATGAGCGGACGCGCCCGGCCGCCGAGCTCCTCGCGCGCGTGCCCCTCGACGCGCCGCTCCTGGCCTACGACCTCGGCTGCGGGCCCGGCAACTCCACCGCGCTGATCGCGGCGCGCTTTCCCGGCACGGAGGTGATCGGCCTCGACACTTCCCCGGCGATGCTGGAAAGCGCCCGCGTACGCCTCCCGGGCCTCGCCTTCGCGCAGGCCGATGCCGGGACGTGGACCCCTGATCGGGCGCCGGACCTGATCTATGCCAACGCGGTTCTCCAGTGGCTGCCGGACCACGCGACCCTGCTGCCGCGGCTCTTCGGACTCCTCGCCCCGGGCGGCGTGCTCGCCGTGCAGATGCCCGACAATCTCGCCGAGCCGACACACCGCCTGATGCGCGAGGTGGCCGGCGCGGGGCCCTGGTCGGCGGCGATCGGGGATCCGGCCGTGGCCGGCCGCCTCGGACGCATGCTGGAGCCGGCCGCCTATTACGACCTGCTGGCGCCGCGCGCCGCCGCCGTCGATGTCTGGCGCACCGCCTATCACCACCGGATGGCGGATGCCGCCGCCATCGTGGAGTGGGTGAGCGCCACCGGGCTCCGGCCGTTCCTCGATCCGCTCGATCCCGAGGAACGGGCCGGCTTCCTGGCGGCCTACACGCGCGCGATCGACGCCGCCTACCCGCCGCGCAGCGACGGGCGGCGCCTGCTCGCGTTTCCGCGGGTGTTCGTCGTGGCGCGGGCGCGGTAGCGGCTCAGGCTTCGCCGCGGGCCATCAGCGCCTCGTACTCGGAGACCTCGAGCCTGCCCTCCTGGGTGACACGCGCCTTGTCGGCGTCGCTGATCACGTCGCCCGCGAGATCGAGGCGCTTCCAGGCGGCGAGCGGCGTCTCGCGGCCGGGCTGCGGCACGTACTTGTTCTGCTCGAGCTTCTTGTACTTGTGGATGTACCGCGGGCAGTTGACCCAGATCTTCGTCACCGCGACCTTCACGAGGTACTTGGCCTCGGTGTATTCGGCCATCAGCGCGTCGTCGCGCAGCAGCGTCGCGTGGCCCTGAACGCGGATGCGGTGCGGCGTCTCGAAATCGATGAACAGCAGGCCGACCTTGGCCTGCCCCTCGATGTTGCCCATCGAGTAGAACATGCCGTTGCCGTCGAAGCCCGGGAACACGAGCGTGCCGGGGTCGGGCACCTTCACGAAGCCCGTGGGGCCGCCCTTGTAGGAGACGGTCGGCATGCCGTCGGGGTCGACGGTCGAGAGGAAGAACATGTCGCGGGAGCCGATGAAGGCGGCCTCGTCCGGCTGAACGGTCTCGTGGACCCAGTCCTCGTCGAGGCGCACGGCGAGCCTGGTCGTGCCGAACTCCTCCTGCAGCGCCCGGTGCGCGTCGGAATAGAGCGATGCCATGGGTGTCCTCTCCGCTTGCCGGTCCTCGTGCAGGGAGACCGCTGCCGGGCTTATGGCCGGGAGGTCCGGTGCCGCACAACCCGGAACGCGAAGGGCCGGCCACGCCTTCGCGCGACCGGCCCCAGCGCGGCCGGGCAGAGCCCGGCCGCGTCGTTCGAGAAAAGATCAGTTGCGGGTCTTGTCGACCAGCGCCTTCTCGGAGATCCACGGCATCATGCCGCGGAGCTTGGCGCCGACCTCCTCGATCGGGTGAGCGGCGAGCTTGGCGCGGGTCGCCTTGAACGAGGTCTGGTTGACCTTGTTCTCCAGCATCCAGTTGCGGGTGAAGGTGCCCGACTGGATGTCGTTCAGCACGCGCTTCATCTCGGCCTTGGTCTCGGGCGTCACGATGCGCGGGCCGGTGACGTACTCGCCGTACTCGGCCGTGTTGGAGATCGAGTAGTTCATGTTGGCGATGCCGCCCTCGTAGATGAGGTCGACGATCAGCTTCACCTCGTGGAGGCACTCGAAATAGGCCATCTCGGGGGCGTAGCCCGCCTCGACCAGGGTCTCGAAGCCGGCCTTGATCAGCTCGACGAGGCCGCCGCAGAGCACGGCCTGCTCGCCGAACAGGTCGGTCTCGCACTCCTCCTTGAAGGTGGTCTCGATGATGCCGGCGCGGCCGCCGCCGTTCGCAGAGGCGTACGACAGGCCGAGGTCGTGGGCGTTGCCGGACGCGTCCTGCGCGATGGCGATCAGGGTCGGCACGCCGCCGCCGCGGAGGTACTCGGAGCGCACGGTGTGGCCGGGGCCCTTCGGGGCGACCATCAGGACGTCGAGGTCCTTGCGCGGCTCGATCAGGTTGAAGTGGACGTTAAGGCCGTGGGCGAACAGGAGCGCGGCGCCCTGCTTCATGTTGCCCTCGAGGGACTCGCGGTAGATGTCGCCCTGCAGCTCGTCGGGGGTGAGCATCATCACCACGTCGGCTTGACGGGCGGCCTCGGCGACCGACAGGACCTTGAAGCCCTCGTGCTCGGCCTTCTTGGCGGTGGCGGAGCCCTCGCGCAGCGCGATGACGATGTCCTTCACGCCAGAATCGCGCAGGTTGAGCGCGTGGGCATGACCCTGGCTGCCGTAGCCGACGATGGCGACCTTCTTGCCCTTGATCAGGTTCAGGTCGGCGTCGCGATCGTAATACACCCGCATGTCTGTCTCCTCTTAGACTTGGTGTTTCGGGTCGGGTTTGGCCCGGCCGTAGAGGGCCAGGAACTGCTCGACGGCGCGGCCCGCGTCGCGCCGGATCTCGGCCCCGTCGAGGTCGAGGGTCTCGCCGAGCAGAAGGCGAATCTGGATATCCCGGCCGACGAGGCCGAAGAAGGTGCGGAAGGCGGCCTCGCTGTCGGCGAAGGTCAGCAGGCCGGCGGCGCGCCCCGCCTCCAGCACGGGCTTCACCCGCTCGCCGATGGCGAAGCGCCCGTTCGCCAGGACGATGCCGCCGAGGTTGCTCTTGCGCGAGCCCGCATGCGCGATGGCGATGCGGTTCAGCGCCACCGAGGTCGGGCCGGTGATGACCTCCAGCCACGTCGCGGCGAAGTCCTGCAGGCGTTCCCGCAGGGTCGCGCCGTCGAGCACCTGAGCGCTGTCAGTCCCGGCATGGACCCGGGAGGCCTGCCAGCGCACCGTCGCGGTCAGCAACCCGTCCCGGTCGCCGAACCACTTGTAGAGCGTCTCCTTCGAGCAGCTCGCCCGGCGCGCGACGGCGTCCATGGTGACCTGCTCGCCGTCCTCGACCATCAGGCCGAGCACGGCGTCCAGCACCGCCTGCTGGCGGGCCGACGGGGCTTCCTGCTCTGCTGTGGCGCTGGCCTGCATCATCTCAAGTGGCGTACCGTACCGTACGGTACGCGCTGTAGGCCGATTCGACCGTCGCGGCAAGAGGGTCTGGGGTCCTCGAATCCCGCCAACCCCATTCGATCCCACCCTCGACCTCATCCTGAGGTGCTGCGCAGCAGCTTCGAAGGAGGGCTCCAGAAGGCGCCACCTGCCCTGGAAGGCTCCTTCGAGGCCTCCGCTGCGCTCCGGCGCCTCAGGATGAGGTCGAGCGTGGGATCTCCCGTAAGGCGGAACGCCGGATTACAGCTTTGTGGCCAATCAGGCGATCACGGGCTTCAACGCGGGAGCGGCAGCCCCTCGCGGGCAAAGACAGCCTGCACGGCCGGTCGCTCGGCGACGCGGCGGGCATGGGCGGTCCAGGCCGGGAAGCGGCCGGCCATGTCGAACCGGAGCGTCGGTCCGTTGGCCCAGAACCAGAAGACCATCAGGTAGGCGTCCACCACGCTGAACCGGTCGCCCACGGCCCAGCCGCCGTGCGAGAGGCGCACCTCGGTCATGGTGGCGAGATCCGCGTAGGTGTTGGCGGCCTTGGCCTTGATGCCCTCGAAGGCACTCTCGTCCTCGGTGTAGCGCTCAGGGCGGCGGACATGGGCGTAGGTGATGTGATGGTTGCAGGCGAGCCAGCCGAGCCACTCGTCGGCGGCCGCCTGCTCGCGGAGATCCGTGGGCCACAGCCCCTTCTCCGGCACCTGACGGGCGACGTGGCGCAGGATGGCCGCGCATTCGGTGAGCACCCAGCCATACTCGGTCAGGGCCGGCACGCGGCCCCGATCGTTGATCGCAAGGTATTCCGGCCGGCGCTGGTCGCCCGCGGCGAGGTCCAGCTTGATGCCCTCGTAGGGCAGCCCGGATTCCTCCAGGACGATGTGGGCGGCGAGCGAGCAGGCGCCGGGGGCGTAGTAGAGGGTGCGGGCGGTCATGCGGGGTCCTTGATCGACGAACGCGGGCGCGGCGTTTTCGGCAACAACGGCCAACCGACTGCCGCCAGGAGATCCGATGATAGGCTTCGGCTCCCCCGAGCACCGACTGGCCGCGCGTCGAGACCTCAGAGCGGCTCCGCCCCGCGCCCCATCGCGGAGATGCCGGTCCGGCAGATCTCCACGAGCCCGATCACGCTCATCAGGCGCACGAACCGGTCGATCTCCTCGGTGGCGCCGGTCAGCTCGAACACGAACGAGTTGAGCGTCGCGTCCAGCGTCTTGGCGCCGAAGGCGGCGGCCAACCGCAGGGCCTCGCTGCGGTGCTCGCCCTCGCCCTTCACCTTCACGAGGCAGATCTCGCGCTCGATGGCGTTGCCCTGGAGCGTCAGGTCCACGACCCGGTGCACCGGCACCAGCCGGTCGAGCTGCGCCTTGATCTGCTCGATCACGGCGTTGGTGCCCGCGGTCACGATGGTGATGCGCGAGATGTGGCGCGCCTCCTCGGTCTCGGAGACGGTCAGGCTCTCGATGTTGTAGCCGCGGCCGGAGAACATCCCCGAGATGCGGGCGAGCACGCCGGGCTCGTTGTCGACGATCACCGCGAGCGTGTGCCGATTGATCGGCTCGACGCGGACGGGCTCGGGGTAGTGGGTGTTCATCGCGTTCATCGCGGGGCAAGTCCTCGTCGTTCGACCCAACGCCGCCGCAGCGGCGGATCGCGGCCCGGCGACGAGCCGGGCCGCCCTCCCTCACACCAGCATCTTGCCTTCCTCGGAGATCACGTCGCCGAGCTCGACGCCGGTCTCACCGAGGTAATCGGACAGGAGCATCTCGTTGTGCGCCTTGCCCGACGGGATCATCGGGAAGCAGTTCTCGGTCTTGTCGACGATGCAGTCGAAGATCACCGGGCCGTCGTAAGCGAGCATCTCCGCGATGGCGCCGTCGAGGTCGCCCGGCTTCTCGCAGCGCATACCCTTCGCGCCGTAGGCCTCCGCGAGCTTCACGAAATCCGGCAGGCTCTCCGAGTAGCTCTGGGAGTAGCGCGAGCCGTGCAGCAGCTCCTGCCACTGGCGGACCATGCCCATGTACTCGTTGTTCAGGATGAACACCTTGATCGGCAGGCGGTACTGCACCGCCGTCGACATCTCCTGCATGTTCATCAGGATCGAGGCCTCGCCGGCGATGTCGATCACGAGCCCCTCCGGGTGCGCGAGCTGCGTGCCGATCGCTGCCGGCAGGCCGTAGCCCATCGTGCCGAGGCCGCCCGACGTCATCCAGCGGTTCGGCTCGTCGTACTTGAAGTACTGGGCGGCCCACATCTGGTGCTGGCCGACTTCCGTCGTGATGTAGGTCTCGCGGCTCTTGCAGGCCTCGTAGAGGCGCTGGACCGCGTATTGCGGCTTGATGATCGTGCCCGACGGCCAGTAGGCGAGGCAGTCCCGCGCCTTCCAGGCGTTGATCTTCTGGAACCACGGATCGAGGTTCGATTTGTCGGGCCGCGACGGCAGGGCGCGCCACGCCTCCAGCATGTCGCCGAGCACCGAGGCGCAGTCGCCGACGATCCCGACATCGACCTTGACGACCTTGTTGATCGAGGAGGCGTCGACGTCGATGTGGATCTTCTTGGAGAAGGGCGAGAACGCGTCGAGGCGGCCGGTGATCCGGTCGTCGAACCGCGCGCCGACGCAGATCATCACGTCGCACTCGTGCATCGCGAGGTTGGCCTCGTAGGTCCCGTGCATGCCGAGCATGCCCAGGAACTTCTCGTCCGTGCCCGGATAGGCGCCGAGTCCCATCAGGGTCGAGGTGATGGGGAACCCGGTCTCGCGGACGAGCTCGCGCAGCAGCCGCGAGGCCTCCGGGCCCGAGTTGATCACGCCGCCGCCGGTGTAGAAGACCGGCCGCCGTGCGGTCGCCATCAGCTCGACGGCCGCGCGGATCCGGTCGGCATCGCCCTTGACGGCCGGGCGGTAGGTCTTGTGGCTCGCGATCTCCGGGCGCTCGTAGAGGCCGGAGGCGAACTGGATATCCTTGGGCAGGTCGACCACGACCGGGCCCGGCCGGCCGTTCGCCGCGACGTAGAACGCCTCGTGCAGGATGCGCGGCAGGTCGTCGATCGATTTGACCAGGTAATTGTGCTTCGTGCAGTGGCGCGTGATGCCGACCGTGTCGCATTCCTGGAACGCGTCGGTGCCGATCAGGTGCGTCGGGACCTGCCCGGTGATGCAGACCAGCGGGATCGAATCCAGCATCGCGTCGGTGAGCCCGGTGACGATGTTGGTGGCGCCGGGGCCCGAGGTGACGAGGACGCAGCCGACCTTCCCGGAGGAGCGGGCATAGCCCTCCGCAGCGTGGACGGCGCCCTGCTCGTGGCGGACGAGGATGTGCTTGACGGCGTTCTGGTGGAAGAGCGCGTCGTAGATCGGCAGTACGGCGCCGCCCGGATACCCGAACAGCGTGTCGACACCCTGATCCTGGAAGGCCCGGATGACCATCTCGGCCCCGGTCATGACCTCGCCGCCCATGCTCGTCTCCTCGCGCTCTCCGGGGCCACCGCGATCCTCGGATCGCCGCCCTACCCCGTCCTCTCTCCCGGCACCCCCGTCTGGTGAAGCGGTGTCCGCCTCGCCCGAAGGTGTCTCTCGCCTCGGATAACCGTCCGTCTCAGACCCATCCGCCCGGACGCGGGCAACAAAAAAGGGCCCCGAGGGACCCTGCATGCGCCACCGCCCGGATCGCGGCCCTAGCTCAGGGCCGCCCCGTCGGTGACGCTACCGCTACAATAAGGACCGTGGTCATCGGATATCCGAACCTGCCCCGCGGCGACCTCATGATCCGGAACTCGGTCATGGTTGGCGCGCGAAGTGTCGGGCCTCTTAGCGGAGTGCGCGGGGCTGGTCAACGCGTCCGCGCGTGCAATCGCGCCGGTTCCGCGCCGGTTCGGTGCCGGAGCCCAAGTCTCACTGGAGCGGCGGCGGGTAGCGGCGAACCCAGCTGCTCGCCGCGTCGTAGGCCGCGCCGAGCTGCAGGCAAGCGAGCTCGCCGTGATTCGGGCCGACGATCTGGATGCCGGTGGGCAGCCCGGCCTCGCCGAAGCCTGCCGGCACGGCCAGCGCCGGCAGGCCCGACATCGTCGCGGGGATCGTGATCTGCATCCAGCGGTGATAGGTGTCCATCGCCCGTCCGCCCACCGTCTCGGGCCAGCGCAGGTTCTTGTCGAACGGGAAGACCTGGGCGCTCGGCATGATCACGTAGTCGTAGCTCTCCATGAAGCGGCGCAGGGTCTCGTACCAGCGGGTGCGACCCTCAAGTGCCGCGATGATCCGGTCGGCGCCGAGCGCCAGCCCCCGATCGACCTCCCAGGCCGCCTCCGGCTTGAGCAGGGCCCGGTGGCGGGGCTCGTCGTAGAACGGGCGGAGGTTCGCCGCGACGGTCAGTGCCCGCAGCACCAGCCAGTCCTGCCAGAGCCGCTCCATGTCGTAGCGCGGCATCGCCTCCTCGACGGTGCAGCCGATCTCCGCGAAGGTCGCCAGGGCGGCGCGCCCGACGTCGAGCACGCCGCGATCGAACGGGATCTGGCCGCCGCAATCGCCGAGCCACGCGATCCGGGTCCCGCGGAAGTCGCGAGCGAGCGGGCTCGCGAAGGCGGACGGGTCCTGCCGGATGGCGTTCGGGCAGCGCGGGTCGTAGCCCGCCAGCACCGAGAGCATCAGGCCGATATCGCCGGGCGTGCGCCCGATCGCCCCGAGCACGCCGAGGTTCGGGCTGAACACGTCCTTGGCCTCGGCGGGGATCCGGCCCCAGCTCGGGCGCAGGCCGTAGCAGTTGTTGAAGGCCGGCGGGTTGCGCAGGGAGCCGGCATGGTCGCTGCCGTCGGCCACCGGCTGCATCCGCAGGGCCACCGCCACGGCGGCGCCGCCGCTCGACCCGCCCCCGGTCTTGTCCGGATCGTAGGCGTTGCCGGTGGCGCCGTAGACCGGGTTGAAGCTGTGCGAGCCGAGGCCGAACTCCGGGATGTTGGTCTTGCCGATGAAGATCGCCCCGGCGGCGCGCAGGCGGGTGACCATGATCGAGTCGGTATCGGCGACCCGGTCGGCGAAGATCGGCGATCCTTGCGTGAACCGCAGCCCGCGGACCGGATCGAGATCCTTTACGGCCAGCGGGAAGCCGTGCAGCGGCCCGACGGCCTCGCCGCGCGCCAGGACGGCATCGGCGGCCTCGGCCTCCCGCAGGAGCGCGGCGTCGTCCGCCAAGCCCACGAGGGCGTTCACCTGCGGGTTGATCCGGTGGATCCGCTCCAGATAGGCACGCATCACCTCGGCGCAGGAGACGACCCGACCGCGAATGGCGGCGGCGAGATCCACGGCGCCCATGGCGGTGATGCCGTCCTGTCGCGCGTCCTGCATCGTACCCTCCTCCGGATCAACCGAAGATCGGTAACCGGAGGTTGGATCCAGGCAAAGATGGCTCTGGCTGATTGGATGGATCGCCGATCATCGTCTTTGCGCGCGCAGCGAAGCGATCCAGTGTCGCGCGACGATCACCGATGTCGCGCTGCCCCGCGTCGCTTCGCTGCGCTCGCGATGCCGGAGCGCAGCCATCGCCCTGGTCCGTCACGCCACCGACCAGGGCAGCGCCTCCTCGCCCCGGAACACCACCACCGCCGTGTCGTCCACCGCGACCGCCTCGGCGATGCGGCTCTCCCGACGCTCCAGGGTCACGGTCCCGGCATTCGGCTCCAGCCCGTGGAAGCGGGCGCCGTTGAGCGACGCGAAGGCCTCGAACTTGTCCAGCGCCCCCTCCTCGTCGAAGACCTGCACGTAGGTCTGGAGCGCGGAAGGCCCGCAGAACACGCCGGCGCAGCCGC
Organism: Methylobacterium sp. A49B; assembly: GCF_053346215.1. Lineage (NCBI taxonomy): Bacteria > Pseudomonadati > Pseudomonadota > Alphaproteobacteria > Hyphomicrobiales > Methylobacteriaceae > Methylobacterium > Methylobacterium sp. A49B. The sequence goes on from NZ_JBKFBO010000112.1 coordinate 162,024, forward strand.
AGGACGCCTCCTTGGCGCCGCGGACATGCGGGGCGGTGTCGGTACCGAGATAGAAGCAGGCCTCGCCGGAGGTCGCGGCCTTGCGCAGGGCGAGCCGGTGCCGCTCGCGCTTGGCCACCGGCAGGCAGTAGAGGTGCGGCCGCAGGCCCCCCTGGAAGATGTGCGTCCGGTTGATGACGAGGTGGTGCGGCGTAATCGTCGCCGCGCACCGGCTCCGGTGCTCCCGGACCACGTCGAGGATCTCCGCCGTGGTGGCGTGCTCCACGGTGACCTTCAGCCCCTGATGGCGGCCGAGCAGCGGGATCAGGCTGCCCTCCATGAAGGCGGCCTCCCGGTCGAAGATGTCGATCTCCGGGTCGGTCGCCTCGCCGTGGATCAGGAGCGGCATGCCGATCCGCTCCATGCGTTCCAGCACCGGCGCGATCCCGAGAAGGTCGGTGACGCCCGCGTGCGAGTTGGTGGTCGCGCCGGCCGGATACAACTTGGCGGCGACCCAGACCTTGTCCCGGAAGCCGCGCTCGATCTCGTCCGGATCGGTGTCGTCCCGCAGGTAGCAGGTCATCAGCGGCGTGAAATCCTGGCCTTCCGGCAGCGCGGCGAGGATGCGCTCGCGGTAGGCGCTGGCGGCCGCCACCGTGGTCACCGGCGGCACGAGGTTCGGCATGATGATGCCCCGGGCGAACTGCGCCGCCGTGTAGGGCAGCACCGCCTTCAGCATGGCGCCGTCGCGCAGGTGGATGTGCCAGTCGTCCGGCCGGCGGATCGTGATCCGCTCGACCGGCTTCGCCTCCTGGCGCTCGGCGGGGAACAGCTCGGCGACGCCCATCGCGATCCTCCCCTCAGGCCTGGCCGAAGGCGGAGATGCCGCCGTGGGCGGCCGACCATTCGGCCGGCGCGTCGAGAAAGCTCTCGACCTCGGCCAGCGTCTTCGGGTCGAAGGTGCCCATCTCCTTCGCCACCGCCAGCACGTCCCGCCACGTGGTGAGATAGTGGAGCTTGATGCCGATCTCCTGCATCAGCGCGGCGCTGTCGGGGAAGATGTCGTAGTAGAACAGCACGAAGCAGTGCTCGACCTGGGCGCCCGAATCGCGCAGGGCCTTGCAGAAATTGACCTTGCTGCGCCCGTCGGTGGCGAGGTCCTCGACCAGCAGGGTCCGGGCGCCCTCGACGATCTCGCCCTCGATCTGGGCGTTGCGGCCGAAGCCCTTGGGCTTCTTCCGGATGTACTGCATCGGCAGCATCATCCGGTCGGCGATCCAGGCCGCGAAGGGGATGCCGGCGGTCTCGCCGCCCGCGATGTGGGTCAGCTGCTCGTAGCCGATCTCGCGCACGATCGTGGCGGTGGCGAAGTCCATCAACGTCGCGCGCAGGCGGGGGAACGAGATGATCTTCCGGCTGTCGGTGTAGACCGGGCTCGCCCAGCCGGAGGTGAACTTGAACGGCTCGTCCTTGTAGAACAGGACGGCCCCGATCTCGAGGAACATCTTGGCCGCCTCGCGGGCGATCACCGCTCGGTCGAGGGGCAGGAAGGGGCTGGTCATGCGGCGTGCGCGCTCCGCTTGAGGCGCTCTCCGGGACGGTGGGGACCGGTCGGGCCGGGGAGCGTGCGTGGAAATGAGGCCTGATCGCCCTCCTCCGCCCTGTCTCCGTCAGCGTCAACCCTGATCGCGGCGCTATCCGCGGTTCACGCAGTCCTGCCCGACCGCAGATGCGCGAGGTGCCGGATCGCCAGGGCGTAGCCGTGCGTCCCGAAGCCCGCCAGCACGGCCGTGGCGGCGAGGGAGATGTAGGAGTGGTGGCGGAAGGCCTCGCGCCGGTGGACGTTCGAGATGTGGCACTCGATCACCGGCACCTCGCAGGTGTTCAGCGCATCGAGGAGCGCCACCGAGGTGTGGGTGTAGGCGCCCGCGTTGATGACGATGCCGGCCGAGCCCACGCGGAATTCGTGGATCGCGTCGATCAGCACGTGCTCGGCGTTGCTCTGGCGGCACACGACCGCGAGGCCGAAGCTTGCCGCGGTCTCGCGGCACAGGGCCTCGACGTCGGCCAGCGTCTCGCGGCCGTAGATCTCCGGCTGGCGCTTGCCGAGCAGGTTCAGGTTGGGCCCGTTCAGGACCAGGACGGTGTCATGCATCGTGCGCCTCGCGGCCCGAGAGGTGCGGCAAGCGCCGCCAAGACACAAGTCCGGACTGTCATCCGGCCGGAGATGTCCCGCGTACGGGCCTGCCGCCCGCGCCGGGCGGTTCAGATCCTGGATCCGCGACGCTATCCCGGTCGCCGAGACCCGTTGAGGCACGGAGGACAGGCGGATGGCAGAATCCCGGAGCGCGGCGCCCGTGGTGATCGCGGTGGCGATCACCGGCTCCGTGCCGCGCAAGGCCGACAACCCGGCGGTGCCGGTGACCGTGCCCGAGCAGATCGAGTCGACGCATCAGGCCTTCGAGGCCGGCGCCACGCTCTGCCACATCCACGTGCGCAACGATGACGAGTCGCCCTCCTCCGACCCAGAGAGATTCGCCGCCGTGCAGGAGGGGCTGCGCAAGCACTGCCCCGGAATGATCGTGCAGTTCTCCACCGGCGGGCGCGGGCGCGACCCGGCCGCCCGGGGCCTGTCGCTGAAGCACCGGCCCGACATGGCCTCGCTGTCCACCGGTTCGGTGAATTTCCCGACGATCGTCTACGAGAACGCCGCGAGCCTCGTGACCGACCTCGCCGGCCAGATGAAGCAGCACGGCGTCCGGCCCGAGATCGAGATCTTCGACCTCTCGCACCTGCACGGCGCCAAGCGGCTGGTGGAGGCCGGCCTGATCGACGCGCGCCCGCACGTGCAGTTCGTGATGGGCGTCCAGAACGCGATGCCGGCCGAGGAGCACCTCCTCGACATCCTGCTCGCCGAGACCCGGCGGATCCTGCCCGAGGCGACCTGGACGGCGGCCGGGATCGGCCGCAACCAGGCGGTGGTCATGGAGTGGGCGCTGAGCCGCGGCGCGGATGCGGTGCGCACCGGCCTGGAGGACAACATCCGGGTGACGAAGGATCGCTTGGCCGCCAGCAACGCCGAGTTGGTCGGCCTCGCGGCCGAGGCGGTCCGCCGCCACGACCGCCGCGTAGCCTCGCCTGCCGAGGCCCGCGTCGCGCTGGGCCTCGGCTGAGGCCACCTTCTCATGGGCCGTACGGCGTGCTAACGATCCGCCCGCGCGGGTGTAGCTCAATGGTAGAGCAGCAGCCTTCCAAGCTGAATACGAGGGTTCGATTCCCTTCACCCGCTCCATTCAAAATTCTTCGATCGTCACGGCACCGTGAGCGCTTTCGAAGTGGCGGCATCGAGGTGTGCTGCCACGCCGCGTCCTACAGCGTCACTCCATGACCGCCGCCCGGATGCCGCTCTGCGCCGGCCCACAGCCTCTGAGGCGACAGGGTTGAGCAGGCGCCAGGTCGCCGGCCGTCAATGACTGAGGCGGGAGGGAACCTGCACGGCCCGGTGAGTCTCGACCAACAGCGCGAGGGGCAGCCACGGCTTCGGGAGCGCGGTGACTGCAGGAGGCAGGCGGGAGGGTGGACCGCCCGCGGTCGCCAGGATGACCGGGATCCCGGGCCATGATCGGTGCAGCACCTGAACGAGGCCGAACCCGTCGAGGGTGCCGGTGAGCTGCTGATCGGCGACCACGAGCGCGACCTCGCCACTCCGCCGCTGCAAGGCCTGCAAAGCTTCCTCGCCTGTGTCACAGCACTCGACGTTCAGCTCACTTGCGCGCAGCAGCGTGGCAGCCTGTTCCGCCATACTCGGGCACCGTCCGACCACCACGACGAGCGGGGTGGGGGTCGGCTCCTCAATATCCGGCAGTTCCAGGCGCGCCAGCAGTTCCAGCAACGGCTGGGGCCAGTCCTCGCACTCCTCGATCGGCAGCAATTGGGCGAGGCCGTAGGCGACGGCATTCAGAAGTGGGTTGTCGACACCGTCACAGCCGCCTTCGTAGACGTAATCGATCTGCTCCATCCAACTCCCGTACCGGACGACGCCCTTCCTGCACCGGTCCGGCCCAACTGATTTGCATCAAGATCTGCAGGGTGAATGGCGCGAGACGTCCAGAGTTGCACGACGGGCGCGGAAAAATCATCCCTCGGGTGTGCAAGGTCGTTCGCGGTCGTTCATGCGGCGCCGAGCGTTCCAGCCCCGCTCGCAGCGACGTGGACACACGTCGAACCTCGGCCGGGCAGAACGATGCGTTCGCGGGCTCTAAGGTCTGGATGCCTTGATCTCGGAGACCGTCAACTCAAGCCAGACGTTGATCTGGCCGATGCCGTGTTCTTCGGCCGACCGCTCATCCTCTTTTCCGACACCATCGCCGGTGAACAAGCGGGCTTTCGGGAACCGGGAGCAAGGCGACCGCTTGGTTTAAGGCTTCGAAGTGTTTCGAGGAGGAGAGGTCATGCTCGTCTTCGCTCTTCTGTTCGCCGCCCTGGCCGTGGTCGGGGCGCTCGTCGGCCTCGGTCAGCTCGGTCACCCGATCTACGCTCAATCGCTGCACAGTTACGGCTGGGGCCTGACCGTGAACGCCGTCGCGCTCGCTGTTTTCTTTGTGCTGATCGGTCGAGGCCGGCTGCGCCACTGAAGGGGCGTCGAGACCCCACACGATGGGCCGGCCGCATCGCCCGACATGCCTTCCCCGTCGGACCGCGCTCGCTCAGTGACGGACATCGGGTGCGGCGGCGGCGATCAATGATGCCGCTCGCCTCGAACACCGCGAGGAAGGCCGCGACGCGCTCGTGCCAGGCGGTGCAGCTTCCGTTCTGGTCGACCGCCTCCAGCCGCGAAGGTTCGGTCGTGCCCAGGACCCGGTCGATCTCGACTTCAACGGTGATGCAACGGTGAATCCGTCACGGGTGAACCGGCCGGACAGCGGCGAATGCTCAAGGTCGTGATCCGCGTCCATCACCGGAGCCGGCCCGTTCTCACCCTCCTCCGGAGCCTGATGGCCACGGTCGTTGCCAGGTCGAAGGGCGATCAGGAGGTCAGGTGCTCGCGCGCCCGTCGCAGCGCCCGCAGACGTTTCGTCCGCTCATCTTGTGCCTGTCGCTCGGCTTCGATCTCCGCCCAGACCTCGCTCGAGGATGACTCGCGGATCTCGGCTTTGAGCTGAAGGCTCGTGCGGTCGGCGTAGCGGGAAGTCGGAAAGTGAGACATGCACCCTCTTCGTTGGCCAGCGTCGGGTCGAGATAGGGCGCTAATCCGCGGCGTCGCATCGCTACGACCACAGAGGCCACGATACCGGGGCCGGTTGAAGACGAGCACGATGAGTCATCCGCGGCGTCAGGATGGATGACAGGTCCGTCGTAGCACCCCGCCGGTCGCGTCAGGCTCGACGTCGTGCGGCGGCCTGCCTCGGCGCCTGTGCCGCCCTGCCCCGCCGATTGCCGCGTCCACCGGGCACCTTGGCCTGCGCTGCGCCAGGGGCCGACGGTTCCGCTCCACGCTGCGGCCGCGCGGCGTGCGCGTCGAGGAAGCGCCGACAGGCGTCAAAGTCCGTCTCGCACTCCGATGGGCATGGAATGCCTCGCTGCTCGGCCAGACTGCGTGCGTAACCGCGCATCGCCGCGCTCGGGGTCCGGCGGTCGCCGGATTGTCCGGTATTCCCCTCCCGAGGCGGGCGCGGCCCGGCATGGGTGTCGAGAAAAGCCCGGCAGACGCTGATGCTGCTCTTGCAGCCGCGCGGCAGCGTCACGCCCCTCCGCTCGGCCAAGCTCACCGCGAACGACACCATAGCCGGCGTCGGCGGCCGATCGTCCGCCCGACTTGGCGGGATCAGGCTCGGATCGAGGCTGACGACGGGCGAGCTTGAGATCGCGGCGATCAGCTCGTCGAGGCGCGCGCGCGTGCGCTGCCGGAAGGCGTCGGCGCGCTCGATGGCCTCGGCCCGCGTGGTCGCGCGACCGATCTCGGCCAGTTCCGCCTCGAACAGGGCGCGTCCGACCGGGTCGCCATAGGCCGGGAACACGCGTCGCACCGCGGCCATGAAGGCCAGCCCGACCTCGGTCACTTCGATGGCCGGATCCTTGCCGTTGGCCAGCGTGATGTAGCGGCTCTTCAGGAGCTTGGGTAGGATCGTGTCGCGGGTGGCGGCCGTGCCGAGGCCCTTGGGTTCGTTCGGGTTGACCGGGTTCTCCAGGGCGCGCTTGACCGCCGGATCATCGATCTGGTCGATCAGCCGGCCCATCACCACCGGCAACTCGCCGCGGGTGATCCGCCGCGGCGGCTCGGTCATCGCGGTGGCGACATCCGCGCCCGCGGCCGATGCACCCTCCCCGTCGTTCACGAGTGGCAGGCGTGCGGACGTGGCCTCGGCCTCGCGCTTGGCCTTGCCGGGCACGACGTCCGCTTCGAGTTCGGCCTCGCTGCCGTAGATCGCACGCCAGCCCGGGGCGCGGATGACGCTGCCTGAAACGGCAAACCGCTTCGCGCCCAGCGGCGTCCCGACCTCGGCCGTGACGGTCGTTCGGGCGTCGATGCCGTCGGGCAGGTGGGCGGCGAGAAAGGCCTTCGCGACGAGTTCCCACAACCGGAACTGGTCGGCCGAAAGCCGGCTGCGCTCCGGCACCTTGCGCAGGGGCACGATGGCATGGTGCTCGCCCGGGTCCTTGACGTAGTGCCCCTTCGCCCCGCGTCGGATCAGGGGCACCTCGCCTCCCGGACTGACGTCGCGCATGTCGGTCAGCACGGTCGCGATGGCGGCGACGATCGCGGCGGCATCACCCGCCTGCCCGTCCGGCAGGTACTCGGACTCCGTGCGCGGGTAGCTGAGGTAACCCTGGTCGTACAGCTCCTGAGCGAGCCCTGCCGTGTGCTGCGGGTCCCAGCCGAACCGCTTGGCGCAGCGCCGCGCCAGGGTGTCCTTGGAGAACAGACGAGGGGGCGCGCGGCGCACGTCCTTGTGCGCGACCGCCAGGGGGCCCGACCAGGTCGTGGCCGCCTGCCGGATCGTCTCGGCGATGGCCGCGTCGAAGATCCGATCCTTGGGGGCGTGCCACAGCGTCAGTTCGGCACCGGATTGCGTGCTCAGGTGCAGGGCGACCTTGAAGAAGTCCTGCGGCACGAAGGAGCGGATGCGCGCCTCCAGGTCGGCCAGAATGGCGAGGGTGGGCGTCTGCACGCCACCGAAGCGCCAGGGTTCCCGGAACTCGGGCGGGCGCAGGCGCAGCGAGATGGCCCGGGTGCCGTTCAGCCCGAGGTGGTAGTCCTCGTACTGCCTGCACAGCGCTTCGAGGTAGGCGGCGTAGTCGCGCTCGCCCGAGCCGACCTCCTTGGCCAGGGCCGCGAAGGCGCGCCGGATCGAGACATCGTCGAGCGCGCCGAGCTTGATCCGGTCGACGCGGCCACGCCAGCCGAGGTGCTCCAGCACCTCCCAGGCGATCATGGAACCCTCGCGCCCGGGATCGGTCGCGATGATCACGCGCTCGACGCCGCTCAGCGCCTGCCGGATGGCGGCGATCTTCGGCTCGTGCGATTGCCCGGACCGGTTCGTGCCGCAACTGACCGGGATCGTGGCGAGCGTGATGGGCAGCGCGTCGAAGCGCCAGGGCTTCCACTCGGGTCGGATACTGCCTGGCTCTTCGGCGGACAGCAGGTGCCCCTCGGCGGCCACGCAGACGGTGTTCGGTGAGCGGAAGAAGCGCTGCAGCTGCCGCATCGCCGAGGGTTTCTCGAAGAAGAACAGCGTGCGGCCGGAACGTGAAGGTGACATGTCGCTGCCCACGGTAGCGCCCGCCGCGCCCGACCACGAGTTCACATTTTGTTCCATAGCGGCCTCGCATGCAACCGGCTCGGCTCGAGAACGTCGCGGCGCGATCTCGGTCAGCGCACCGCGTGCAAGGAAAGACAGGTGGCTGTCCGGTTTGCGGCCGCAAGCGGCCCGTCCGTTTCCAGACTCAGCTGGTGGAGAAGCGGACGGTCGCCACTCTCAATCTCATCGCCTGGGGTGGCGACGACAGAGCCTTCGTGCGGTCTTGAGCGCTCACGCTGCTCGGGAGCATGGGTTCCGCCGCTGGTTGCACGGTTGTCCGTCCGCTCGAACCGGCCGGGCGGCAATGACCGAAGACGACGACAGTGATCGCCCTGGCGCATCCGGGCCCGCGCACGTCGACGACCTGTCTGGCAGGGAAGCCGCGCGCCGCGTTCGGCCATTCGTCGCACCGGGCGACCTCACCGAACTGTGGCGGCTGTGGGCCGTTGCCGCGTGACCAGCACAGATGAGGTCACGATGTCGAATCCCGCGAAGGGTCAGTCCGGTGACGGCCAGCACCATGCGACGCGGAGCGCACAGGAGCAGAAGACGGCCGAGGTCCAAGCGGCCGGAAGCGCCAAGGCCGATGCCGGCCATCCTGTGGTGATGGAGGGTGGGAAAGCCGAGACGCCGACGGAGGGCAGAGGCCATCCGAAATCGGCCGCGTCCAACGCACCGTCCGGCGCAACCAGCGACGCCGCCACGAGCATGGCGACGGCGGGCAAGGCCGAGAAGGAAGCCGCGGCGGCGGCAGGTGCCGACAAGGATCAGCACGGTCGCGGGCATCGCAAGGCTGAATAGCGGGACCGCACGCAGCGGGAGCGGCCGGCCACTCCCACAAGGCGCGCTCCCGAACGCAGCCAAAAGGGCACACGTCACAGGAACGCGCTCTGTCGCGTTGACGGAGCTTTGGCCGATCACCTAGCCTGACTGTGACGGTTCCCCTCGGGGATCAAAAGGGAACGCGGTGAGGGGTTCGCCCCGAAGCCGCGGCTGCCCCCGCAACTGTGAGCGGCGAGCCCAGCACCACCGCGTCACTGGATGAGACCCATCCGGGAAGACGGTGCGAGGGCGGCGACCCGCGAGCCAGGAGACCTGCCGTCAGCCGTGGTCACACGCGAAACGCGCCGGGCGGGGTGTCCTGGTGGGTGTCGAGACAGCCGCGCTGACGCGGTTGTCTCGGACTTGTTCGCGGTGACGTGCCACTGCCGTTGCCGAGGCTCCCGTGTTCCACCGTCAAACCGGCCGAAGGCTCTCGACCTTGTCGGGCCTCGGCCTCGCCGCACTCGCATCAGCGGCTGTAGCCCAGGACCGATCCACGTCGCGTGCGGCGACCACCGAGGCAACGCTGGAGGAGATCTCGGTCACGGCGGAGACCGCCGCGGCCACGGCTCCGCAAGCCGGTCCGTCCGCGAGCGCAGGCTATGTCGGAGGCACGACCGGCATCGGCGGGATCAGCACACCGGTGGACTCCGCCAGTTCCGGCGTCATCACGGGTGCGCAGGTCAACAGCCGCCCCGTGACCCGCCCCGGCGAGGTGCTGGAGGCGGTGCCGGGGCTGATCGTCACGCAGCACTCGGGCGAGGGCAAAGCCAATCAGTTCTTCCTGCGCGGCTTCAACCTCGACCACGGCACCGACATCGCGCTGTTCCTCGACGGCATGCCGCTCAACATGCGCACCCACGCCCACGGCCAGGGCTACGCCGACATCAACTTCCTCATCCCCGAGCTTGTCGGTGCCGTGGAGTTCCACAAGGGGCCGTATTTCGTGCGCGACGGCGATTTCGCATCCGCGGGCTCGGTGCGGATCGATTACCTCGACGCGACACCCAGGAACGTCGCCCTGACGTCGATCGGCAGCTTCGGCTACAAGCGCGCCCTGTCGATCACCACCGTGCCACTGGGCGAGGGCAACCTGCTCCTGGCTGGCGAGGCGCAGGTCTATGACGGCCCGTGGGTCGTCCCGGACGCGCTGCGCAAGATCAACGGGGTGGCCCGCTACAGCCAGGGCACACCGCTCGACGGATTCTCGATCACCGGCATGGCCTACGCAGCCCGGTGGACGGCGACCAACCAGATCCCCGAGCGCGCCGTCGTCGCTGGCCTCATCAGCCGCTACGACACGATCAATCCCGCGGATGGCGGAGACACCTCGCGCTTCTCGCTCTCGGGCAAGTTCAGTGCGACGGACGATACGGGCGTGACGCGGGCCTCGGCCTACATCATCCGGTCCCAGTTGAACCTGTTCAACGATTTCACCTACTTCCTCAACGACCCGGTCAATGGCGACCAGTTCCACCAGCTCGATCAACGCATTATCGGCGGCGGCGAGGCCCTGCACATCTTCCAGGGCGACCTGTTCGGGCGCCCGATGGAGAATGAGATCGGCGTGCAGACGCGGACCGACTCGATCCGGGTCGGTCTGTTCAACACCACGAACCGGCAGTACCGTTCCGGGGTGCTCGACGATCGCGTGCTGGAGACGAGCGGGGCCTTCTACTTCGACAACCGAGTCCGCTGGACCGATTGGCTGCGCACCTCGATCGGCTTCCGCGCGGACGGCTACTCCGCCAGCGTCGTCTCGGACACGCCGGCCAATTCCGGCCAAGCGCGGGACGGCATCGTCAACCCGAAGCTCGGCCTGACGCTCGGGCCGTGGTTCGACACCGAACTCTACGTGAATTACGGCGGCGGCTTCCACTCGAACGACGTGCGCGGCGTGACCGCCACCGTCGACCCGACGTCGTCGCTGTTCAACACCACCCGCTCGCCGTTCCTGGTGCCGTCCACGGGCTACGAGGTCGGGCTGCGCAACCGCTCCATCGCCGGTCTGGAGACGAGCCTCGCCCTGTTCCGGCTCGACTTCGCCTCGGAGAACCTGTTCCAGGGCGACACCGGCACGACGGAGCCGAGTCGCCCGACCCGGCGCTTCGGTGTCGAGTGGACGAACCGCTACGCCGTAACGCCCTGGCTGTCGCTGGAGGGGGATCTGACGATCACCAACGCCCGGTTCTCGGACTACGATCCGGTCGGCAACCGCGTGCCCGAGGCGCCCACCACCATCGCCTCGGCGGGCGTCACCTTCGGCGAGCCGCTCGGCTGGTTCGGCTCCCTGAGATTCCGCTACTTCGGCCCGCGACCCCTGATCGAGGACAACTCGATCCGCTCGCGACCGACCGCGCTGTTCAACGGCCGGGTTGGCTACAATTTCGAGACCGGCATCAGCGTCTCGCTGGACGTGCTGAACCTGACCAACAGCAAGTCCGACCAGATCACCTACGCGTACGTGTCCCGCCTGCCTGGCGAGGCGGCGGAGGGGCTGATCGACCGGGTCTTCCATCCGGTGGAGCCCACGGCCGTGCGCCTGACCATCGCGGGTCGCTTCTGAACCCGCCCGCGTGCGTCCGGACGCTCGGAGTGCCTCCTCTGGGCCGGAGGCCCGCGCGGAGACGACGGTCCGCGTCCATGCTTTGCTGCTCGAAGGCGGGCCGGCGCAGATCCACACCGAGCGGCCCGTCCGCTTGCGACCCAACCCAGCCGCCCCGACCGCTGCCGACTCTTCTCAGAAGCGGCCGCTCGTCAGCCGTCCGGCAACTTCGGCTCGGGGTGGATGTCAGTCTGTTGGCTTTTGGTCGAGAAGTCGTCAGAGCGCACGAAATCCTATGACTTCCGCAGGGGCATTCGTTCCTCGGAGGGCGATACAAGCCCGGCCCCGATCGCGATCCAGACGAGATGGGCATCGGTGCGCGCCCCGAGAGTGGCGCGGATCACCGAGAGGTTGTTGTGCACCGTCTTGAGGCTCAGACACAGCGCCTCGGCTACGCTCTGGGCGGTCATCCCGCCCGCGGTCAGGCTCAGGATCTCGAGCTCCCGCGGGCTGAGGTCGTCGAGCGCCGTGCGCCCCCCGGCCACCTCGTCCTGGGCGATCGCGTGCGCGATGTCGGCGCATATCGCTCGCTCGCCGCGGAGCACGGCGGCCACCGCCGCCAGCAGCTCACGGGGTGAGCTCGCCTTGCTGACATACCCGCTCGCCCCTGCGGCGAAGGCTTGGCGCGCGATCACCGCTCCGGTGCGCATGCTGAACACGACGATGCGGGCGGCCCCGTCCCATTGGCGGATGTGACGGATGGCCTCGATGCCGCTCGGGCCGGGCAGCGACAGGTCGAGGATCACGAGATCGGGCTCGTGAGCCTTGTATTGGCAATAGGCCGCTGCCGCGCTCTCGGCTTCCGCGACCACGACCAAGCCTGGCTGTCGCTCGATCAGGCGGCGATAGCCCTTTCGCACGACGGGATGGTCATCGACGAGGAGGATGGACGTGGCCATGCGGCGACCTCAGCCGACGGTTGGCACGGATGCGCAGGCCCGGATTCCAGTGCCGGTGCCGGTGAGCGAGAACGCTCCGCCGAGGGCGGCGAGCCGTGCGCGGATGCCGACGAGCCCCCGGCCGGTATGGGACGCGGCTCGGGACGCATCGCCGCCGCCGTCGTCGTCCAGCGTCAGCGTCACCGTCCGTGGCCCGGCCTCCGACCGGTCGAGCCGCAGGAAGACCCGGCTCGGCCTGCCGTGGCGCAAGGCGTTCGTCAGGAGTTCCTGCGCGATCCGGTAGAGGCTCGCCGCGACGTTCTCGGGCATGTCGGTGAGATCGCCCGTCACATCGAGATGCAGGGCCGGGCCGGACCTGAGTTGTCCTCGCCAGTCCGCGACGAGGCTACGCAGCGCCTCCTCCAGACCGGCTTCGGCGAGATCCGGCAGTTCGAGGCGGGCCAGCGCTCCACGCAGGCTCTCCCGCATGGTGGCGATGATCGCCTCGATGCCCTGGGCGTCATCGCGAAGATCCGCGCGCTCCGGGGGCGCTGCCAATTCGATCGCTGCGGCACGGGCACCCACGGCGGCAAGGCACTGGCCGAAGGCATCGTGCAGGTCGCGCGCGAGGGCCTGCCGCTCGTCTTCCTGAACCGTGACGAGCCGCTGCATCAGGCCCGCGCGCTCGGCTTCGGTGTGGGCGAGCCGGTCGGCGAGTGCGTTGCAGGCGCGGGCAACGCGGTCGAACTCGGTGGCGGCGAAGCGTGGCAGCGACGGTCGGGGGCCGGCCGTGTCGAGGTTCTCCAGCCCCTGCACGATCCGCCCGGCCGGGGCGACGAGGCGCATCACGGCGAGCCAGTTCAGCAGCACCGTCGCCGCAGCCAGACCGAGGGCGAGGCCCGCTGCAAGGCACGTCCGCCGCCAGAGACGCGCCGCCGATGCCATCGGATCGGGCCATGTCGTGACGCTGCCGATCGTGCGCTCGCGAAACACGACCGCCCGGATCGTTGGCGCGGTATCGGTTCCCCGGACGAGCGCCGTTCGGAACCACGCGGGGGCGGCATCGAGGCCGTCCCAGTCACCGCAGAAGCGGCGGGGCAATTCCACGCCGAGATGGATGTCGGCGCAGATGCCCGGCAGGAGCGTGAGGACCGCCGGTGCGGCTTGCGGCGCGCTGACCGGCATCGCGGCCGGCCCGGCGCTTCCGAGGCCCGGCTGCCGCGCCAGCTGCGCGGCGATCCGATCCGCCGACATGGCGGCTTCCGCACGGAGGCTCGCATGGGCGTCCCAGGCGGCCCATGCGATCGCCCCCGCCAAGCAGAGCACGGCGACCACGAGAAGGCGAAGACCGAGATGCGTGGGCAGGCTCATGGATCAAACGGCCGCGCTCGGAGCGAGGGCGTGATTTGGCACCGGGATCGTCGGGGTGCGCAAGCCATCGCTCGAGCAGACGGGAAGAATGCCCGGATCTCCGCGGGCGGACTTCCCTGGTCTGATCCCGGCACGATCCGGAGGATGGCGCTGTCCCCTCTCCGAGGAGTCGGCCATGTCGCCTCAACTCTCCCGCCGCACCCTGCTGGCCGCGTCCGCCCTGGTCCCGCTCGGGCTGCACCGCCCTGCGGCAGCCGCGCCCGTGAGGGGTCCGTACCGGGTCGGCGCGTTCACGGTGACACCGTTGCGCGACGGGCTCTTTCCGCTGGAGCCGAGCATGATCCCGGCCGCCGGGAGCCAAGCCGGACAGGCCTTGTTGAAGGATGCCGGCCTTCCCGCGACGGGCCCGTCGCCGGAGCCGGTCAACGCGTTCCTGATCCGACGCGGGGAACGGCACTGGCTGCTCGATGCGGGCTGCGGCACCGTGCTCGGGCCGGGGTTCAACCGTGTGACCGCGGCACTGGCGGCGGAGGGCGTGCGGCCGGATCAGGTCGAGACCATCTGGCTGAGCCATCTGCATGCCGACCACGCGGGCGGTCTCCTGACGCCGAACCGCCTCGCGCGGTTCGCGAACGCGGAACTCGTGTTGCAGGAGCGTGAGGTGACCTACTGGTCGGATGCGGCGGCCAGAGCCTCTGCTCCGGCCGCGTTGAGCCCGATGTTCGATACGGCGCAGGCGGTGCTGGCGGCCTATCCCGACCGGATCCGGCGTGTCTCCGGCGAAACGGAACTCGCGCCGGGCATCCATGCGCTGCCGCTGCCCGGCCATACACCGGGGCATATGGGCGTCATGATCGCGGACGGATCCGATCGGCTGCTGATCTGGGGCGATATCGTCCACTCGCGGGTGCTGCAGATGCCGCACCCGGATTGGACGGTGATCTGGGATGCCGATCCGGCGGAGGCGATCACGACGCGACGGCGCATTCTCGACCGCGCGGCGGCGGAGGGCTTGAGGGTGACCGGGATGCACCTCGCCACGAGCGGACGCATCGAGCGCGCCGATGCGGGATACGCGTTGACCTAGGCATATGCTCCCGGGATTGGATGTGCCGGGACGATCCTGAAGCGGGGGGACTTCGTCGTAGGGGCGCCGAGGCTGACGCGCCGGGTATCAGGCCGCGCAGGGTCTTGAGCCTACGAGCGTGGTGCGTGCGCGCCGCCCGGCACGGTCACGTCCGCGACCGCGACCGCGACCGCCCCCGGCTGGCTACCCGGGTGGCTCGCCGCCACCCCCAGGAACCGCCGGCTCAAGGTCGGGTCGGGGTGCCCGGTGAGTTCGAGCCGGTGCCCCGGCACGGGCCGCGCGCCGGCCCGTGCCCTTACCATGGCGCGCCTCATGATGCCGGAGGCGTACCTGCCCCGAGCGCGTCCCGGCACCGTGTCCCCGTCAGGCCGCTCCGAGATAGGCCGCTTCCAGCCCCTTGTCCGCCGACAGCTCCGCGGCCGTCCCGCGCGCGACGACCCGGCCCTGCTCCAGCACGTAGCCGCGATCGGCGACCGTGAGGGCCAAAGCCGCCATCTGGTCCACGATCAGGATGGTGACGCCCTCGTCGCGCAGCTCGGCCACGGTGGCGTAGAGAGCGTTGATCATCGCGGGGGCGAGGCCCAGCGACGGCTCGTCGAGCAGCAGGATGCGCGGATGCGCCATCAACCCGCGGGCGATCGCCAGCATCTGCTGCTCGCCGCCGGAGAGCAGGCCCGCCCGGCTTGCCGCCCGCTCGCGCAGCCGCGGGAACCGGTCGAGCAAGCGCTCCACCTCGGCCGGGTCGATCGGCGTCCCGCGCCCGAAGGCGCCGAGGCGGATGTTCTCGACGACGCTCAGCTCCGGGAAGACCTGCCGGCCCTCCGGCACCAGGACGAGGCCGCTCCGGGCGATCCGGTGGGCGGGCAGCGCGTCGATGCGCCGATCGTCGAACACGACCGATCCCGCGACCGGGCGGAGAAGCCCCGCGAGCGCCCGCATGGCCGTGGACTTGCCGGCGCCGTTCGCGCCCAGCAGGGCGACGGTCTCGCCCGGCCGCACGTCGAGATGGACGCCGTCGAGGACCGGCGCGGCGCCGTAGCCGGCGGTCAGGTCGAGGACGGCGAGGACGGCATCCGCCGGCCCCTGCCACGGCGCGCTCCGCGGCCGGGCCGGCGTGTCGGCGCCGCCGAGATAGGCGCGCAGCACCGCCGGGTCGCGCCGGATCTCGGCGGGCGTGCCCCGCGCGATCGGACGTCCGGCATCCATGACGAGGATGTGGTCGGAGATGCCCATCACCAGGGGCATGTCGTGCTCGACCAGGACCACCGCGACGCCGCTGTCGGCGATCCGGCGGATCAGCCGGGCCAGCCGGTCGGTGTCGGCCCGCGACAGGCCGGCGGCGGGCTCGTCGAGGAGCAGGACCGCAGGGCTGCCGGCGAGCGCCCGGGCGATCTCCACGAGCCGCCTGTCGACATGGGGCAGCTCGGCGGCCGGGCGGTCGAGGGCGCCGCGGTAGCCCACGAAGGCGAGGAGCGCGGCGGCCGTCGCGCGATCCCGCACCCGCGCGCGGCGCCAGAGTCGGCCCGGCGCGAGGCCGAGGGCCACGTTGTCGACCACCGGGAGCGAGCCGAACAGGCGCGTGGTCTGGTAGGTGCGCGCGATGCCGGCGCGGGCGACGACGTAAGCCGGCCGCCCGGCGAGGTCGCGTCCACCCAGCCGGATCGCCCCGGCGCTCGGGCGGTAGAAGCCCGAGACCATGTTGAGCACGGTGGTCTTGCCGGCGCCGTTCGGCCCGATCACGCTGGTGACGGCCGCCGGTCGGGCGGTGAGATCGACCCCCTCCGCCGCCGTGATGCCGCCGAAGCGGATGCCGATGCCGTCGAGGACGAGGGCCTCGCGCGCCGCCGTGCCGGGCAGCGGCGCCGCCCCGCCATCCCCTGCGGCCGGCGCCTCGCGGCCGCGGGGCAGCAGCCGGGCGAGGCTGCCGACCAGCCCCGAGGGCACCAGCCACAGCACCGCCAGGGTCGCGACGCCGAAGAACAGCAGGCGGTACTCGGCGAGGCCGGACAGCGCCTCCGGCAGCAGCACGGTGACGAGGGCCCCGAAGAGCGGACCGAGCACCGTGCCGGCGCCGCCGACGATCACCGACAGGACGAACAGGATCGACTGCGAGAACGGGAACGAGCTCGGCGCGATGAACAGCATCAGCGGCGGCAGTACCGCCCCCGCGAGGCCGGTCAGGGCGGCGGAGATCGCGAAGGCCAGGGTCTTCACCCGGACCGGATCGAAGCCCAGAGCCGCCGCGGCGACGTCGGCGTCGCGCACGGCGCGCATCGCCCGGCCGAGGCGGCTGCGGGCGAGGACATCGAACCCGGCGAGGCTCGCGCCGGCCGCGAGCACCGCCAGCACCGCGAGCCCGGCCGCGGTCACGGGTTCGCCGAACAGCGTCGGCGCGTCGGTGACGACGAGGCCGTTCTGGCCGCCGGTCAGCTCGCCGCCCTCGATCAGGCCGTGCTCGACGATGAAGCCGAAGGCGATCGTCAGCATGGCGAGGTA
The DNA here is from genome assembly GCF_053346215.1 of Methylobacterium sp. A49B. Lineage (NCBI taxonomy): Bacteria > Pseudomonadati > Pseudomonadota > Alphaproteobacteria > Hyphomicrobiales > Methylobacteriaceae > Methylobacterium > Methylobacterium sp. A49B. The sequence goes on from NZ_JBKFBO010000112.1 coordinate 179,061, forward strand.
GGGGCCCTTCACCCGCATCGCCGGCACCGCCACGAGGCCGCCGACGAGCGCGGCGATCAGCGCCGCGGCCGGGAGCGCCAGCCAGAAGCTGACGCCGTGAAGTGTCAGGATCGCGCTCGCGTAGGCGCCGATCGCGTAGAAGCCGGCCTGGCCGAAGGAGATCAGCCCGGTCAGGCCCAGGAGCACGTTGAGGCCGACGCCGGCCACCGTGGTCAGCGCCACGAGGGCGATCACGAAGTGGCTGTAGCCGGTGGTCAGCGCGACGAGGCCGAGCGCGGCGGCGGTGAGGCCGGCGATGCCGAGCCGCATCGCCGGGGCCGAGCGCAGACGGTGCATCGCGTCAGACCTTGTTGACCGCGGCGCGGCCGAGCAGGCCGTCGGGGCGCAGGGTAAGGGCTAGGATGATCACCGAGAACACCACGAGCTGCGTGTAGGTCGAGCCCAGGGTCGCGGTGACGCCGGCCTCGACGAGGCCGTAGAGGAGCCCCGCCAGGATCACTCCGGTGGCGGAGCCGATGCCGCCGAGGATCGCCACCGCGAAGGCCTTGATGCCGAACAGCGTGCCGAGCTCGGCCGAGACCGAGAAGAGCGGCGCGATCAGCAGGCCCGCGATGCCGGCCAGCACCGCCGAGAGCGCGAAGGCGCAGGCCACGGTGCGGCGCACGTCGATCCCCATCAGGCGGGCGGCGTCGGCGTTCTGCGCCACGGCGAGCAGGACGCGGCCGAGATCGGTCTTCCGGAACACCGTGCGGATCGCGAAGGCGAGCGCGATCCCGACGACCGGGATCACGAGCTGCAGCGGGTAGATGCCGGTTCCGAGGATCTCCACCGGCTTCGTGGCCAGCGGCGAGGGCAGGCTGCGCGGCTCCTTGCCGAAGGTGAACAGCACGGTGTTGTCGAGGACGATGCCGCCCGCCACCGTCGCCAGGAGCCACGCGTCCGAGCCGCGCGCCACGAACGGGCGGACCAGCGCCCGCTCCACCACGAGGCCGAACAGGGCGCAGCCCACGAGCGCCAGGACGATCGCGGCCGGCATCGGCCAGCCGAGGGTGACGCCGAGCGCGTAGGCCAGGACCGCGCCCAGGGTGACGACGCTCCCCTGCGCGAAGTTCACGGTCCCCGACACCGCGTAGGTCACGTGGAAGCCGAGCGCCACGAGGCCGTACATGCTGCCGAGGCCGAGGCCGCTGACGAGGATGGAGGTCAGCATCGCCGGGCTCAGTTGGTCACCGCGACGATCTCACCGTCCTTGAAGCGGGTGAACACGTAGTCCTCCGGGCCCAGCGCGTCGTGCCGGCCGGGGGCGAAGGGCTTGTCGTAGGTTTTGATCAGGCCCGGGTAGGTGCCGATCTTGTAGAAGCCGTCGCGGACCTTCGGGCCCTCGGTGGAGCCGGCGGCCTGGATGGCCAGAGCCAGCAGGTGTGTCGCGTCGTAGGCGTTGGCGATGCCGACCGCGGGGGTGACGTCGGCCATCGACTTGATCGCCGGGTACTTGGCCTTGAGCGCGTCGAGCACCGCGGTCGCCTTCGGCGACGCGTTGCCCGCGAAGGTGAAGGTCTGGATGAAGTGCACCTTGCCGGCGCTCGGGCCGGCGAGCTCGTCGAAGCGGCCGCCCGCCGGACCCCAGTGCGAGACGACCGGCACCGACCAGCCCATCCGGTCCAGCGACTTCACCACCTGAGCCGAGGGGCCGACATTGCCGACGAGGAACAGCGCGTCGGCGCCGGCCTCCTTCAGCCGCGACAGCTGGGGCACCATGTCGACGTCGTTGGCCTCGTACTTCTCGATGCCGGCCGCCGGGAGGTTGGCGGCCTGCAGGGCGTCCTTGAGGCCCTTCTGGTTCGACTCGCCCCAGGCATTGTTGATGAGGATCATGCCGGGCTTCTTCGCCCCGTAGGTCTTCACCGCGTAGGCGACCAGCGCCTCGTCGACGAGGGCGTCGACAGCCGAGACGCGGAAGGCGTAGTTGTCGGCGGCGCCGTTGCGGGTGATGCCGGTGCCGGCCGCCCAGGGGCCGATGAACGGCACCTTCATCTGGTTGGCGATGGGCACGATCGCCATCGAGACCGGCGTGTCGAGGCCGCCGACCACCGCGACGACGCCGACCCTCTGGATCAGCTCGCGGGTCGCCAGCACGCCCTTGGACGGGTTGGCCTCGTCGTCGCGGGCCACGAGCTCGAGGGAGCGCCCGAGGACGCCGCCCTTGGCGTTGATCTCGTCGATGGCGAGCCCGATCCCGCGGGAGATCGCCTCGCCGGATTTCGCGGACTGGCCGCTCAGGGCCGTCACGAGGCCGATCTTGACGGTGTCGGCACCGTGCGCGGTCGTGACCGCGAGGCCGAGCAGCGCGCTCGTCGTCACCGCGATGCGGCGCAGGGTCGGGGGCAGGAAGGAGGCCATGGCGTGTCTCCGAGGGCGGGGCGCCCCAACCGTCCGCAACCTCCATGCCACCCAGAATTGGCAGATTCGGCCGCTGCACGGACCACTGACTGTAGGCCCGTAGGCATCCTGTGCTCAATCCAGCGTCAAAGTGCATACACTTCCTGCATGCACTGTCGCGGATTTTGCGGCACTCTGGACCGACAGGAGGCCTGCCATGACCGACGTGACCCACGATGCAGCGACCGCCCGCGACGCCGCCAACGTCACCGCCTACCTCGAGGCCTCGATGGTCCCGGATCCCGAGACGGCCGCCCGCTACATGGCGCCGGGCACCCGGATCGTGTTCACCGGCGCCCGGGTCTTCAACCATCCGTCCGAGGTCACGGCCTTCAATGCCGGCCGCTACGCCTGGGTGAAGAAGCGGATGGAGCGGCTGGACGTGGTCCCGGGCGACGGCGTCACCACGGTCTACAGCCTGGGCACCCTGTACGGCGCGTGGCCGGACGGCACGCCCTTCGAGGGCAACCGCTACGTCGACCGCTTCACCGTGCGGGACGGGCTGATCGTCGGCATGGAGGTCTGGAACGACAGCGCGGAGCGCCTGCTGACCAAGCACGGCCTCACTGCCTGACGGCTCAGGCTCCGCCGCCCGCCACGTAGGGGGCCAGCAGGCGTCCGAGGTCGCGCTCGCGCGGGGCCGGGGGCACGATGCGCGCCCGCTCCGCCACCGCGTCGAGGTGGTGGTCCATGAGCGCGGCGGCGCGGTCGGCATCGCCCGCGACCAGGGCGGCGACGATATCGCGGTGCTCGTTCACGGCGCAGTCCGAGGAATGCGGCCGGCTGTAGAGGGACAGGATCAGGGCGCAGCGGTAGCCGAGCTCCGCGACGTAGCGGGTCAGCACGGCGCTGCCGGTCATCTCGGCGAGCATCAGGTGGAATTCCGTCGCGAGCCGGATCGACAGCGCCTCGGGCCCGCCCCGGGCGGCCTCCTCGCGGGCGATCTGGTCCAGCAGCGCCTGACGCTGCGCCGGGCTGAGCTGCCCGGCGAGGCGGCGCACCACCAGCCGCTCCAGGCCGAGGCGCACGTCGAAGGTGTCGCGCGCCTCCTCCCAACTCGGCGTCGCCACGACGGCGATGCGATTGCGGCGCAGGTCGACCAGACCTTCCCCGGCCAGCCGCAGCAGGGCCTGCCGGGCGATGGTGCGGCTCACCCCGAACCGCTCGCCGAGGGCGTCCTCCGGCAGGCGGTCGCCGGGGGTGAGCGCCCGTTCCACGATGGCCCGGCGCAGGGTCTGGCAGATCGCGCCCACGCGATCCCCCTCGTCCGCCGCCTTCATCGACGTCGCGGCCTTCGCGCCGTCGCCCCTGCGGACTGGTCGATCATGATCCTCTCCGGGGCCGCACTCCGCTCCGGCGACCCGGGCGGACGTCCGGTGCGCTGTCTGCCGAAACGGACCTCCCGGTGCAACGGTCACGCCACGGGTTTCAGGCCCGCGCGAGGCCCGACGGCCTCTCCGGCGGACCGGTCCGAAGCAAGGCATCAGAGTTCAGGTCTCGCTGGCCTCCGTCATCGCTCGATGATGGATCACTATTTCAAAGCGTGTTTTTCAGCGCGGACAGGGGTCGCCAAGTCCGTTGGGACACAACAAGTCCGTTGGCATACAATTTGCCGAAAATACTGCTTCACGAGGTTTGCCATGCCGCGCTCATCGCATGCCCGCTCCAACCGCCGCGCCTTCGCGACCCTGCCGGTGCGTCCACGTCTCGGCGGAGCCGCGCGGCCGGGTGAGCCGGCGCAATCCGATGCGGCCGGGCATGTCGCGCGCGAAGCCTCCTACCTCGGCGGCGACCGGACCGATGCGGGTTCACCCCTGATGCCCTCGAAGGTGCACGCATGAGCTTCGATCTCGTCCTTCGGAATGGGCGCTTGGCGGAGGCGGACGCCGAGCCGATCGACATCGCGATCCGGGACGGCCGCGTCGCCGCGCTCGGCCGCGCCCTCGTCTGCGACGCGCCGGAGGAGGATCTCGGCGGCAGACTCGTCGTGCCGGGCTTCGTCGAGACCCACGTGCATCTCGACAAGTCCTGCCTGCTCGGCCGCTGCGCGTGCCGCGAGGGCACGCTGGCGGAGGCGGTGGCCGCGGTCGCGCAGGCCAAGCGCGCATTCACCGAAGACGACGTCTACGCGCGGGCGGAGCGGACGCTGCGCAGGGCCGTCACGCAGGGCACGATGCGCATGCGGACCCACGTCGAGGCCGATCCGCGCGTCGGGCTGACGAGCGTGCGTGCGCTGACGCGCCTGAAGCGGGATTATGCCTGGGCTGTCGCGCTGCAGCTCTGCATCTTCCCGCAGGAAGGCCTGCTCGACGATCCGGGCTGCGAGGCGGTGCTGGTCGAAGGTCTGGAGAGCGGCGCCGATGTCATCGGCGGCGCCCCCTACATGGATCGGGATTCGCATGGGCAGATCGCCCGCATCTTCGCGCTCGCGCGACGCTACGACGTCGACATCGACCTCCACCTCGACTTCGGCCTCGATCCCGCGCATCTCGACGCCGTCGAGGTGTGCCGGCTGACGGACCAGTACGGGTGGGGCGGGCGCGTCGCCGTGGGCCACGTGACGAAGTTCTCCTCCGTCCCGCCCGACCAGCTCGAGCGGATCGGGCGGATGCTCGCCGCCTCCGGGGTCGCGGCCACCGTCCTGCCCGCCACGGACCTCTTCCTGACCGGCCGCGACCACGACAGAGACGTGCCCCGCGGCGTCACGCCGGCCCACCGCTTGCGCGAATTCGGCGTCACCTGCTCGCTGTCGACCAACAACGTGCTGAACCCGTTCACGCCCTTCGGCGACTGCTCGCTCGTCCGGATGGCCAACCTCTACGCCAACATCTGCCAGATCGGCACGCCCGCCGGCCTCGCCGGGTGCCTGGAGATGGTGACGTCGCAATCGGCGCGCCTCCTGAACCTCGCCGACTACGGGATCGCGGAAGGGAACCCCGCCGACCTCGTCGTGCTCGACACGGACACGCCCGCGAACGCAGTCTCCGAGCTGGCGCAGCCGCTCTTCGGACTGAAGGCCGGTGCGCGTACCTTCACCCGTCCCGCTCCCACCCTCCACGAGCCGCGATGAGCATCACCGACACGATCGGCGCCTTCTGCGCCCACGGCCTCGTCGAGCGGCAGGATCGGGCGGACGGGCCTCTGGCCGGCCTCACCTTCGCGGTGAAGGACTTCTTCGATCTGGCCGGCGTGCCGACCGGGGCGGGCTCGCCCGAATGGCTCGCCACCCATCCGGTGCCGACGCGGACGGCCCCCGCCGTCGAGCGCCTGTTCGAGGCCGGCGCGAGGCTCGTCGGCAAGACGCACACCGACGAGCTCGCCTGGAGCCTCAACGGCGAGAACGCCCATTACGGGACGCCCATCAACGTCGCCGCACCGGGCCGCATCCCCGGCGGCTCGTCCTCGGGGTCCGCGGCGGCTACGGCGGCGGGCCTCGTCGATTTCGCGATCGGGTCCGACACGGGCGGCTCCGTCCGGCTTCCCGCGTCCTATTGCGGGCTCTACGGCATCCGCACGACCCACGGCCGGATCACGCTCGAAGGCGCCGTGCCGCTCGCCCCGAGCTACGACACGCTCGGCTGGTTCACCCGCGATCCCGAGCTGCTCCGCCGCGTCGGCCACGTCCTGCTCGCGCCGGTCGCGGAGCGGCCCCGTCCGCGCCGCCTGGTCGTCGCGCGCGACCTGTTCCACAGGGCGGGTCCCGACGTCGAGGCCGCCCTCGCCCCGGCGCTGGAGCGCCTCGCCGGGCTGTTCGCCGTGGTGGACGAGGCGACTGTCGCGGGCGATGACCAGGACGCCTGGCGCAACGCCTTCCGCCTCATCCAGTCGGCCGAAGCCTGGGCCTGCCACGGCGCCTGGATCACGGCGACGCGGCCGAGTCTCGGACCCGGCGTACGCGAACGGTTTGCGGCCGCCGCGGTGCTGGATCGCGGCGCAGTCGCGGCGGCGGAGCGGCTTCGCGCGACGATCCGCGAACGGATCCTCGGCCTGGTTTCCGATGCCGTTCTGGTCCTGCCGAGCGCGCCGGGGATCGCGCCGCTGCTGAACACGCCCGAGCCCGTGCTCGACGTCTTCCGGGCCCGGGCGCTCGATCTCCTGTGCTCCGCCGGCCACGCCGGCTTGCCGCAGATCTCCATCCCGGCCGCGCAGATCTCGGGTTGTCCGATCGGCCTCTCGATCGCGGCCGAGCCGGGCCACGATGAAGCTCTCCTCGCACTCGCGTCGGAACTCGGGTCGCTCACAACCGCCTCGCAGCGGCAATAACCCGCCGGCCGTCCCCTTCGTCTGATGCCTTCGACGGACGCCCGTCGCAGGGCCGCAGGATCTGGCATACAGTTTCCGTGAGGATGCTTCGGTCGGCGGGGCTCGGCCGTCATCACGAGCGAAGCGAAGTGACCCGAGGCAGCGGGCCGTCTGCCGGCGCGGCGCAACTGGGTTGCTTCGCTTCGCTCGCAAAGACGGCAGAGCCGAAGCGATCAACCGGAAACGGTATCGGGCGAGATCTGTCCGTTCGGCCGGCGCCGAGATCCCGACCGAACACGGCCGCCCGCGCCTGTCACAGTGCCGGATCTGGTTTTCCGGCTACCCATGGCTGCGGCCATGCCGTGGCCTGCGACTCGGCCCAAATACCACTCAGATCACATCCCGGTCCGCGGATGGGCTGCAGCCGAACTGCGCGCGGTAGCGGCGCGAAAAATGCGCCGCGCTCGAGAACCCGCAGGCGGTCGCGATCTCTCCGACCGTCAGGGGGCTCTGGCGCAACAGGCGCCGCGCGTGGGCCAGGCGGATGGCCCGGTACTGCGCCGAGAAACGCAGGCCCCGCTTGTCGAGGAAGAGCCGGTCGAGGTGACGGGCGCTGACGGCGGCGAGGCGGGCCATGGCCTGACGGCTCAGCGGCGCCTCGACCGTCTTCTCCATCGTTTCGAGAACCGTGAGCAGGCCCGGATGGTGGACACCGTACCGCTCCGCCGCGGACGCGCGCTGCGGGTCGTCCGCGGCCCCCACCGCCGTGTGCAGGAACCAGTCCGAGACGCGGCGCGCGAAGGCCGCGCCCATGCGTTCGGCGATCAGCCGGTGGGCCATGTCGAGGGGGGCGACCCCGCCGCCGCAGGTCAGGCGGTCGGCATCGGCCACGTAGCGCGCCCGCGTGAGCCGTGCCTCCGGAAATGCCTCAAGCGTGGCGCCGGCATATTCCCAGTGCAGGGTGAAGGCGCGCTCCTCCAGCAGCCCCGCCGCGGCCATCAGGTAGGGGCCGCCCGATATGCCGCCGATGCGGACGCCGAACCGGGCCATGCGCCGCAAGGCCGCGTGGATCGCCGGCCTGTCCCACCCGGTCGGCTCGCCGCCCGCGCAGATGAAGAGGGTGTGGAGATGCCCGCGCTCCCGCGGCAGCCCCTCGGTCAGGACCTCCACGCCGGAGGAGGACGCGACCCGTCCCGCGGCCTCGCCGAAGTAGCGCAGGCGATAGAGGGCGCGCCCCGCCAAGTCGTTGGCCGCCCGGAACGGCTCGCAGGCCGAGGCGAACGACAGCAGCGCGAAACCCGGGACGAGGAGGAAGCCGATCTCCTGCGGCCGGTCCCCCGATTCCGGGGGGCCTGCATCCGCCGTCTGCGTTCCGAGTTGGCTCATCCGTGCAAGAAACCGTCTGCTGCGGACAAGCGCAACCGGCACGGGACGCCATTCTGGCTGCTGCCCCTTCGATTCGGGACGCCATCCGCATGCCCAACGCCCTGTGCCCACCCGCGTTCGTCGCCAGCGCCCGCGGGCAGGCCCGATGACCCGCCGGGTCGACGTCGCGGTCCTCGGGCTCGGCGCCATGGGCAGCGCCGTCCTGTATCAGCTGGCCAAGCGCGGGGCCGCGGTCGTCGGGATCGACCGCTTCGCCCCGCCGCACGCGTTCGGATCGAGCCACGGCGAGACGCGGATCACCCGTCAGGCCGTCGGCGAGGGGCGCGACTACGTCCCGTTCGTCACCGCCTCGCACCGGATCTGGCGCGCGCTGGAAGCGGAGACCGGCGAGACCCTGCTGAACGCCTGCGGCGCCCTCGTCATGGCGCCCGGTCACGGGATCTCGTCCCATCACGGCAAGCCGGATTTCGTCGGCCGCTCGATCAGCGCCGCGCAGGGGGCCGGGATCGCCCACGAGGTGCTCGACGGCGCCGAGGTCGCCCGCCGCTTCCCGCAATTCCTCAACCTCGCGGGCGACGAGAAAGCCTATTACGAGCCGGGCGGCGGCTACGTGTTCCCGGAGCGCTGCCTCGCGGCGCAGCTTACCTGCGCGGCCGCGTCGGGCGCCGAGATCCGGACCGGCTGCACGGTGCGGGCGCTCGGCCAGGACGGGGCCGGGATCCGCATCGAGACCGAGGACGGCGCGATCCTGGCCGACCGCGCCGTGGTCGCCGCCGGCGCCTGGACGGCGCCGCTGCTCGGACGCCCGTTCGACCGGCTGCTCACGGTCCGGCGCCAGCTGCTGCACTGGTACAAGCTGGCGGACGACTCGGCCTATGGGCCGCAGGCTCCGGTCTTCATCTGGATGTACGGTACCACCGACACCGAGTACCTCTACGGCTTCCCGCCGCTGCCGGGAGAGGGCGCCATCAAGGTCGCCACCGAGCAGTACGACACGGCCACCACCGCCGACGGGGTGGAGCGCCGCGTCGATCCGTCGGAATCCGACGCGATGTACCGGCTGCGCGTCGCGGACCGACTGGCCGGCACCACACCGGAGGTCGTCCGGGCGGCGGCCTGCGTCTACACGGTGACCCCCGACCGCGGCTTCATCATCGACCGGCATCCCGGGATGGACCGGGTCCTCGTGGTCTCCGCCTGCTCGGGGCACGGCTTCAAGCACTCGGCCGGCATCGGCGAGGCCGTCGCCGCGGAACTGGCCGGCGGGCCGGGCCAAGTCGATCTCGCCCCCTTCACCCTCGCTCGCTTCGGTTGATACGCTGGCCGATGGCTCGTGGATTGCTTGAAACCATGCCAAGATCAGCGCCACGTTCAGTACAGGCCATCAGGACCGCTCCGATGCGACACACGATCCGCACCCTCCTGACGACCGGAGCGCTGGCGCTCGCGGCGCTCTCGGCCGTCGCGCTGCCCGGCCGGGCCGGGGCCGCCGACGGCGTCGAGGCGATCAAGAAGCGCGGGACGCTGATCGTCGGCGTGAAGGCGGATTACAGGCCGTTCGGCTTCCGCGATCCGAGCGGCACGATCATCGGGCTCGAGCCCGACCTCGCCGCCGACCTCGCCAAGCGGCTCGGCGTGAAGCTCGAGCTGGTGCCGGTGGTCTCGGCCAACCGGATCGAGTTCCTGCAGCAGGGCAAGGTCGATCTGCTGATCGCCACGCTCTCCGACAAGCCGGAGCGCCGCCGCGTCGTGCAGGCGATCGACCCGCAATACTATTCCGACTTCGTGAACGTGCTGCTGCCCAAGGCGTCCGGCATCACCGACTGGGCGCAGCTGAAGGGCAAGCCGCTCTGCGCGACCTCGGGCGCGTGGTACAACAAGGACGTGGCGCGCACCTACGGGGCGGAGATCATCGCGTTCGACGGCTCGGAGAAGCCGCTCTTCGCGCTCAAGCAGGGCAACTGCCTCGGCTACGTCTACGACCAGAGCATGCTGCAGGGTAAGCTGCTCGACGACGACTGGAAGGCCAACTACGCCCTGCCGCTCAAGGGCATCCTCGACGCGCCGTGGATGATGGCGGTGGCGCAGGGCAACACCACGCTCCAGGCCGCCGTCGAGGACGCCACCAAGGACTGGATGAAGACCGGCTTCATCGTCGACGAGGAGAAGAAGTGGGGCATCGAGCCGACCGCTTACTCGAAGGCGATGCACGAGAAGTACAAGAACGCGACCAACTGATGCGGTCCTGCACGACGGCTCGCGCGCGCTCCGCCGAAATGGACACCGGTTCGGCGCACGAGCGCGCGTCGGGACAGGGACGTGGAGCCGCGCGCGATTGCGACGCGATCGGGCGCGGCTGCAAGAGCGTTCGCCCGCGATGATCGCCACGATCCAGGCGTGGTTCCAACAGCTCTACGAGACCACGGGCTTCAATTTCACGGTCTTCTACGACCCCTACGACTGGGACCGCTACGTCGCCGGCCTGCGGATGACGCTGCTGCTCGGGATCAGCACGATCCTGTTGAGCCTCGTCATCGGCGCCGTCGGGGCGCTCCTGCAGAGCGGGCCGTCGCGCGTCCTGCGGGCGCTGGTCAACGGCTTCGTCGTGGTGTTCCGCAACACGCCGCCGCTCGTGCAGATCTTCTTCTTCTACTTCGGTCTCGGGACGCTGCTTCCGGATATCCGCTCGGCGGACGGCCTGCGCGCGCCGATCCTCAACAACGTCCAGTGGGCGATCATCTCGCTGTCGCTGTTCGCGGGCGCGTTCAACGTCGAGATCTTCCGCTCCGGGATCGAGGCCGTGCCGCGGACCACGGTCGAGGCCGCCGAGGCCCTGGGCTACACCCGCTTCAAGGCCTACCGCCACGTCGTCCTGCCGCTGGCCCTGCGCGTCTGCCTGCCGGCCCTGAACAACAACCTGATCAACCTCCTGAAGACCACGACGCTCGCCTACGCCATCGCGGTCCCCGAGACGCTCTACGCGGTCAAGCAGATCTGGTCCGAGTCGCAGAACGTCCTTGAGATGATGCTCGTCCTGCTCGCGACCTACGCGATCTTCGTCGGCGTGCTCGTCTGGATCATGCATCGCTGGGAGCGGGCCCTGCGCATCCCGGGCTACGGCCGATGACCGTCCCGGACCCGCAGGGCGGGCGACCGGGCGACCTGCCGGTCCTCCTGCCGTTCGCGCTCCCGAAGGACCGCCCGGCGGCGCGCCTCCGGCCGGCCCATCTCTGGCTGCTCGCCGGCCTCGCCCTCGTGGCGGTGCCGGCCTGGGCGCAGGGCGGGGCCGCCGTGTTGTCGCCGCTCGAGGTCGTGATCAAGTGGGCGCCCCTGCTGCTCACGGGCTTCGCCTTCAACGTCGCGATCTCGCTGATGGCGATGGCGATCGGCACCGTCGCGGGGATCGGGCTCGGGCTGGCCATGATGGCCGAGGGCCGCGTGCTGCCCCGCCTCGCGTGGTGTGCCACGCAGGTCTTCCGCAACGTGCCCTGGCTGGTGCTGCTGTTCTTCGTGATGTTCCTGGTGCCGTTCCAGGTCACGGTGTTCGGCATCCGGGTGCCGCTCCCCGACTGGGTCAAGGCGACCTTCGGATTCAGCCTGCCGGTCATGGCCAACGTCGCCGAGATCGTCCGCGGCGCGGTGCGCTCGGTGCCCAACACCCAGTGGGAGGCGGCCGAATCCCTGGCCTTCACCCGGCGGCAGACGCTGTGGCGCATCATTCTGCCCCAATGCGTGAAGCGGATGCTGCCGCCCTGGATGAACGTCTATTCGCTGATCGCCATGGCGACCGTTCAGGCCTCGATCGTCGGGGTCACCGAGATGCTGACGCTGACCGCGCAGGTCCACGCGGCCGAGGGCGGCCGCCCCGAGCTGTTCGCCCCGCTCTACGGCTTCGCGCTGCTCTGCTTCTTCGTCTACTGCTACCCGATCGACCGGCTGACCGCCCGCCTGGAACGCCGCTTCGAGACCCGTTGAGCCCGATGCCCGCACCCGTTGCCAGCAGACCGTCCCCGGCCTGGACGCCCGATCAGCCGATCGTCCGCCTCGCCGACGTGCACAAATCCTTCGGCACCTTCGAGGTCCTGAAAGGCATCAGCTTCGACGTGCGCAAGGGCGAGGTGGTCTGCATCATCGGCCCGTCGGGCTCGGGCAAGTCGACGCTGATCCGCTGCGTCAACGCGCTGGTGCCGGTCACGGCGGGCTCGATCGAGGTCGAGGGGATCGACGTCACCGATCCGCGGCTCGACAAGCTGGCGCTGCGCCGCAAGGTCGGGATGGTGTTCCAGCAGTACAACCTGTTCCCGCACAAGACCGCGCTGCAGAACGTGATGATGGCCCCCATCCACGTCCTCGGGCAGGACCGGCGCGAGGTCGAGGCCCGCGCCCGGGCGCTCCTCGCCAAGGTCCGGCTGGCCGGCAAGGAGGACGCCTACCCGGGTGAATTGTCCGGCGGCCAGCAGCAGCGCGTGGCCATCGCCCGCTCGCTGGCGATGCGGCCGGACGTGATGCTGTTCGACGAGGTCACCGCCGCCCTGGACCCGGAGACGGTCAAGGAGGTGCTGGTCACGATCCGCGAACTCGCCGAGGAGGGCATGACCTGCATGCTCGTCACCCACGAGATGAACTTCGCCCGCGACGTCGCCGACCACATCTATTTCACCGACCGCGGCGTGATCGTCGAGCACGGGCCGCCCGCGACCTTCTTCGCCTCGGCCCAGGACCCGCGCACCCGCCGCTTCCTCTCGCAGGTGCTCTGACGGTCGGCCGACGCGCCGGACGCCCGATCAGACGTCGAGCGTGGTCTCGCGCTCCCAGGCGGTGAAATGGGCGCAGTAGCTGTCCCACTCGCCCTGCTTGAGCTTGAGGTAGGCGGACGAGAAGGCGCCGCCCAGATTCACCCGCAGGGCCTCGTCGGCCTCGAAGGCCCGCAGGGCGTCGAGCAGGTTGAGCGGCAGGCGCGGGGCGCCGGAAACCGTGTGGCCGTCCCGGTACATGTCGACGTCGCTGTGCGGCCCGGGATCGGCCGCGTGCGCCAGACCGTCGAGGCCGGCGGCCAGGATCGCCGCCTGGAGCAGGTAGGGGTTGGCGGCGCCGTCGGGCAGGCGCAGCTCGAACCGGCCCGGCCCGGGCACCCGGACCATGTGGGTGCGGTTGTTGCCGGTCCAGGTCACGGCGTTCGGTGCCCAGGTGGCGCCCGAGATCGTGCGCGGCGCGTTGATGCGCTTGTAGGAATTGACCGTCGGGTTGGTGATCGCGGCGAGCGCCGGGGCGTGGCGCATGATCCCGCCCAGGAAGTGCCGGCCCCGGGCCGACAGGCCGAACGGCATCTCGGGATCCGCGAAGGCGTTCACGGTGCCGGCGCTGTTCCACACCGAGACGTGGCAGTGGCAGCCGTTGCCGGTGAGGCCGGGAAACGGCTTCGGCATGAAGGTCGCCCGCAGGCCGTGCCGCTCGGCCACCGACCGGACCATGAACTTGAAGAAGGCGTGCTTGTCGGCGGTGGCCAGCGCGTCGTCGTATTCCCAGTTCATCTCGAACTGGCCGTTCGCGTCCTCATGGTCGTTCTGGTAGGGCCCCCAGCCCAGAGCCAGCATGTGGTCGCAGATCTCGGCGATCACGTCGTAGCGGCGCATCAGCGCCTGCTGGTCGTAGCAGGATTTTTCTGCCCGATCCTGGTGGTCGGAGATCGCCGCCCCGTCCGCGCTCAGCAGGAAGAACTCGGCCTCGACGCCGGTCTTGACCCGCAAGCCCTCGGCGGCGGCCCGCGCCACCAGCTGCTTCAGCACCACCCGGGGCGCCTGATCGACCGGCGCGTCCGCCATGGTGCAGTCGGCCGCCACCCAGGCGACGTCCGGCTTCCAGGGCAGGCGGATCACCGAGGCGGCGTCCGGCATCGCGAACAGGTCGGGATGGGCCGGCGTGAGGTCGAGCCAGGTGGCGAAGCCCGCGAAGCCCGCACCATCGCGCTGCATGGCGCCGATCGCCTGCGCGGGCACCAGCTTGGCGCGCTGGCAGCCGAACAGGTCCGTGTAGGAGATCATGAAGTACTTCACGCCGTGCTCGGCGGCGTAGGCGGAAAGGTCGGTCGTCACGGCAGCCCCCTGAGCGCGGATCGGGTGGGGGCCGGCCGCGCCCCGTTCCGGCGCGACCGGCGGGGTTGAAGGGCCCTAGAAGCCCGCTTTGCCCGGGTACCAGTCGGTGCCGGCCAGCGGCACGCGGGCCATGGCGGCGGCCTCGAGCGTCAGCGCGACGAGATCCTCGGGCTCCAGATTGTGCAGGTGGTTGTGGCCGCAGGCGCGGGCGATCGTCTGCGCCTCCAGGGTCATGACCTTCAGGTAATTGGCGAGCTTCCGGCCGGCGCGGACCGGGTCGAGGCGGGCCGCCAGCTCGGGGTCCTGCGTGGTGATGCCCGCGGGGTCGCGGCCCTCGTGCCAGTCGTCGTAGGCGCCCGCCGTGGAGCCGAGCTTGCGGTACTCCTCCTCGTAGGCCGGGTCGTTGTCGCCGATGGCGACGAGCGCCGCGGTGCCGATCGAGACCGCGTCCGCCCCCAGCGCGATCGCCTTGGCGACGTCGGCGCCCGAGCGGATGCCGCCGGAGATGACGAGCTGCACCTTCCGGTGCAGGCCGAGATCCTGCAGCGCCTGCACGGCGGGCCGGATGCAGGCGAGCGTCGGCTGGCCGACATGCTCGATGAACACGTCCTGGGTCGCCGCCGTGCCGCCCTGCATGCCGTCGAGGACGACGACGTCGGCCCCGGCCTTCGCGGCGAGCGCGGTGTCGTAATAAGGCCGGGCGCCGCCGACCTTCACGTAGATCGGCTTCTCCCAGTCGGTGATCTCGCGCAGTTCGCCGATCTTGATCTCGAGGTCGTCCGGGCCGGTCCAGTCGGGGTGGCGGCAGGCGGAGCGCTGGTCGATGCCTTTGGGCAGGTCGCGCATGGCGGCGACCCGGTCGGAGATCTTCTGGCCGAGCAGCATGCCGCCGCCGCCGGGCTTGGCGCCCTGGCCGACCACCACCTCGATGGCGTCGGCGCGCCGGAGGTCGCGCGGGTTCGTGCCGTACCGGGAGGGCAGGTACTGGTAGACGAGGATGTCGGAATGGCCGCGCTCCTCGTCGGTCATGCCGCCGTCACCGGTGGTGGTGGAGGTGCCGGCCAGGCTCGCGCCGCGGCCGAGCGCCTCCTTGGCGTTGGCGGACAGGGATCCGAAGCTCATGCCGGCGATGGTGATCGGGATCTTCAGCGCGATCGGCTTCTTCGCAAACCGCGTGCCGAGGGTGACGCCGGTCCCGCAGGTCTCCCGGTAGCCCTCCAGGGGATAGCGGGACATCGAGGCGCCGAGGAACAGCAGGTCGTCGAGATGCGGGAGCTTGCGCTTCGTGCCGCCGCCGCGGATGTCGTAGAGGCCGGTGGCCGCGGCCCGGCGGATCTCCGCCATCGTGTGGTCGTCGAAGGTCGCCGACTTGCGCGGCGGCATCGGCGGGTTCTGGTAGGTCATGCCCGGTCTCCCGCTCAGTAGGCGTTGTCGATGTTGAAGCTGTAGAGTTTGCGGGCCGAGCCGTAGCGCCGGAATTCTTCCGGCCGGACGTCCGTGACCCCCGCCCGGTCCAGCAGGGCGGCGAGGTGCTCCACGTGCTCGGGGCGCATCGGCTTCTCGATGCAGTCGGCCCCGAGGCTCTTCACGCTGCCGCGCACGAACAGCTTCGCCTCGTAGAGCGAGTCGCCCAGCGCCTCGCCGGCATCGCCCAGCACCACCAGCGAGCCGGACTGGCCCATGAAGGCCGACATGTGCCCGATCGAGCCGTGCACGACGATGTCGATCCCCTTCATGGAGATGCCGCAGCGCGAGGCCGCGTTGCCCTTGATGACGAGGAGGCCGCCGCGCCCGGTGGCGCCGGCATATTGCGAGGCGTCGCCCTCGATCACGACGGTGCCGGACATCATGTTCTCGGCGACGCCTGGCCCGGCTGAGCCCTGCACCGTGACGGTGCCGCCGTCGTTCATGCCGGCGCAGTAATAGCCGACCGAGCCCCGCACCGTGACGGTGACGGGCCCGTCGATCCCGACCGCCACCGCGTGCTGGCCCCGCGGGTTCAGCACCTCGAAGGCGGTGTCGTTGGCGCCCGGGGCGACGCCGTGGAGGGCCTGATTCAGCGCGCGCAGGGGCGTCGCCGCCAGATCGAAGACGGGCATGGGCGAGATCCGTGACGTAAAAGGCTGCGGGGCGGCTCAGGCGGCCTGCCGCTGATCCCAGAAGTAGACGGTCGCCGGCTCGGGCTCCCAGACCCGGGCGGTCTCGATCCCCGGCAGGCCGACGAGCGCCCGGTATTCCGAGCCGAAGGCGACGTAGCGCTCGGTCTCGGCCATGATCGCCGGCTTGCAGGCGATCGGGTCGCGCAGCACCCCGAAGCCGGACTTGGTGCCGACCACGAAGGTGAAGAACCCGTCGAGATCCGTGAGCGCCCCCGCGAGCGCCGCGCCGAGGTCCCGGCCCCGCGCCATGGCGGTGGTGAGGTAGGCCGCCGCGACCTCGGAATCGTTCTGGGTCTCGAATTCCATGCCGTCGCGGGCGAGGCTCCGGCGCAGGTTGTTGTGGTTCGACAGCGAGCCGTTATGGACGAGGCACTGGTCGGCGCCCGTGGAGAACGGGTGCGCGCCCATCGTGGTCACGGCCGATTCCGTCGCCATCCGGGTGTGGCCGATGCCGTGGGTGCCCGACATCCCGGCGATCCCGAAGCGTGCGACCACGTCCTTCGGCAGGCCGACCTCCTTGTAGATCTCGACGCTCTCGCCGGCGCCCATCACGCGCAGGTCCGGCGAGAGGCCCTTCAGGGCGCTCCGCGTCGCGTCGAGGCGGTCGGTCGCCACGGTGATCACCGCGTGCGAGCTCTTCACCGCCACCTGCGCCGAGCCGCCGGAGGCCTCCGCGAGGCGCCGCTCCAGGGCGGGGAAATCCGCCTCCGGGCGTGCCGATTGCACGGTGATCTTCGACAGCCCAGGCGTCGGTGGCGCGTAGATCGCGAGGCCGGCAGAGTCCGGTCCCCGATCCGTCATGGTGACGAGCATGTCGGCCAGCAGGGCGCCGAGCTGCGGCTCCAGGGCGGGGTCCTTCAGGAACAATCCGACGATGCCGCACATGGCACCACCTCCGTCGCGGGTTCGCCCGTAGCATAGGCGGCCTCACACGCGGAAATCAACTGGCAGGAAATAAAATTTCTTCGTGAGAACTTTGAGCCGATCAGTCCGCCCCGCCGGACTGCGGATAGGCGATCACCGAGAGGTAGCGGGCCGGCAGCACCAGGAGTTCCGCCGGCCCGTGCGGGGCGTCGGCGTCGAAGAACAGGCTGTCGCCCGGCTGCATGTGGAAGTGCCGGTCCCCGTGCCGGTACAGCACCTCGCCCTCCAGCATGTAGAGGAACTCCAGGCCGGCGTGCTGGAAGGTCGGGAACACGTCCGAATCGGTCGTGAGCGTGATCAGGTACGGCTCGACCGTGACCCGGCTGGCGTTCTCGTGGATGTGCCCGAGCAGGTTGTACTGGTGCCCGGCCCGGGTGCCGCGCCGCTCCAGCTCGACGCCTTCGCCGGACTTGACGAAGACCGCGTTGCGGACCTCCTCGTAGCGCCGGAAGAAGCCGGTGATCGGCATGCCGAGCGCCTGGGCGAGCAGCTGCAGCGTCGTCAGGGACGGCGAGATGTTGCCGTTCTCGATCTTCGACAGCATGCCGGGCGACAGGCCGGTGGCCGCCGCAAGATCCGCGGACGTGATGCCCAGCCGCTTCCGGCGCTCGCGCACTTCGTGTCCGATCGCCCGTTCGAGGTTGTTCTCGCGCGGTTCGCGGACGGCGTGCGGATCCTGCGACAGGACCGGCTCGCGCGCCGGCTCCGGCCCATCCCCCGCCGCCCGGTTCGACGCGCCTGACGGCATGGCGGCTTCTCCTCCTCGGTGCGCGGGGTCCGGCCGCGCGTGTCCCCGGCCGCCCTGACGCGGCGCCGGACCTCTGTCAACGGATCGGCGCCCGCCAGCCCGGGGACGTCACCCGCTCCGCGTCGCCGGTCCGCTTCTTGCTCGCAGCTCGGTCACGGAGTGGACTCAAGGCTGGCGAATCGGGAGATCCTGCATGCGTCGATCCCTGCACACCGATGAGGAGATCGCCTTCCTGCTCGACGAGGCCACGCGCGGCATCCCCATCGCCGAGATCTGCGCGAGTGCTGGGATCTCGCTCGGCACCTTCTATCGCTGGCGGCGACGGCTCGGCGGTCTGAAGCCCGCGGGTGTGGCCCGGCTCGATCGGGTCGAGCGGGAGAATGCCGATCTCCGGGCGGAGGTGCTGCGGCTGCGGGCCGCCCTGCTCGTCCAGCCGCCGCGCGGAGCACCGGCCACGACGGAGCGCGCGGGCCTGCGCCAGCCGCCGCAGCATCGCGGCGCCTATGCCTGTGTCGGCCGGTTCGCCTTCGGGCGCAGCGCGAACTGAGGCGGTCTCCGGCTGGACGCGTCGGGTGCGGCGTCCCGCTCCGTCATCGCGAGCGCAGCGAAGCGACCCAGGGAAGCGGGACATCGGTAAGCGTGGCGCTGCTGGGTTGCTTCGCTGCGCTCGCAATGACGGGATCGGCCTCGGCCGAGACTGCGCTCAGGCTGCCCCGGATGACGCGAGGGCTGTCTTGGGCATCAGCATGTGCACGCCCTTGTTGCCGTCGACCGTCTGGGTGATCCGCAGGTTCCCGGCCAGCGAGCACAGCATGTAGGCCTGGTTGCGGGTGAGGCGGGTCCGCGCGCAGACGAGGCGCACCATCTCGCGGACGGCCTGGCGCATCGCCTCGTCGAGGCTCTCGTGCAGGCCGATCGACATCAGGTCGGTGGGGGTCTCGGCGAAAGGCCACGCGCCCGGGATGTCCTTGCGCACGGTGAGCCGGAACGTGCCGGTCAGCCCGGTCTCCAGGGCGGTGATGCAGACCTCGCCGTCGCCCTGCACGCCGTGTCCGTCGCCGGCGTAGAAGCCGCCGCCCGGGTTGAACACCGGCAGGTAGAGGGTGGTGCCGACGCGCAGCTCCTTGTTGTCCATGTTGCCGCCGAAGGCGCGGGGCACCGGGCTGCCGACCCGGCCCCAGGCGGCGGGCGGGGCGTTGCCCATGATGCCGAAGAACGGGTCGAGGGGCAGCTCCGTGCCCCAGGGCAGGCGGCAGAGGCCGCGGGCGGTGTCGATGTCGGCGTGGACGGTCTCGTACTCGGTGAACTCGTCCGGCAGGGTGCCCAGCAGCGGCAGGATCGCCACGAAGCCCCAGTCGAGGCGGAATTTCAGGTCGAGGATGTCGACCTGCAGCATGTCGCCGGGCTCGGCACCCTGCACGTGGATGGGCCCGGTGACGAAGTGCGGGCCGGGGCCGCGCTCCAGGGTGTCGAGGGCGTGGAGCAGGTCGGCGGGAACGCGGGCCGGATCGGGGTGGAGCGACTCGCGCCCGCCCGCCGGGTGCGAGTGCAGGGTGACGGTGTCGCCGGACGCGACGGTGAGGACGGGCGGCAGCGCGGCGTCGAAATAGCCGAGCACCATGGTTTCGGGCGTCGCGGGGATCTCGTGATGGGTCGACACGGCGGCTCCTGGTTTGTCCGTCAGACGGCGATGTGACGGGTGAGGGCTTCGGGGTTCAACACCTTCGGATCGCCGCGCTCGACGACGCTGCCGCGGGACAGAACCACCACGGCATCGGCGACCCGGAGGGCGAAATCGAGGTACTGCTCCACGAGCAGAACGGTGATCCGGCCCTTGAGCCCGGCGATCACCGCTTCGATCGCGGCGACGATCGAGGGCTGGATGCCCTCGGTCGGCTCGTCGAGCAGGAGCGCGCGGGGCCGCGTGGCGAGCGCCCGGGCGATGGCGAGTTGCTGCTGCTGGCCGCCCGAGAGGTTGCCGCCCGGGCGGTGCCAGAGGCCGCGCAGCGCCGGGAATAGCGTGACCGCCGCGTCCACCGCGTCGGTCCGCTCCAGCCCGTGGGCCCGGGCCGCCACCCTCAAATTCTCCGCGACGGTCAGATCCGAAAAGATCTCGCGTCCCTGCGGCACGTAGGCGAGGCCCGCGCGGGCGCGCTGGTCGGGCGACAGGCGCGTCAGCTCGGTCCGGTCGAGGGCGATCCGGCCGCGGCTTTCCGGGATCAGGCCGGTGAGGCAGCGCAGCAGCGTGGTCTTGCCGGCGCCGTTGCGGCCGAGCACGGCGAGGCAGGTCCCCGGCTCGACCGCGAGGCTGATCCCGCGCAGCACCTGGGCGCTGCCGTAATGCTGGTCGAGCCCCTCGACGGCGAGGCGCGCGGGTGCGGAGGCTGTGGTCATCGGCCGAGGAACACCTCGATCACTTGGGGCTCGGCCCGCGCGCCCGCCATGCTGCCCTCGTAGAGGGTGCGGCCTTCGTGCAGCACCGTCACCCGGTCGGCGATGGCCTCGACGAAGCCCATGTCGTGCTCGATCACCAGGATCGCCCGGTCCGGCCGGCGCAGGGCCCGGATCAGCGCGGCGGTCTGGGCAGTCTCGGCGTCGGAGAGCCCGGCCACGGGCTCGTCGAGGAGGAGCAGCGCCGGCTCGGCGGCGAGCACCATGCCGATCTCCAGCCACTGCTTCTCACCGTGGGCGAGGCTGCCGGCCGGCACCGCGGCGCGGGGTCCGAGGCCGATCTCGCCGAGCACGGCGGCGATGCGGGCCGGGCGGTCGCGCCGGCTCAGGGCGGGCCCGCAGCCGATCTCCAGGTTCTCGCGCACGGTGAGCGCCGGGAAGACGCTGGGCTTCTGGAACTTGCGCCGCACGCCGGCCTTCGCGATCTCGGCCTCGGAACGCTGGGTCAGGTCGACATGGTCGCCGAGCATCACCCGGCCAGAGACCGGCTTGGTGATCCCGGAGATCACGTCGAGGAGCGTGGTCTTGCCGGCGCCGTTCGGGCCGATCACGGCCCGCACCTCGCCGGGATCGACGGCGAGCGAGACGGCATCCAGCGCCGTGAACCGGCCGAAGGCAACGGTGAGGGCGTCGACCACGAGGGCGGTCATCGCATGCTCCGCAGCCAGGTCGGGCGCGGGCGCCAGCCCACGAGGTCGAGGAGCCCGTTCGGCAGGACCAGCACCACGAGCAGCACGAGCCCGGACAGGACGAACGGCCACGCCTCCGGCATCGCGGCGCTGAGCCAGAACTTCAAGCCGTTGACGAGGATCGCGCCGATCACCGCCCCGCCGAGCCGCCCCAGACCGCCGATGGCCACCCAGACGGCGATCTCGATGGACAGGTCGGGCGCCAGCACCCGCGGGTTGATGATGCCGACCTGCGGCACGTACAGGATGCCGGCCAGCGCCGCGATCATGGCCGAGAGGCACCAGATCCCGAGCTTCAGCCGGGTGGTGCTGTAGCCGAGCGTGCGCAGGCGGGTCTCGTCGTCGCGGCAGGCGAGCATCCGCCGCCCGACGGCGCTGCCGACGAGGAGCCGCGCGCCGGCGAGCACCCCCGCCAGCGTCAGGAGGGCGGCGACGGCGAGCCCGGTGACCACGCCGGGGGAGCCCATCGGCCAGCCGAACAGCAGGGGGAAGCCGGTCATGCCGTTGTTGCCGCCGAGCCCGGTATCGTTGCGGTACATCAGCAGCATCGCGACGTAGACGAGCGCCTGGCTGATGATCGAGAAGTAGACGCCGTTGACCCGCGAGCGGAACGAGGCGAGCCCGAACACGAAGGCGACCAGGCCGGCCAGCGCCAGGGCCAGGACGAACGCGTACGGCGCGTGGTCGAGGCCCGCCCAGTAGGCCGGCAGGCTCTTCCAGCCCATGAACTGCACGAAGTCCGGCAGCACCCCGGTCACCGCGGCGCCGTGGGCCAGCAGGTGCATCGCGCAGACATAGCCGCCGATGGCGAAGAACAGCCCGTGCCCGAGGCTGAGAATCCCGAGATAGCCCCAGACCAGATCGAGCGACACGGCGAGGATCGCGAAGGCGGCGAGCTGGCCGAGCGCGTTGACGAGATACGGGGCGGGCGGTGCCACGAGGAGGGCCGCCGCGGCGGCGAGGCAGAGCCCGACGAGCCCGGCGACCAGGGGATCGCGCGCGGCGCGCCGCGCCGGTCCGGTTGCCGGAGCGAGGGCGGCCTGCACGGCGCCGCTCATCGCCGCCGCCGCACGGCGAACAACCCCTCGGGCCGGCGCTGCAGGAACAGGATGATGCCGACCAGCACGATCACCTTGGCGGCGACCGCGCCGGAGACCGGCTCGATCAGCACGTTGGCGCCCCCGACCCCGAGGGCCGCCACCAGGGTCCCGACGAGGCTGCCGACGCCGCCCAGCACCACCACCATGAAGCTGTCGACGATGAAGCCCGACCCCATGCCGGGATTGACGCTGTAGATCGGGCAGAGCGCCACCCCAACGAGCCCGGCCAGGCCCGATCCCAAGCCGAAGGCCAGGCGGTCGACCCGCCGGGTCGGCAGCCCGAGGCAGGCGGCCATGTCGCGGTTCTGGGTCACGGCGCGGATGTCGAGCCCGAGCGGGGTGCGGCGCAGGATCAGGAGCGTCAGGACGAGGGTCGCCGCCGCGAAGCCGATGGCGAACAACCGGTTCCAGGTCATGACGAAATCGGCATAGAGGGGCACGCCGCCGCTGACATAGGCCGGCATGACGAATTGCAGGTTCTGGGTGCCGACCGTCACGCGGACGAGGTTCACCAGGAACAGGCTCACCGCCCAGGTGGCGAGCAGGCTCATCAACGGCCGCCGGTAGAGGTGGCGCAGGATCAGCGCCTCGACCACGATCCCCACCAGGGCGACCGCCCCGAACGCCACCGGGATGGCGGCGAGCAGGTACAGGTCGATCAGACCGGGGGCGAGGCGGCGGAAGGCCTCCTGCACGCCGTAGGTGGCGTAGGCGCCGAGCATGATGAACTCGCCCTGGGCGAGGTTGATCACGCCCATGAGCCCGAAGATGATCGCGAGCCCGGCCGCCGCCATGAACAGGATGCTGGCGAAGCTCAGGCCGTTGTAGACGACCGCGAGGCCATTCCCGATCGCGACCGCCCGGGAGACCTGCGTGAGCCCCGCATCGAGGGCTGTTCGGAAGGCCGGATCGGTCGCGTAGGCGGGATCGGTCTTGAGGGCCGCCAGCCGCGCCTGCGCGGTCCCCGACGGACTGGCCGCCACGGCCGCGATGGCCGCCCGGCGCCGGGCCGGATCGGGCGACGACAGGGCGGCCGCCTGGGCGAGGCCGGCGATCGTCCCCTTCAGCGCGGGATCCGCCTCCGCGTCGCGAGCCCGGTCGAGCACGGCCGCCGGGACGGTGGCGATGCGCCGCTCCAGAACCGCGAGGCCGGCGGCGCGGGCGGCCGGATCCGGGCCGGCCAGCAGCGCGACGGCGCCCCGCGCGGTCTCGACGGCCGCGCGCTGGCGCAGGCCGAGGACCGGCGCGCGCGCCTCGGCAGCCGGCCGCGTCGCGCCGGTGAGCGCGTCACGGCCCTCCGGCGCGCCCGGTCGGTCGAGCAGGAGCGCGCCGTCCGCCGGGCAGGACAGGCGGCGCTCGGCCAGCGCGCCGAGGAGCCGGCCGGCGAAGGTGAGATCCTCCGCCGGCAGATCGCCGCCGGCCTGGACGAGGCCCTCGGCCCCGCGAACCTGCGCGGTGCCGTCCCCGCACAGATCCGCCGCGAAAGCCGCACGATCGAGCGGCGCCGCGCAGGCCGGAACCGCCAGCAGCGCCAGGCAGCAGAGGGCCAAGAGCGCGCGGAACGGATCAGCCATAAGGGCTGAACGGGACCGGCTTCGGGGCGTCCGGGGATTGCCAGAGGACGTCGAAGCCGCGCTTCTCGTTGACCGAGCCGATGAACACGCCGCGGGAGACGTAGTTGTTCTCGCCCGTCATGGTCAGCGTGTAGCCCGACGGGTCGTCGAAGCTGAGGCTCGCGAAGGCCTTGCGCACCTCCGGAACCGCGAAGGACCCGGCCTTGGCGGCGGCGAGCGCCCAGAGATGGACGCTGTCATAGGCCGAGACCATCGGGTCGATCACCGTGTCGGCGCTGAACGGGACGTTCTTCGCCTTCACGTAGGCGGCCCAATCGGCGAGGAATTTCTGGTTGCGCTCGCCCTTGGCGGCCTGGAGATAGGCCCAGCAGTTCAGGTGGCCGACGAGCTTGGCCGTATCGAGCCCCTCGAGATCGGCTTCCACCATGTCGAGGCCGAGGATCGGCACGTCGGTGGCGCTGATGCCCTGGTTGGCGAACTCGCGCAGGAAGTCGGGGATCGAGGAGCCGACGACCGTGAGCACCACGATCGCCTGGCCGCCCGGCTGGCTGGCGAAGCTGCGGACTTGGTTCACCAGCGTCTGGAAGTTCGAGAAGCCGAACGGCACGTATTCCTCGCGCCACGCGCTCTCGGGGATGCCCTTGCTCGTCCAGTAGCCCTTGAGCTGCTTGTTGATCGTGCGCGGCCAGACGTAGTCCGAGCCGATCATGAAGAAGCGCTTCGCCCCGACCCCGTCCGGGCCCATCAGGTAATCGACCGCCGGCAGCACGGAACTCGCGGGCGGCGAGTTCACGTAGACGACGTTCTTCGAGTTCTCGTCGCCCTCGAAATGGAGCGGGTAGAACAGGAGGCCGTCATTCTGCTCGACGACCGGCAGCACCGACTTGCGCGACACGGAGGTCCAGCAGCCGAACAGGGCGGCGACCTTGTCCTGCTGGAGCATCTGCCGGCCGACCTGGGCGTAGAGCGGCCAGTCCGAGGCGGGATCGGAGGTCAGCACCTCGATCTGGCGGCCATTGACGCCGCCGCGCCCGTTGATCGCGTCGGCGGCCATGCGGACCACGTGGTTCAGCCGGCCCTCGAGATTGGCCATCGTGCCCGACGACGAGAACAGGCAGCCGAGCTTGACGGTGTCGGCGGCGAAGGCCGGCCGGATGAGGGCCGGGGCCGCGAGCAGCGCCGCCGTGCCCGAGAGGCCTGTGCCCAAGACGCCGCGTCGCGTGAGGTGCGTCATCGACCCCGAAGCTCCCCTGGATGGACCGCCCGATTGTCGGCCGAGGGTGGGGAGACGGGAAGGTCAAAGAGGCTGCAGGTCGGCGCGGGGCTTGCGCATATTGGCGGCACTTGTGCGCGCGGCGGGCGGTCTTCCGCCGGGAACGTCAAAATTGTCGTCTCGGGTCTCGAACCGGTGTCGCCCGGCGACCCAGGACGGGAGGCCCGCCTGTCACCCCGTCCGGCCGGTATCAGGCCGCCATCGTCGCCGCGGCCTCGGCCTCCGCGCGCATCCACACGGCCGTGTCGTGGAAGACCGCGCCCCCGGACGGGAGTGCGGCCTCGTCCGAGGTCAGCGCATTGATGCCGTGCCCCGGGCCGCCGAATTCGGCGGCCGGCCAGATGCTCTCCACCACCACGGTGCCCGGCCGCTGGCCCGGCACGTACCGCGCATGCAGAACCACCTCGCCCTGCGCGCTGCCCAGGCGGGCGAGCGCGCCGTCCACGACGCCGAAGCGGAGGCCGTCCTCCGGGGCGATCAGCACCTGCGGGCGGCCCTCGCGCTTGCGGGCGTTCGGCGTCTCCGTGAAGGTCGAGTTCAGGAACTGCCGGGCCGGAGCGGTGACGAGACGCAGCGGTCGCTCGTCGGTGGCGCCGTCGATCAGCGGCAGCCAGTCGGGCAGCGGGGACAGCCGGCCCTCCGTATCCCCCAGGGCCCGCCAATCGGCCCGGAAGCGGAACCGGCCGTCCGGATGCGCGAACCCGTCGAGGAAGTGGGCGGATCGGAACGGCAGCTGGACATCCAGCCAGCGCCGCTCCGCCAGCGCCGCGGCGGACGGGTAGCCGGAGGCGCGCAGCGTCGCGTCCGCCAGCTCCAGCGCGGTCATCCGGAAGGTCGGGTGGTCGAGGCCGAAGCGATGGGCCAGGGCGCAGACGAGGTCGTGGTTGGAGATCGCCTCGCCGGGCGGGTCGATCGCCGCGAGTCCGATCTGGATGTGGCTGTGGCCCATCGCCTGGTAGATGTCGTCGTGCTCCAGGAACATCGTCGCCGGCAGCACGATGTCGGCGTAGCGCGCCGTCTCGGTCATGAACTGCTCGTGCACGACCGTGAACAGGTCGTCGCGCATCAATCCCTGCCGTACGCGGTTGCTGTCCGGGCAGACCGAGGCGGGGTTGCCGCTCTGCACGAGCAGGGCGTGGACGCCGGGGCCGCCGTGCAGCGCCGCCGCGTCGCCGGTCAGCACGCTGGCGATGCGGCTCATGTCGAGCTCCCGGATCGCCGGGTCGCGCAGGGCCGTGCCCTCGATCAGCGATTTGTCCCAGCCGAAGATGCCCTTGTTGGTGAACAGGGCGCCGCCGCCCTCGTGCCGCCACTTGCCGGTGACGGTGGGCAGACAGGTCACGGCGTGCATCGCCGCGGCGCCGCCGCGCCCGCGGGTGAAGCCGTAGCCGCAGCGGATGTAGGCCCGCGGCGTGGCGTTGTAGAGCGCCGCGAAATCCTCGATCTCCGCGATGGTCAGGCCGGTGATCTCGGACGCCCAGGCCGGTCCGCGCGGCGCCAGATGCGCCTCGAGCGCCTCCGGCGCGTCGGCGTAGGCCGCCATGTAAGCCCGGTCGGCATGGCCGTCGCGGAAGGCGCAGTGCATCACCGCGCAGGCGAGCGCCGCATCCGTTCCGGGCCGGACGCCGAGGTGCAGGTCGGCCGCCGCCGCGGTGCCGGTGCGGTACGGGTCGATGACCACGAGCTTCGCCCCGCGCTCCTTCCGGGCGCGCGTGACATGGGACATGACGTTGACCTGGGTGGAGACCGGGTTGGTGCCCCACAGCACGTTCAGGTCGGCGACCGCCATCTCCCGGCTGTCCGAGCCCGAGATCCGGCCGCAGCCGGCGGTCCAGCCGGCCCCCGCGATCGTGGAGCAGATCGTGCCCTTGCGGCCGGACCAGCGCAGGGCATGGCGCAGCCGGAAGATGCCGTCGCGCTGCACGAGGCCCATCGTGCCCCCGGAGCTGTAGGCCCAGGCGGCTTCGCTGCCGTGGCGCCCGGTCGCCGCGTCGAAGCCGGCGACGACGCGGTCGAGCGCCTCGTCCCAGCCGATCCGGCGGAACGCGCCGCTGCCCTTCTCACCCGTGCGCAGGAGCGGGTGGAGCATGCGGTCCGGATGGTGGATCCGCTCGGCGTAGCGGGTCACCTTGTTGCAGATCACGCCGCCCGTGTACGGGTTGTCCGCGCCGCGCACGGTTCCGATCCTCGCCCCGTCCAGCACCTCGACGTCCAGCGCGCAGGTGCTGGGGCAATCGTGCGGGCAGACGGAAGATCGGATCTCGGGCATCGGCGCGCCTCTGGCTCAGTCAGCGCGGGCGACCGTAGCCGCGCCGCACCGGGATGGCGAGTGAGAGCAGCGTCCGTGCCGGCCCGTCGTCAGGCGTCTGGCGACGGATTCCGTGTCCGCTGTCCGAGCTGGCCTTCTTCGAGACGGGCCAGGCGCTTTCGGCCAGACGTCGTCACGCCTGATCGCCCTCGCGCGCAAGACCGGGCGGTCTGCAGAGCGCCCATCGCGGCCGTCCATCCGCCCTCGGCTGAAGCCCAAAAGCACGCGTCGGTGCGGTGTGGGGATTTGGTCTGCGGCGCACCGCAGGTCGACGTCGAGCCCGCAACGCGCGAAGCCAGACTGCGACCGACGGTAGAGGTCGCCAGATCGGATCTGTTGGTAACAGGTGACCTCGGTCGACTCACCCGATCAGCGCAGTCGGACGTCGGCCATCCAGGCCGCGTCACCCCTCCGTGATGATCCGCTCCAGCGGAATGTCGTGCGATTGCGGGCAGATCGTCTTCAGGCGTCCGAGTTCGAAGCCGACACCAATGGAGCGCGGCCGCTGCGGCATTGCGGCAATCGTCCGATCATAGAAGCCGCCGCCATAGCCGAGCCGGTAGCCCTGACTGTCAAAACCGACCAGCGGCACCACGAGGAGGTCGGGGAAGACCGTCTCGCCCGACTCAGGCATCGGGATCTTCCAAGTTCCCTGCACCATCAGGCTGCCAGGGGACCACTCACGGAAGACGAGCGGCTGCCCGCGCTCGATGATCACCGGCAGGGCAAGGCGTGAGCCGCGCTCCTGCATCGCGGTGAGAACGGCTCGTGGATCATACTCGCCGCGGAAGGGCCAGTAGAAGCCGATCAATCTGCCGGCATACGGCGCGAGCGCCGCTTCCAGGGCCCGGCTGATCCTCTCGCTCCAGGCGGACCGATCCTCAGCCGAAATGCTGCGACGCTGCGCGATCAGTCTGTCCCGGGTTTCCTTTCGCCAGTCACGGATCGTCGGCCAATCCGCATTGGCGGCTGGCCATTCCGGACCGGAGCCGGTGACCTCACACACCTCATTCACGGAACTCATGGTCTCGCTCCCGCCGCTCCCGCCTTGCTGTCTCTAAAAACGCCACTGGTCAGTACAGGCGCATCCCGTGTCGCGTCGGCTATTGCCCGCCGAAGGCGCGCAAGGGGCGTCCGGCTTCCGACCGGTGCATCATCACGGCGGTTCCCGCGGCATCATCGATCGCGGCAAGCCGAGGCCCCACGGCTGCATGAAGGGACATCTCGCTGCGATCCAGGACGAGGTTGACGCGCTCGCACCATTCGCTGTCCGGGCTGTCAGCGGCTTCCGCTTCTCGAAGCGCCTCGGCGATCACTTGATGAACCTCGCTCACGAGCTGGCGTGTCAGGGGTGGCCGTGTTCTCGCAGCATATGCCTCACTGATGATGCCGGCCCACTCGTCCGCCGTTCGACCAGAGTGCGTGCCCATATGCCCTCCCCTGCGCCCCGAAATGTACTCAATATTCAGTTCAAGCCCGAGTGATTACACTTACATTGAGCATCAGATACATTCATCAAGCACTGAACCCAACGCTTGGCGACAACGGCGTTTCCACGACGGGAACAGGCCGATTGAACAACCGCGCAACGCCGCGCAGTCCTCGGGAGGGGACATACACAAGGTGGCTGCCGAACCGGGCCGGTCCTCGGTACGGTTACGGCGAGCGACAGGATCGCGCGCCGGGGCCACTGCAGGTGACGGCCGCCGTCATGAGCACGTCGGGCGGTGGATCATTCGCTTCGGATCGCATGCAGCCGGCCGCTTCACGCCTATCCCGGCCATCCAGCGAGCTTTGACGACGTCGCGCAAGCGGTTGCCATCGGCTGTTCGCGGACCGGGGTTCGACGATGACAGGATGGAGGATGAACCGAACAGCCGATCTGTGTCGGCAATTGATGCCCCGGCCGCCCGTCGCTTCGATCTCGCCTCGCGTTCGCGGGAAAGGATCGAGCCTGGACGAGGCTCCGCCTTCAGGTGTTCTCGACCTTCGAGAAGATGGTCGTCTCGAGCGCGATGTGGCCCTCCGCGGCCTTCGGCTGCGAACACCGTTCGACGGCGTGAAACACCGCGTGGATCGCCGCGGCCGTTTTCTCGTCGGCGCGGACGAGGCGCCCGGTCCAGGCCGTGATTTCCTGTGGCGACGACGTGCTGGTCACGAAGCCGATGATGTCACCCTCGGCCGTGCCGACCAGGATGCGGCTTCGATGCGTCTGCGCGAGGCCGGGATCGGCGGCGGTGTAGGTCCCGGACACGGCCTCGCCCATCTGGAGGAGGCGAAGTTCCGCGCCTGCTTGGCTCCGCCAGACACCATCGAACATCGTTGCCCAAGCCCGCCGATCGAGCGGCCGTTCGCACGGCCAATCACAAGCGATATAGCAGGTTTGATATAACGGATGCGTGGGCCCGGCAATGCTGGCGCGGTCCGCGTCTGGTGGGGTTCCGGGTGCGGCCTCGCTACCAGAGGGCTCCATGCGGATGGAACCGCACGACGTCGCCCGGCACGACCTCGGTCCGGCCATCCTCCAGCTCCACGAGGCCGTCGGTTTCGGTGAGCGATGACAGCATGCCTGCGCCGTCGCGCTGGAACTTCCGGGCTTCCCAGGTGCCGTCGGCGTCCCGGGCGAGGCTGACCCTGACGAACTCTCTGCGGCCCGCGCGCTTCCGATAGGAGAAGGCCGCCCTGACGGTGAATCCGGGCGGCGGCGCGTAGGCCTCGCCGGCGAGCCGGGCGAGGAGCGGCCGCACGACGAACAACAGGGTGACGTAGACGGCGACCGGGTTGCCCGGCAGGCCCAGGAACGGCTTGCCGTCGATCATGCCCATCGCGACCGGCCGTCCCGGCTTGATCCCCAGCCTCCAGAACACGAGGCGCCCGATGGTCGCGACGGCGGTCTTCACATGGTCCTCGTCGCCGGTCGAGACGCCGCCCGAGGTGAGGATCACGTCATGCTCGGCAGCCGCCGCCGAGAGCCTCGCGGCGACCGCCGCCGGGTCGTCACGGATGACGCCGAGGTCACGCACCGCGACGCCCATCCGCCGGAGAAGAGCGAGCAGCAGGATGCGGTTCGAGTCGTAGATCGCGCCCGGTCTCAGGGGCGTCCCCGGCTCGACGAGCTCGTTGCCCGTCGAGAACACGCCGACCCGCAGGGGGCGGCGGACCTTCACCGTGCGCAGGCCGACCGCGGTCGCCAGAGCCAGGTCCTGCGGCCGGAGACGCCGGCCGGCCGGGACGATCGACGAGCCCTTCGCCACGTCCTCGCCGGCGTCACGGCTGTTGGCGCCCCGCTTCAGCCCGAGCGGCAGGGACACCCGGCCGTCGGGCAGGACCTGGACGTCCTCCTGCATGAAGACGGTGTCGGCCTCCGCCGGCATCGGGGCCCCGGTGAAGATCCGGGCGGCCGAGCCCGCCACCGACACCCCTTCGGACGAGCCGCCGGCCGTGACGACCGCCCCGACCGTCAGCACCGTGGCGTCGGAGGCGCGCAGGTCCGCGAAACGGACCGCGTATCCGTCGACGGCCGAGTTGGGGAATGGCGGGACGTCGATGGGCGCGACGCAATCCTCGGCCAGGATGCGTCCGTCGGCGTCCGAGACGGGAACGTCCTCGGTACCGACGACCGGTACGAGCCGCTCGCCGAACAGGGCGTGCGCGTCCTCGATGGTCATCAGAGGACCGCCGAACGCGAAGCAGTCGTCGCTGAGCTGGGCCATCCGGCTAGAGCCTCCCGAGGACGTCTTCGAAGGAAACGGCCACGTCGAGCATCAGCCCCGTCACCGCCTCCGCGTCGTTCAGATTTACGACGGGAATGCCCGAGGCCGGAAATGCGACGTCGCTCGCGATGCCCACGACGGTGGCGTCCAGAGGATGGATGGGCGGGCGGCCGTTGTCGGCGCGGTGGACCTCGATCTTGGGGATCGGCTCCCGCTTGTACCCTTCCACGACGACGAGGTCGCAGGGGCTGATCCGCCGCAGGAGCTGACCGAGGGTCGCCTCCCGCTCGTCGCGCAGCTCGTGGACCTGGGCCCACCGCCGGCTCGACGAGACCAGGACCTCGCTCGCCCCCGCCCTGCGGTGCTCGTAGGAGTCCTTCCCGGGCCAGTCCGTGTCGAAGTCGTGGTGGGCGTGCTTGAGGGTCGCCACCTTCACCCCGCGGGCGACGAGCAGGGGGATGGCCCGGACCAGCAGGCTGGTCTTGCCGGCCCCGCTCCACCCGGCAAGTCCGATTACGCGCATGCCGGACACCGCTGACAGCCTCCCTCGTGCCGTTTCCACTGCCCCGCGGAATGGCTCAGGGCAAGCGTCGGCCACGCCGCCGGGACGCGCGACCGCGACCCCGCGCAAATTGAAACGCCTTCAAAAACGATATAACACCTCCGCTATAACGGCTGCCATTTGGTATGCCACGAGCGAGCGCCACGCCAACGGACCCGAACGGGCACGCCATGCACGACTTCAACCGTCCCTCGATCGCGCAGGCCTGAGCATGGGCGACGCATCCCCCACGGCGGACTGGGCCGACATCGTGACGGACGCCTACTGCGCCGACGCGAAACCGCCGCTCACGCAGGAGCTCGCCGACCGAGTCCGCGAGGCGCTCGCGAAAGCGGTCGCTGCCCCGGCCGGCGACGCGCCGGGCTCCCTGATGGACCGCCTGAACGAAGGCCTGGACGCGTTCGAGACCGAGCTGCGCTCCGTCGTCGGCCCCAGGGTCACGTCCCTGGACGAGGCGACGGGAGCCGTCGCGATGAAACACCGGTCCGAAGCCGGCCAGCCGCTCCGGGCCTTCGGCGGCCAGTAGCCCCGACCGGACCGCAGGATGCCGCGACCACCCGCCCCAGCAGTTGAGAACCAGATACCGCAATGAGTGAGGCACCGGGGACAGTCAGGACCTTCTCGCATCCCGGCCGGGGGCGGAACAAGGCGCGCAGCGTCCCCAAGGGGCGCCAGGTCGAGCCGCGGGCGAAGGTCGAGGTCGAGGAGCTTCTCGGCTCGCGCCCGCGCCAGCGCGACCTGCTCATCGAGCACCTCCACCTGATCCAGGACACCTACGGCCAGATCAGCGCCGAGCACCTGGCGGCGCTGGCCGACGAGATGGCGCTGGCCTTCGCCGAGGTGTTCGAGACCGCGACCTTCTACGCGCATTTCGACGTCGTGAAGGAGGGCGACGCCTCCATCCCGCGGCTGACCGTCCGGGTCTGCGACAGCATCACCTGCGCGATGTTCGGCGCCGACGAGCTGCTGGAGACGCTCCAGCGGGAGCTCGCCTCCGACGCCGTCCGCGTCGTG
This sequence comes from Methylobacterium sp. A49B, assembly GCF_053346215.1. Classification (NCBI taxonomy): domain Bacteria; kingdom Pseudomonadati; phylum Pseudomonadota; class Alphaproteobacteria; order Hyphomicrobiales; family Methylobacteriaceae; genus Methylobacterium; species Methylobacterium sp. A49B. The sequence goes on from NZ_JBKFBO010000112.1 coordinate 211,735, forward strand.
CGCGCACCCTGCGTCGGCCTGTGCGACCACGCGCCCGCCGTCGAGGTCGGGCACAATTTCCTGCACAAGGCCGACCTCGCCTCCGTCCGGGCCGCGGTCGAGGCCGGCGACACGCACGCCCACATCCCGGACTACGTCGACTACGCGGCGTATCGGGCCGCCGGCGGGTACGCGACCCTCGACCGGCTCCGCAGCGGCGACCTCCCGGTCGACGACGTCCTGACGGTGCTCGACGACGGCGGCCTGCGCGGCCTCGGCGGCGCGGGCTTCCCGACGGGGCGCAAGTGGCGCTCGGTGCGCGGCGAGCCCGGGCCCCGGCTGATGGCGGTCAACGGGGACGAGGGCGAGCCCGGCACCTTCAAGGACCAGCTCTACCTCAACACCGACCCGCACCGTTTCCTCGAAGGCATGCTGATCGGCGCCCACGTCGTCGAGGCGCCCGAGGTCTACATCTACCTGCGCGACGAGTATCCCATCTCCCGCGAGATCCTGACGCGCGAAATCGCGAAGCTCCCCGCGGGCGGCCCGCGCATCCACCTGCGCCGCGGCGCCGGCGCCTATATCTGCGGCGAGGAATCCTCGCTGATCGAGTCCCTCGAAGGCAAGCGCGGGCTGCCGCGGCACAAGCCGCCGTTCCCGTTCCAGGTCGGCCTGTTCAACCGTCCGACGCTGATCAACAACATTGAGACGCTGTTCTGGGTCCGCGACCTGATCGAGCGGGGCGGCGCGTGGTGGAAGAGCCACGGCCGCAACGACCGCGTCGGCCTGCGCTCGTACTCGGTCTCGGGGCGCGTGAAGGAGCCGGGCGTGAAGCTCGCCCCGTCCGGCCTCACCATCCAGGAACTCATCGACGAGTATTGCGGCGGCATGGCGGACGGCCACACCTTCGCGGCCTACCTGCCGGGCGGCGCGTCGGGCGGCATCCTGCCGGCGTCGATGAACGACATCCCGCTCGATTTCGGGACGCTGGAGAAGTACGGCTGCTTCATCGGCTCCGCCGCCGTGGTGGTCCTGTCGGACCGGGACGATGTGCGCGGCGCCGCGTTGAACCTGATGAAGTTCTTCGAGGACGAGAGCTGCGGGCAGTGCACCCCCTGCCGTTCGGGAACCCAGAAGGCCCGTATCCTGATGGAGCAGGGCGTCTGGGACACCGAGCTCCTGGGCGAGTTGTCCCAGTGCATGCGGGACGCCTCGATCTGCGGCCTCGGCCAGGCCGCCTCGAACCCCCTCAGCAGCGTCATCAAGTACTTCCCGGACCTGTTCCCCGCGCCACACGCCGCGGCGGCCGAGTGAGGCAACCGATGGCGCCCGCGAACCCTATCCCGATGTCCGAGCCAGGAGCGGCCGCATGAGCAACGCCCCCGAACAGCGCGGCGACAAGACCGAGAAGCCCGAGATCCGGGCCGACGGGCTGCAGGATGCCGGCGGCCCCGCGCCGGGCCCGAAGCCGGGGGCCGGCGGCTCCTACTCGGAAGGCGCAAAGGCGGGCGGCCAGGCGGCCCCGGAGCCGTCGGGCCTGCACGATCTGAAGGAGCGGCCGACCGCCCCCCCGACCATCGCGTTCGAGCTCGACGGACAGCAGGTCGAGGCCGCCCCCGGCGAGACGATCTGGGCCGTCGCCAAGCGCCTCGGCACCCACATCCCGCACCTCTGCCACAAGCCCGAGCCCGGCTACCGCCCGGACGGCAATTGCCGCGCCTGCATGGTCGAGATCGAGGGCGAGCGCGTGCTGGCCGCCTCGTGCAAGCGCACGCCGGCCGTGGGCATGAAGGTCAAGTCCGCGACCGAGCGCGCCACCAAGGCCCGCGCCATGGTGCTCGAACTGCTCGTGGCCGACCAGCCCGAGCGCGAGACCTCGCACGACCCGACCTCGCATTTCTGGGTGCAGGCCGACTTCCTCGACGTGTCCGAGAGCCGCTTCCCCGCGGCCGAGCGCTGGACCGGCGACTTCAGCCACCCGGCCATGAGCGTCAATCTCGACGCCTGTATCCAGTGCAACCTCTGCGTCCGCGCCTGCCGCGAGGTCCAGGTCAACGACGTGATCGGCATGGCCTACCGCTCGGCCGACGCCAAGATCGTGTTCGACTTCGACGATCCGATGGGCGGCTCGACCTGCGTGGCCTGCGGCGAGTGCGTCCAGGCCTGTCCGACCGGCGCGCTGATGCCGTCCGCCTACCTCGACGCCGAGCACAACACCCGGACGGTCTATCCCGACCGCGAGGTGACCTCGCTGTGCCCCTATTGCGGCGTCGGCTGCCAAGTCTCCTACAAGGTGAAGGACGAGAAGATCGTCTACGCCGAGGGCGTGGACGGCCCGGCCAACCACAACCGGCTCTGCGTGAAGGGCCGCTTCGGCTTCGACTACGTCCACCACCCCCACCGCCTGACCGCGCCGCTGATCCGCCTGGACAACGTCCCGAAGGACGCCAACGACCAGGTCGACCCGGCCAACCCGTGGACGCACTTCCGCGAGGCGACCTGGGAGGAGGCGCTCGACCGCGCCGCCGGCGGCCTCAAGACGGTCCGCGACACGCACGGCCGCAAGGCGCTGGCCGGCTTCGGCTCCGCGAAGGGCTCGAACGAGGAGGCCTACCTCTTCCAGAAGCTCGTCCGGCTCGGGTTCGGCTCGAACAACGTCGACCACTGCACCCGGCTGTGCCACGCCTCGTCGGTGGCCGCCCTCATGGAGGGGCTGAACTCGGGCGCCGTGTCGGCGCCGTTCTCGGCGGCGCTCGACGCCGAGGTCATCATCGTGATCGGCGCCAACCCGACCGTGAACCACCCGGTGGCGGCGACCTTCCTCAAGAACGCCGTGAAGCAGCGCGGCGCCAAGCTGATCGTCATGGATCCGCGCCGGCAGGTGCTGTCGCGGCACGCCTACAAGCACCTCGCGTTCAAGCCCGGCTCGGACGTGGCGATGCTCAACGCGATGCTCAACGTGATCATCGAGGAGCGGCTCTACGACGAGCAGTACATCGCCGGCTACACCGAGAATTTTGAGGCGCTCAAGGAGAAGATCGTCGAGTTCACGCCGGAGAAGATGGCCTCGGTCTGCGGCATCGACGCGGAGACCCTGCGCGAGGTCGCCCGGCTCTACGCCCGCGCCAAGTCGTCGATCATCTTCTGGGGCATGGGCATCAGCCAGCACGTCCACGGCACGGACAACTCGCGCTGCCTGATCGCCCTCGCCCTCGTCACGGGGCAGATCGGGCGGCCGGGCACCGGCCTGCACCCGCTGCGCGGCCAGAACAACGTCCAGGGCGCGTCCGACGCCGGCCTGATCCCGATGGTCTATCCGGACTACCAGTCGGTCGAGAAGGCCGTGGTGCGGGAGATGTTCGAGGAGTTCTGGGGTCAGAAGCTCGACCCGCAAAGGGGCCTCACCGTCGTCGAGATCATGCGGGCGATCCACGCCGGCGAGATCAGGGGCATGTTCGTCGAGGGCGAGAACCCCGCGATGTCCGACCCGGACCTCAACCACGCCCGGCACGCCCTGGCGATGCTCGACCACCTCGTCGTGCAGGACCTGTTCCTGACGGAGACCGCCTTCCACGCCGACGTGGTGCTGCCGGCCTCGGCCTTCGCCGAGAAGGCCGGCACCTTCACCAACACCGACCGTCGCGTGCAGATCTCGCAGCCGGTGGTGTCGCCGCCGGGCGACGCGCGGCAGGATTGGTGGATCATCCAGGAACTGGGGAAGCGCCTCGGCCTGCCCTGGAACTACGGCGGCCCGGCCGACATCTTCCGCGAGATGGCCATGGTGATGCCGTCGTTCAACAATATCACCTGGGAGCGCCTGGAGCGCGAGGGCGCCGTGACCTACCCGGTCGACGCGCCGGACAAGCCCGGCAACGAGATCATCTTCTACGCCGGCTTCCCCACGGAGAGCGGGCGCGCGAAGATCGTCCCGGCCGCGGTGGTGCCCCCGGACGAGTTGCCGGACGACGACTACCCGATGGTCCTGTCGACCGGCCGCGTGCTGGAACACTGGCACACCGGATCGATGACCCGGCGCGCCGGCGTCCTCGACGCGCTGGAACCCGAGGCGGTCGCCTTCATGGCCCCGAAGGAGCTCTACCGGCTCGGACTGGAGCCCGGCGACACGATGAAGCTGGAGACGCGCCGCGGCGCGGTCCATCTGAAGGTGCGCTCCGACCGCGACGTGCCGGTCGGCATGATCTTCATGCCGTTCTGCTACGCCGAGGCCGCGGCCAACCTGCTGACGAACCCGGCGCTCGACCCGATGGGCAAGATCCCGGAGTTCAAGTTCTGCGCGGCCCGGGTCTCCACCGTCCACGCGACGCCCATGGCCGCCGAGTAGGCGGCGTGACCTCCGGCGGCGCGCCCAGGCGTGCCGCCGGACTGTGACGACGGACATCGGGCGGATGCGGCTGGCCTGCCGGCACCGAGCCGCGGGCAGAGACCGTTTCCGGTCGATCGAGTCGGTGCCGTCTTTGCGAGCGAAGCGAAGCATTCCAGTCGGCGCCCCGCTGACAGATGTCGCGCAGCCCTGGGTCGCTTCGCTGCGCTCGCGATGACGGAGCGGGCTGCGCAGACCGAAGCCGACGCCCCACCTCGAGAGACCGCTCCCGACGGATGCGCGCCTCCGCGCGGCGATCCTTAGGAATCGGGCTTCATCAGGGAGGCGAGGAGGTCGAGCTCGCCCGCCACGGCCTCCGAGGCGAGCCGCTCCATGCGCAGGTAACTGTCGAGGATGGCGTCGCCCGTGCTGGTCAGAACCGCCCCGCCGCCCCGGCGTCCGCCCTTGCTGGCGGAGACGAGCGGCTCCTGGAACGCCTTGTTCAACGTATCGATGAGGTACCAGGCTCGCTTGTAGCTCATGCCCATCCGGCGCCCCGCGGCGGCGATGGAGCCGGTGTCGCGGATGCCGCTCAGGAGGGCGGCCTTGCCCGGTCCCAGCAGGGTGTCCGAGCCGAGCTCGATCCGCAAACTGATGCTCGTGTCCTCGCCCAACGCACACCGCCGCTTCGATGAAGGCCCCAGCGCCTCGCAGGCGTCCCTACGCGAAACGGCCGCGCCGATCATCCCGGCGGGCGACAGGATCGTCCGTCCCGTTCCGTCGTTGCGGGTCCACCGCATCGCGGCTCCGGGGCACGCCGCCCGCGACGAGGCCGGCCAACCGCGCGCGTCACGCGGATTCTGCAGCCGGCGAGAAGCCCAGAGCGCGCAGTGCCGCGGCCGTCTCGGGCTCGCCCAGCAGTCCCAGGAAGGCTGCGAGCGCGGGCATCCCCTTGGCCTGCTCGCAATACGCGAGGTCGTAAGCCTCCTCCGTCAGCGGACGGAAGCCCAGCCCGTAGGCATCCGCGACGCTCGCAATGGCCACGCCCCAGTCCGCCCTGCCCTGGGACACCGCCGCGGCGACGGCGTTGTGCGAGCGCGGCTGGTTCCAGAACCCCGCCGGCCGGGCACCGTTCAGCAGCCCGTCCACGAGCAGCCGCGTGCCCGATCCGGCATTGCGGTTGACCATCACGGCGTCGGAGTCGGCGAGCGCGGCGGCGACCGCGTCCGCGGCGTCGCGACCTTCGAACCGGGCGTCGCCGCGGCGGAACACGAAGCCCTGGAGGCGGCGCCAACCGGGGGCGAGGGACATCCCTTCGGCGAGGAGCGGGATGTTGTACCGGCCCGTCTCGGGATCGAAGAGGTGCATGGCGGCGACATCGCATTCGCCGCGTTGCAGGGCGGCGAGGCCGCCCGCCGACCCGACCCAGATGGTGCGGGCCCGGTAGCCGCGCTTGGCGAACAGGCCGACCACCCGGTCCAGGCCGATGCAATGGCTGCCGACGATCGTCAGGTCGGGCGCCCGGACGCCGGCGCCCAGGCGGACCACGGCGACGCCCTCTCCGGCCTCGACGCCCGCGCGCGCGGCCGGAACCGCGAAGAACCCGTCCGCCTGCGAGAAGGCGGTGACCGAACCCGAGCCCTTCGGCAGCGGCAGGGCGATCGTCCCCTCGGGACCGTGGGCGAGGGAAGTCATCACGAACTCGGTGCGGCCGAGCTCGGAGGGCACCCGTTGCGACACGCGCGCCGCGATCGTCTCGTCCTCCCGCGGCGGCAGCCCGGCAAGCGCCCGCACGAGGGGAACGACGAAGTCGTGGAAGGTGAACATCGCGGAGGTGGGGAACCCCGGCAGGACGATGACCGGCTTTCCCTGCGCCACCGCCACGCAGAGCGGCTTCCCGGGCTTCAGCGCCACGCCGTGGAACAGGATTCCCGGCTCGCCGAGGCGGGACAGCACCCGGTGCGACACGTCGCCGGCGCCTTTGGACGTGCCGCCCGAGAGCACGACGAGGTCGCTGTCCCGGAGGGCGGACCGGAGGGCGGCCTCGAGGACGGAAGCCTCGTCGCGCACGATCCCGAGCTGGACCGGCTCCCCGCCGTTCTCGCTCACCGCGGCCGCGATGATCGCGCCGTTGGAGTCGTAGATCGCGCCCTCGGGCAGGGGCTCGCCCGGTGCGACCAGCTCGTCCCCCGTGGACAGGATTGCGACCCGCGGGCGTCTGGTGACGTCGACGGCCGCCAGGCCGCACGCCGCCAGCATGCCGATCTCGCGGGCGGTGATCCGCGTTCCCGCGCGCAGCACCGTCTCGCCGCGGGCCATGTCGGCCCCGGCATAGCCCACGAACTGCGCCGGCCGCACCGCGGTCAGGACATCGACGGCGAGGCTCCGGGCGTCGAACTCCGTGTGCTCGACCATCACCACCGCGTCGGCGCCGCGGGGGATCACGCCGCCAGTGGCGATCGGTGTCGCCGTTCCCGGCTGGACGACGACGGTCGGCGCGACGCCGCAGGCGAGGATCTCGCGGTTCAGGGTGAGACGCCGCGGGCTCGCCGGCCCGGCTCCTTCCGTGTCGGTCGCGCGCAGGGCGAAACCGTCGACCAGGGATCGGTCGAAGGGCGGGACGTCCATCGGCGAGGCGACGTCGCGGGCGAGCACGCGCCCGAGCGCGTCGTCCAAGGACACCGTCTCGGACGGCAGGCGCGCGTGCGGGACCGCCGCCCGGAAACGCGCGAGCGCCTCGTCCCGGCTCATCACCTTGAGAAACTGCTCCTGGCTCGAGGCCGCGGCGAGGCGCGCGGCGAAATCCGCCGCCTCGTCACGATCCGCGTCGGCGCTCACAGGGCCCAAACCTCTGCCTCCTCGCCCGCCTGGAAGCCTTCGCTCTCCGGCTCGACCACGACGATGCCGTCCGCCTGCACCAACCGACTGAGCGGAAGGCCGGCTCCGCCGAGCGGCTCGACGCCATCCGGCCCGCTTCGGACGAAGACGACCTCGGACAGACCGATCGACGAGACGATCTTCCGGAGGAGGACGTGCCGCCGAGGCGAGCTTTCCCGCGCGCCGGCGAGCCGCGCGATGAGGGGACGGCCGAGGGCCAGGAACGCGGCGAGCGCCGCCTCGGGACGCCCGGGCACCACAAGAACCGGCCTGCCGGCCGCGGAGCCGACCGCGGTGGTTTCCCCGGGCCGCATCGCGATGCCGTGCGCGCGGATTTCCCCGGCGAGGGCGAGGGCCGCCGCGCTGTGGTCCGAGCGGCCGAAACCGCTGCCCCCGACCACCAGCACCGCGTCCGCCGTACCGCCGCGGAGGGCCTCGGCGATCTCCTCGACTCCCCGGGCGCGAACCGCCTCGGTCGCCCCGCCCGCCCGCGCGATCAGACGCCGGAGCAGGGGCGACACGGTATCGAGGCTGGACGTCCCCGCGGCGACGACGCGCAGGAGCGGCTGACGGACCTCCACCGCCGTCAGGCCGACCGCCTCCAGGACGAGCAGGTGAAGCGGCTCGATCCGGGTGCCCGCCTCGATCAGCCCCGCGTTGCCGGCAACGTCGTCGCCCACCCCGCGCACGCCCTCCCGCGGGGCGATGTCCGCGACGACCATGCCGTCCGCGAATCCCTCCGGGGGCAGGACGGCATCGGTGCCGGAGGGCAGCGGCTGTCCCGCCTCGACCCAGGGCGGTGGCCGCGCCAGGAAGATCGGCGCGTAGGCCGACGCGCCGCCCACCGCAGCGGCCTCGACCGCGAAGCCGTCGTGCATCGCCGTCAGGCCCGCGGGCACGGCGGCGTGCGCGACGACCGCCGCCGCGGCGACGCGTCCGAGCGCCTCTGCGAGCGGGACCGTTGCGGGGGTGACGGGAGCAGCCGCGCCGCCGAGCAGGTTCGCCGCCTCCCGAAGCGGGATCAGCGCCGAGGACGCATTCCGGATCATCGTGGCGGCGATGCGCCATCCGGGACCGATGTTCAAGGGCCGGCGTGGCGGTCGACCCGGCGTGCACCGCGCTCACGTCCCGACGGACGCCGCGTCGGCGTGTCCACGGGCGGCCCTGCCTGGACTGCGCCGCCGACGAGGCCCCCGCGGCGAGCAAGGTCATCCGCGAACGGGGCCGTGCGCACATCCCCGGCGGGGGCGACGGCCGCATCGGGCGTCCCGACGACACGACAACGGTCGCCCCGGGCGGTATGCTCGCCGACGATCCGCGCGCGCTTTTCTGGTCGCCATGACAGGTCCCTTCCGCCGAACCCGCATCCTGAGGTCGGCCTCATCGGCCGGTCTCGTCACCCGCCTCGTCCCAGTCCCGAGGACTGCCCCGGGCGCATGATGCAGACGCTCCAGGACGTCCTGTCCCGCCTGTTCAGCCTGGATCGCGACGTGCTGGCGATCGCGTGGCTGTCGCTGCGTGTCAGCCTCACCGCCGTCGGTATCGGTCTCGTGCTCGGCATACCGCTGGGCGCGTTCCTGGCTGTCGCCCGCTTCCCCGGACGCGGCGCCGCGGTCGGCCTGCTGAACGCCTTCATGGGGCTGCCGCCGGTGCTCGTCGGCCTCACGCTCTACCTCGTCCTCTCCCGCTCCGGACCGCTCGGACCGCTCGGCCTGCTGTTCACCCCCGGCGCGATGATCGCCGCGCAGGCGACGCTCGCGACCCCGCTCGTCGCCGCCCTGACGCAGCAGGTCGTCGCCGACGCCCGGGTGCATCTCGGGGAGCAGCTGCGCTCCCTCGGGCTCTCGGCGCCGCGTCAGGCCGGGGCGATGATCTACGACGTGCGCTTCTCCCTCGTGACCGCGGCGCTCGCCGCGTTCGGCCGGGCGATCTCGGAGATCGGAGCGGTCCTCGTCGTCGGCGGGAACATCGACGGGTATACCCGCACGATGACGACGGCGATCTCGCTGGAGACCCAGAAGGGCGATCTCAGCCTCGCCCTGGCGCTCGGCCTCGTGTTGATCGGCCTCGTCCTGGTGGTCAATCTCGCCGTGGCCCTGCTCCGCCGGCATGCCGCGCAGGTGTATGGATGAGCGCGACGCCGGCCGTCCGCCTCGAAGACGTCACTCTGTCCCTCGACGGGCGAACGGTGCTCGACCGCCTCTGCCTGGAGGTCGCGCGGGGCAGCGTCACGGCCGTCATCGGCCCGAATGGCGCGGGCAAGAGCGTCACCCTCAGGGTCGTCGACGGGCTCCTGCGACCCGACGGCGGAACGGTACGGGTCGGCCCGCAGCGCCGGGCCTTCGTGTTCCAGCGGCCGGGGCTGATCCGCGCGACCGCGGCCGCGAACGTCGCGCTGGCTCTCGGAGGCCTGCCCCGTCCTGCGCGCGCCGCGCGGGTGGAGGAAGCGCTCGCCCGCGTCCGCCTCTCGGAGCGCGCCCGCGATGCCGCGACGCGGTTCTCCGGCGGCGAGCAGCAGCGGCTGGCGCTGGCCCGCGCCTGGGCGGTCGGACCGGACCTGCTGCTCCTCGACGAGCCGACCGCAAACCTCGACCCCGCCTCGACCGAGATCGTCGAGGACCTGGTGTCCGCGATGGCGCGTGCGGGCACCACGGTGGTGCTCGTCTCGCACAATCTCGGGCAGGTGGCGCGCCTCGCCGACACGGCGATCGTGCTGGCCTCCGGCCGCGCCATCGAGCATGGTCCGGCCCGCCAGATCCTGTTCTCGCCCCGCACGTCCGAGGCGCGGGCCTACCTCGCCGGGGAATTGCCGTGGACCCCTTCCGTCGTCGCCTCCTGACCTTCGCGTTGGCCGCGCTCCTGAGCGCGGCCGGCCTGCTGCCGTCGGCCGACGCCGAACCGACCTCGATCGTCGTCGCCTCGACGACCTCGACCGAACAGTCCGGCCTGTTCAAGCACATCCTCCCGCTCTTCCGGGAGACGTCAGGGATCGACGTGAAGGTGGTCGCCCTGGGCACGGGCCAGGCGCTCGACGCCGCGCGCCGCGGCGATGCCGACGTGGTCCTGGTCCACGACCGTCCGGCCGAGGACAAGTTCCTCGCCGAGGGCTTCGCGAAGCGGCGGTACGACGTGATGTACAACGATTTCGTGCTGATCGGCCCGGCCTCCGATCCGGCCGGCGTGCGCGGCCTGAGCGTGAATGCGGCCTTCGCCAAGCTCGCGGCCAGCCAGGCGGCGTTCGTCTCGCGCGGCGACCGCTCGGGCACCCACAGCGCCGAATTGCGCAGCTGGAAGGAGGCGGGCGTCGATCTCGCGTCCGTGCGCGGCCCCTGGTACCGGGATGTCGGCCAGGGCATGGGTCCCGCGCTCAACACGGCCTCGGCCCTCGGCGCCTACATCCTCGCCGACCGGGGGACATGGCTCGCGTTCAAGAACCGCGCCGATCTGGTCATCCTGGTTCAGGGGGACCCGAAGCTCTTCAATCCCTACGGCGTGATGCTGGTGAACCCCGATCGGCATCCTGGCGTGAAGGCGAAGGAGGGACAGGCCTTCATCGACTGGCTCGTCTCACCGGAGGGGCAGCAGGCGATTGCGGGCTACAAGGTCGGCGGCGAACAGCTGTTCTTCCCGAGCGCCGGCGCGCGCGTGACGCGCTGACCCGGCATCCGCGAGCCGGGGGGCCGGACTGGCGTCGACGCGCTGAGGCCGCGTGCGACATCGGACGAAGCTCATCGTGGCGCCTTTGCGGAAGACCTCGGCCGTGCACCGCCCGCCTCACCAAACTCCGGTCGGCTGCGCTGATGTTCGAGTGTCGCGTCGGCGAGCCTGATTATGCCAGGATACGGAGCGCGGGTACGGACCGACCCCGACGAAGCCATCGCATGAACGGCCGCCTTCGCGGCGCTCCCTTGTGGGTATCGCGGGCAATCCCGGATATTTAGGAGGCCGTCCGCTTTCCCTGCGCGCTCGCTCCGAAGCGGATCAGCGGCTTGCGGCCATTCCGAGAAGCGCAACCATCGGTTCTGAACGGCCGGGTCGGGTGGAAAGCGGCCAGTCTGGTTCCGGAGGATCAGAACAGAGAAGGGGCCATCACCCGCGCTTACTTGGCCGTCCTCGCCCTGCGAACTGGAAGGTCTGCCGTTCGGATCAATCAGGCCGCGAACTGCCGCAGCGCTCGGGTCACCTCGTCCCGCTTGTACGGCTTGGAGAAGAACACACCGCGCACCGGGAGATCCTCGGGCGTGGGGCGGTGCTTACCCGAGATGATGATCAGTTCGATGGGCGGCCAGCGGTCACGGATCATGGCCGCGAGCTTCATCCCGTCGACGCCGCCGGGCATGTCGATGTCCGTGAACACCACCCGGATGTCGAGGCGGTTCTCCAAGATGCGGACCGCCTCGTCGGCGCTGCGAGCCTCGACCACGTCGAACCCCGCCGTCTCGACGAGGTCGACCGCCATCATGCGCTGAAGGGGCTCGTCCTCGACCACGAGGATCACGGCGGAGGCCGTTGGCATGGCTTGTCCCATGATGGCTTCCTAGGACTGATGGATCTGCGCGAGCGGCGCGCGCATCTCGGCCCGGAAACCGGTGGGCGCGTAGCGCAGGTCGACGTCGCCCGTTCCGACCAATCCGAGGCGGATCAGTCGCGAGCCGAAGCCGCGTCTGGCGGGTTCCTTCACGGGCGGCCCACCGCTCTCCTCCCAGTCGAGCACCAGGTCACCTTCGTCGCCATCGCCGTCGACGCGCCAACTGACCCCGACGTGGCCCTCATCGTTGGAGAGGGCCCCGTACTTCGTCGCGTTGGTCGCGAGTTCGTGCAGCAGAAGAGAGACAGATAGGGTCGCGCGCGGCCCAAGCGAGACCTGCGGCCCAGAAACCTTGAGCCGTGTGGTCTGGGCGAAGGTGCGCAGCACCGCGCTGGCGACCGCGTCCAGGGGCGCCGCCGTCCATTCCTGCTGCAGAAGGACGTCGTGCGCCGCCGAGAGCGCGTGGATGCGCTTCTCGAACGCCTCGACTGGTTCCCGGTCAGGGACCGTCTTCAGGGTCTGGGTCGCGATGGAGAGGACCATGGCCAGCATGTTCTTCATGCGGTGGCTCAGTTCCTGGTTGAGCACTCTCTGCTGCTCCTCCGCCTCCAGGCGACCGATGGCGGCCCGGGTACGGTCGGCGACGTTGCGCAGGAAAGCCTGCTCCTCAGCCGTCCACGCGTGCGGGTCGGCCTTGAGGGCAAAGAACAGGGTGACGAACTGGCCATGCTCCATCAGCGGGATATTGGCGATGGACCGGACACCCAGGGTAGCCAGGGCGTCGCTGCCGTCAGCCGTGCGCGGGTCGACCGTCGCGTCGGCGATGAACACGGCCCGGCCCGCCTTGAGGTCGTCGACGTAAGACCCGTAGCTCCGGAACGAGTACACGCCGTTCAGGCTCTCGACCCCCTCCGCGACGTGATCGTGAGCGATGGTGACGGTCTCGCGCACGTGGTCGACATCGCCGTACCCCACGTGGCTGAGCCCTAGCGTGCGCGTCAGGATCTCGGCGGCGACCGGGGCGACCTCCGCCTTAGCGGTGACGTGGCGCAGCCGGTCACCGAGTTCGATCAGGGCGTTGCGGCGTTCTTCGGCCTGCTTGCGCTCGGTAATGTCGATGAACATGACGGCGATACGCTGATCCGCCTCTTTGTGGCCGTGCGCCTCGAAGGTGCGGTTGAGGGCGGGCACGGCGACCTCGAACGTCGCGGGCTCGCCGGTGTCGACCACGCCCGCATAGATGTCGATCAGCCATTGCGGGATGGTTGGGATCACCTCGCGGATGGTTCTGCCCACGGTTTGGTTCGCGGGCAGGCTCGACTGGGTCTCGAAGGCGGGATTGACCTCCAGGAAACGCAGGTCGACCGCGCGGCCCGCGTCGTCCCGCAGGATCTCGCCGGAGAAGAACCCCTCATGCATGCTGGTGAACAGGCCGCGCTAGCGGTCCTCGCTCGCCGCGGCGGCGCGCTCAGTATCCTTCTGGACCGTGACATCCCGGGAGACCGAGAGCAGCTTCTCGGGAACACCTTCCGCGTCGAGGATCGGCGTGACCTGGACGTCCCACCAGCGCGGGCTGCCAGCCATGGTGCTGGCTCCGCCCTGGAAGCGGCCGATGCCGCCCGCCTTGGCCGCCACGACGGCAGCCTTGGCGTCTGCGTTGCCCTGGCCCTGCCAGAAGTCCGGCCAGGGGCAGCCGCG
>NZ_JBKFBO010000113.1:0-7929 GCF_053346215.1 Methylobacterium sp. A49B
CGAGCCCGGCCATTTGTATCAAGCCGGGAGAGAGAGGTGCGAGGTCATGAGTACGGCCGTTGGCGTCCTGATCCTTGATGAACCGCAGGACCTGAGCGCGACTGTTCGCGCGACACTGGAGCACATGCCCGAGCTCCACACGATCGGCGAGGCGGATCTGGATCGGGCGAACACCGACACGACCGTCGCGCTGATCTTCCTCGACGAGATCCGGCTTGCCGACGGGATCGCCCGCATCGTCGGCCTGAAGGAGCGTCAGCCCAACCTGCGCACGCTGGTGGCCTTCGGCGCGCTCGCGGCGGATGACCTGCGCGCGCTGCTGGCTGCGGGCGTCGACGCGTTCGTGGCGCGCTCGAAGTCGCCCCGGGAACTCGGCGCCGCGCTGCTGGCGCTCGCGGAGGGCTCGGACTGCCTGACACCGCCGGAGCAGCCCGATGCGGCGGCGAGCGAGGCGGCCGACAGCCTGGGCCTCACGCCCCGCGAGGCCGAGGTGCTGCGCTTCCTCAGCTCCGGCTTCAGCAACAAGGAGGTCGCCCGGCGGCTGGCGCTGAGCGTGCGCACCGTCGAGACCCACCGGCTCAACCTGCGCCGCAAGACCCAGACGGGCCGCCTCAAGGATCTGGTCTCGCTGGCCCGACAGCTCAGCCTGCCTCCCGTCATCGACACAGAGGCCAGGCGCGACACGTATCGGCTTCGGCATTGAAGCGCGCCGCGTCGGTCAGCCATCCAGGCGCTTCGATCCAGGCTTCAATCCAGGCTTCAGCGCCCGGCGACAAGGCGAAGCCTCTGGCTTGCAATGCGCATCTTCCATTGGAACAGGTCCATGCCGCTTTACGATTTCACGTTGGGCCAACTGAGTGGCCAGACCTCGTTCAAGCGCTTCCACTTCGAAGCTCGCGATCTGGACGTTGCCATTCGCGAAGCGACGGCGTGGGCGAAGCATACGCGCCGCCACTCGGGTCGTCCGAACGACACGTCGCATTGGCCGCTGGTCATCTTGGCGGGAGAAGGTTCGGCCGATCTGAGGCCTGGGACGATGCTGTTCGAATTGAAGGACGTACACCCGGATTGAGGACGGTCCTGCGTCGTCACGGGCTGCTCGACGCTGCCTCTGGCTTGCAGTAGCTCTCGTGGATGGTGATCGCCTCGACCCAGGGCATCGACTTAGGCAAGCGAGGCCTACCCGCTCGCGAAGGCCTGGACCCTCGACCGCGTCGAGAGGGTCCGGACGAACGCGGGCGCGGCCGAGGCGCTGAAGACAAGGTGGCGGGGAGGCGCACCATGGTCCGGACCACAATCCTGCCGGCCCATCCGGTGACGGGGTGAGCGAGGCGGTGGCCACAGCCGCGGGCCGGCATTGGTTCTACGACAGCAAGATCCTGGTCGCAGCATTCTGCCTGCTCTCGATCGTCGCCATCTTCTGGCAGGTCAGCCGCTTCGAGGGCTTCGAGCCGATCTTCACGTGCGCCTCCGAAAGAGACCTGGATCGTGGACTGCTCTCCATGGGCGTGGAGGCCTGCATGGCGGACGCGAGATCGCAGGCGGCGCAATCGCGCTGCATGCATGTGTCCTACCTTCTCGCCTGCAAGGAGGAGAGGTGGCGGTGATGGCGTCAGAGCCTGCGCCTCCGACGGATCCTGTCGAGACGCTGAAGCCCATCCGAGCGGCGGTCGCGCGCGCGTGCGAAACGACCTCCGGCACGCCGGCCGAGCCGATCATCCAGAGGATCTGCGGCCTCCTCGACAAGGCTTTGCCGCTGGAGCGGCGGCGGAGGGTGACGAAGCGTTGAGCGAGGAGCCCGACCACGAGCACGAGGTCGTCGTCGCCCGCCTGATGAGGCAGCTCTACGGCTTCGCGGAGGGCCTCGGCCTCGACGAGGCGACCACGCGCCATATCGTGGAGCGCGTCATCGCCGACATGCCGCTGTTGCCGGACGATGATCGTCTGGCCCGGGCCCGCAATTGGATGCTCATCGCGGCGCAGTAGCGACCGGAGCGAGATTGCCGGTCCTGGCGCGGAGGCCGCCGACGCGCTCCGGGCCCGCGGCCCCAGCGTCGAACCCTGGAGCGACGATTTTCCGCTCGGCGCGTCGCTGGCGAAACGCTGATGGATGGCGCGTTGCTCGCGCTCGCGATCGAGTACGGGATGATGGACTCGCCCGGTCCGCCGCAAGAGCCGTCGGCGCGCCCGCCGAACCGCCGGCGCCAGCCCGCGGTCGCCACCTTGCAGCGCTGCCAGCCGTCGCCGCCAGCCCCGGCGGCCTGCGCCACGACGCCGATCCAACCGCGATGCCGGCGCTGCGCGAGTTCAGGGACGTCGGGGAACGCGCGACCCGCGGGCAAACCGGTCGGCACGCGGGGCGCCTCACGCCGGCCGGGCGCGAATGGCTTGCCACGCGCGGCATCCGCGGGAACGCCGAGACGTGAGCGGCGACCGTCACGCATGGGCGACCGGCAGCTCGCTGACCTGGGTCGTGTAGCGCGGCGTGCGCATCTCGAACTTGGTGTTCCAGTCGCGCCGGCTGACCAAGCCCGCCCGCGCCGGCACGACTGCGCCGCGACCCCAGCGCGCGTTGCACGCATCCATCGCCGCCATCAGCGGCCCCGACCGCGCCCGGTCCAGCGCGCCGATCAGCGCCCGCGGGCTGTGCGACAGCGGCACGAGGTCGTTGGTGACGAGGCCGGCCTTCGCGTACCGCCAGGGCCGCTCGCCCGGCTCGCGCCACGTCTTCGCCACTCCGTGCCGCGCCGCCTTGATCAGCGCCAGCGTGTCCGACGTGTGCTCCGGCAAGGTGACCGTGGTGGACACGGAGCGCATCGGGGCACCGTGGTCGTGCTCGCTCGTGTGATAGAAGACGGACACATGGTTGGTGCCGAGCCCCTCGCGCCGCAGCTTCTCGCCGAGCCGCGTCGCGTGGGCCGATACCGCCTCCTCAAGGGTCGCGCGGTCCTCGATCCGGCTGGAGAACGAGCGCGTCACCGCGCAGCCCTTCCGCCGGGCCGGCACCATCTCCAATGGCAGACAGGCCAGCCCGCGCAGTTCGTGGATGATGCGCTCGCCCACGACGGTCAGGCCCTTGCGCACCGCCCGCGGGTCCAGGTCGCGCAGGTCCGCCACGCTCTCGACGCCCATGGCCTCCAGCTTGGCGAGCGAGGCGCGGCCGATGCCCCACACTGCCGCGACGTCGATCCGGCACAGCCAGTGCGCGTAGGCCACCGGGTCGGTCAGGTCGCACACGCCGTCGAGCGCCGGCACGGACTTGGCGATGTGGTTGGCGAGCTTGGCCAGCGTCTTGGTCGGCCCGATGCCCACGCAGGTGGGAATGCCCGTCCAGGTCCGGACGGTGGCCCGCAGGTCCCGGGCGAGTTCGACGCGCAAGGCCGGCGCCACGTCGGCGAGGTTCAGGAAGCTCTCGTCGATGGAGTAGATCTCCACCTGCGGGCTGAACCGACGGTAGACCGCGTTGGTGCGCCCCGACATGTCGCCGTAGAGCGTGTAGTTCGACGACAACACCCGCACGCCCCGGGCCCGGCACAGGTCGCGGATCTTGAAATACGGGTCGCCCATCCTGATG
Source organism: Methylobacterium sp. A49B (assembly GCF_053346215.1). Lineage (NCBI taxonomy): Bacteria > Pseudomonadati > Pseudomonadota > Alphaproteobacteria > Hyphomicrobiales > Methylobacteriaceae > Methylobacterium > Methylobacterium sp. A49B. The sequence continues at coordinate 3,575 of NZ_JBKFBO010000113.1, forward strand.
CCGAGCGCCTTCGCCTCGGCCGTGCGGGCGATGGCGCAGCCGTCGTTGTTGGAGAGCACGATCACCGGCACCGCGGCGAGCCTGGGATCGAACACGCGCTCGCACGCGCAGTAGAAGCTGTTGCCGTCGATCAGCGCCACGGCGCGGCCGCCGCCGATCCGGTCACGCAGGCGCGCGTCGGGGGTGCTCACGAGAGCTGCCCGCGGGCCGCATGCCAGCGGATCGAGAAGCGCACCACGCCCCAGAGCACGCCCTCGCCGAGTTCCTCGATCGCGAAGGCGGGCATCTCGGGATTGCAGAAGGCGAGCCGGGCGACGTTGCCCTCGATGACGAGGCGCTTGCAGCTCATCTGGCCGTCGATCGCGGCCACGACGATGCTGCCGTGACCGGCCTTCAGGCTGCGGTCGACGCAGGCGAGATCGCGGTCGTAGATGCCGGCGCCCTCCATGGACGATCCACTGATCCGCCACAGGAAGGTGGCGGGCGGGTTCGGCACGAGCCAGCGCGGCAGCTCCAGCGCATCCTCGACGAAGTCGTCCGCGGGCGAGGGGAAGCCGGCGCACAGCGCCTGTCCGATCAGTGGGATGCGGACGGCGTCAGCGCTTTGGACCAGCAGTTCGTCGATCCGGTTGAGGTGCACCCGTGGTCCCGCCGTGCTAGAACAGACGAAGAACAAACATCAGGCGGCCCGGTGGTTCAATCGGCGAGGTCATCGAACCAAAATGCGCCGTGGACGGGTGTGGACAGTGGGGTAGAAGGCGAATCGTGGCGTCAGCTTACGCCGCCTTTTGCAGAAGTGAGGCGAAGATGGCGATGAAGACGGCGTTCGTGGTGCAGCCCTTCGAGCTCCATCGCAAGAGGCTGCGGCCGGCTCGCCAGGAGCCCGCTCAGACAGAGAGCGGTGCGTTGAAGAAGGCCGAGAACTTGGCCAAGCGGATGCCCGGCGCGGCCGCGCTGAAGGTGGTGGCCGACGACGAGACCGGCGAGCTGGAGGGCGTCACGATCCTCGGGCAGTGGGGCGAGATCCCAGACGATTTCGCCGAGAGCCTGCAGGGCGGCTGAAGCCCGGCATGCAGAAGGATTGGGAGAGCGACATGTCGGCCGTTCGACGGGTCGGGAACTTCCTGCAGGTCCAAGACGGCGATGGCTGTCGGCACCTGCTCCGTGTCACGAGCGTCCAGGCGCTGAGCGACACCGACCTGATGCGCAACGAGACCTTCATCACGGCGGCGGGTCGAACGATCCGGGTGACGCAGCCGCTCGATGAGATCGTGGAGCTCGTGGCACCCGGCGAGGGAGGGATGCCGGAGCCGAAGGACGAGGCGTGGCCGTTCTGACGTCCCCGCGCCACGAACTCCCAGACCGGCCCGCCCGGCCCGCGGCGAGGCGGTCGCCGGCCATCGGACCGAAGGCGATCCGATCCGATCCGATCGGCGGCGATCGCCGCGGCCGCGCCGGGATCAAACACCTAGCAGGTCGACGCACGAAAAAGCCCGCCGCGGCGAACCGGGCGGGCGGAAGGCTGGTGCGTCTCTGAAGAGTCGAAGGGGGAGACACGGCTGCGACCGTACCAGCGCCACGAAAACAGGAAACCCCGGCTCGATGACAGATCGAGCGACCTTTCAGCTTCAACGAAAATACCCGGCGCACCGGTGCCGGTGGGGCTGAAGGGATCTGTCGCTGCGCTATCGCGAATCAGTCTGCGCGCTGGCGGGCACGGAGTTCCGTCAGCTCGGCGGCCGCCGCCGATCCGCGACCCGGCCGCCTCCGGCGCGGCCGGCGATGAGCGCGATGCCGATGCGCCCCGAAACGCGAAGACCCCGCTGCTTCGTGGGCGCGGCGTCCCGTGGGCGCAGGAGCTGCTTTTCCGCCGCGTCAGTGCGATCAGGCGGCCTTGCGACGACCCTTCGCCTCAGCATGGGCCATTGCACCGGGGCGGCCGAGACCGATCGCCTTGGCCAGCGCCGAGCGTTGGGCGGCGTAGCGGGGGGCCACCATCGGGTAATCCGCCGGAAGAGCGAAGCGCGCGCGGTAGGCCTGGGGCTCAAGCCCGTGAGCCGTGAGGTGCCGCTTGAGCGTCTTGTAGGATCGACCGTCGAGGAAGCTGACGATCCCGTTTGGCTGAATCGACCTGCGGATTTCGGCGGCGGAAGGCCGTTCGATCAGTTCTGCCGAAGCTGGGTTGGCTGAGCTGCCGGAAGCCAAGCCTGCTACGGCTCCGTGCACGCTCCGGATCAGGTTCGGCAGTTCCGCTACCGGAACGGCATTGTTTGAGACGTAGGCAGCGACGATGTCGCCAGTCAATGCGGTGACGTTGGAGCCGAGCTCAGCGTTTTCTTCTGACATGCTGTGCGTTCCTGATGTGCGCCCTCAGGGTCGACATGTGCCGGTCGAACTCCGCCGGCAAGTTGAAAACACGCAATGCTGTCAATCGGCCGCACAGATTTGAGCCGTCCGATTTTACAGCTTGGAAGTGCTGTCGAGAACAATACGAATGCTGATAGGAATGGGATCCGAGGAGCCATGCTACAGCTGAATATCGGAACCGCACGAATGGCAGCGGCGCCGCTGTAGCTCAGCCATCCGCACGGACGACGTTCAGGACGGCCTCGAACGGGCTCTCGGGCGACAGCACCGCCCCGTCCGCAAGCCCCATCCGCAAGCCGCGCCCGCACGACGATTCCGAGCGCCGCCAGGACGAAGCGGGCTCGGCGCGGCGGCAGCCTCATGCGCTCGTCCCGTGCTCGATCGTGTGGCGGGACTATGGTCGCGGGAGGCGCAATCCGGTGGCCTGATCAATCGCCGGTTCCCCTCGGCCGGCGGCGGTCCAGCGGTGTGGTGGGTCGACCCAGACCCGGGCTGCGCCATCGGCGGATCCAGCGACCGGTCCCGGCTGCGCGACCGCCTTGCTGGCGGCCACATCGTCGCCCTTCGGCGTGAGAGCGCCGGTCGTGACAGGCTCGGCCAACGCGGCCGGCGCGGCCGGCGGCACCGTGGCCGAAGTCGGCAGTTTTGGCGCTTGGCCCATTACTGCTGCCGTCAGTCCAATGCCGGCCAGTACGAACGCGAGACCGTCGACCATCAGGTAACCGAGCCGGGCCATCGTGCCTTCTCCAATCCTGGAGAGCGACGGCTAACGCTGAACACTTAACGATCTGGAGCCGTGGAACGAAGATGACGCCCGGGCTCGTCCCAGGACACCGGCGCGACCGCCAACCGCATCTCGGGCGGCATGAACTGGCGCAGCCTGCCTGGCACATGCACCCGCGTCGCGCACGTCCTGAGCGTGGTTCACGGCGGTCACAGGCTGCGACCACGCCTTCGACACGGATCGACGACGGCGGCAGGCCACCGGTCCAGTCCGCTTGCCCGCCTCAGATCACCGCCAGCTTGGCGAGTTCGTGGAACCGGGGCGCCGCGTCGAACAGGGCGGCGTGGCCGAGATAGTACAGCACCAAGAAGGCTGCGAGCGCGCCGCCATAGTAGGCCGGCGCCATCAGCGCCTGCCGGGCCCGCACGGTTGCCGTTGCATCGTCGGCCGCGATGGCCAGGAGGACCACGATGATGCCGGAATGGCCGATGGCGTCGACCTTGCCGAACTCAAAGATCGCCGAGACGAAGATCGCCGCCAGGATGATCGCGGCGCTGCGCCGGACGAGGGGCGTCCAGATCAACGCGAAGGCCAGGGTGAACTCGATGACGCCGGCGGCCTGCATGAACAGCGCGGGCGTCGCGCCCATGGTCATCTGCGGCTTGGCGGCCAGCAGCGGATCGGTCCACTGCGGGTAGGCCCACTTCTCGATGGAGGCCCACATCAGGGTCACGGCGGCGGCGTAGCGCACGAGGTCGAGGGGGCGCAGGCCGAACGGATCCAGCCCGAGGCCCTGGATGATCAGGTAGGCGGCGATGCCGAGGAAGATCGGGTAGTCGGCGAGATGGAACAGGCCGTACTGCGCGGTGGCAAAGCTGAACAGGAAGACGATGCCGAGGCCGGTGAGCGGCATGGTCCGGCGCCAGATCAGGCAGCCTGCCATCGCCAGTTGCAGCCACGGGATCCAGGCCAGGTCGGTCTTGAGTTCCGGCGTGAGGATGATGCCGCCCAGGCTCCAGAGGGACACCAGGAAGAAGCCCAGCGTGCAGCGGACCAGAAGCTCGGTGTCGGTCCGGATCCGGGCGGTCACGCGATCGAGCGCCCTGAGCAGCGCACCGCCCAGCGGGGTCCCCTCGGCCAGGCAGCCCGCCATCAGGCAGACCAGGGCAAGACCGGTCAGCCACTCGAAGTCCGGGCACAGCACCTGCTCGAGACCCTGCGGCTGCCCGGCCACATCGTAGGCGCAGAACCACTTCACGTGGGC
>NZ_JBKFBO010000114.1:0-185984 GCF_053346215.1 Methylobacterium sp. A49B
CGAGCCCGGCCATTTGTATCAAGCCGGGAGAGAGAGGTGCGAGGTCATGAGTACGGCCGTTGGCGTCCTGATCCTTGATGAACCGCAGGACCTGAGCGCGACTGTTCGCGCGACACTGGAGCACATGCCCGAGCTCCACACGATCGGCGAGGCGGATCTGGATCGGGCGAACACCGACACGACCGTCGCGCTGATCTTCCTCGACGAGATCCGGCTTGCCGACGGGATCGCCCGCATCGTCGGCCTGAAGGAGCGTCAGCCCAACCTGCGCACGCTGGTGGCCTTCGGCGCGCTCGCGGCGGATGACCTGCGCGCGCTGCTGGCTGCGGGCGTCGACGCGTTCGTGGCGCGCTCGAAGTCGCCCCGGGAACTCGGCGCCGCGCTGCTGGCGCTCGCGGAGGGCTCGGACTGCCTGACACCGCCGGAGCAGCCCGATGCGGCGGCGAGCGAGGCGGCCGACAGCCTGGGCCTCACGCCCCGCGAGGCCGAGGTGCTGCGCTTCCTCAGCTCCGGCTTCAGCAACAAGGAGGTCGCCCGGCGGCTGGCGCTGAGCGTGCGCACCGTCGAGACCCACCGGCTCAACCTGCGCCGCAAGACCCAGACGGGCCGCCTCAAGGATCTGGTCTCGCTCGCCCGACAGCTCGGCCTGGCGCCCGTCGTTGACAACGGCGATCAGGTCCGGCGCGGCACCGACAGCCGCAGATCGAATACCGACGGCCAGTCCCGGCATTGACCGGGACCTCGGGCCGCCCCCCCGGTGGGCCGCTCCATCCTCAAGCTGCGCCGACCCGTGTCTCGGCGCGGGCCTTCGGCGGACGCCGTCCCTTGGCGGAGGCCGACCCTTGAGATCCGGCCGCCGGCTTCGCCGTGCCTTGCGCCTTGCTTTTGGGCGACGCCTTGCCGGGCGGTGCCTTGGAACCCCGGCCGCGCGCAGTGGCTGGCTTGACCGGCTGTCCGTTCCGGGCCGCGTGCCCGGCGGCAGCCAGACGGGCCTGGAGCAGGCCGAGAACCGCAGCCTCCTCGGGGCGAAGATCGGAGAGGTCCGCACTCAATTCCGATTCCACCGCATCCTTCACCTGAAGGAGCAGGCCGCCCTCCAGATAGCAGTCGAGGACCTCGGGATGGATGTAGCATTTGCGGCAGATGGTCGGCGTATTGCCGAGCCGGCCCGCCACGCTCTCGATGGCGGTGCGAATGTTGCGCTTGGCACCCGCCTCGCTGTCGAAGCTCTCGAACTCGCGCAGCGCCAGTGCCGCCAGCACCGTCCCGGCCCAGGTCCGGAAGTCCTTGGCGGTGAACTCCTCGCCGGTGATCTCGCGCAGATAGGCGTTCACGTCCGAGGACGTGACGTCGCGCTGGGTGCCGTCCTGGTCGATGTACTGGAACAGCTCTTGGCCGGGCAGGTCCTGGCAGGCCTTCACGATCCTCGCCACGCGCCGATCCTTGAGCGACACGTCCCAGGTCTTGCCGCTCTTGCCCTTGAAGCGGAAGGACAGCGCCGCACCTTCGATCCGGACGTGCGGATCGCGCAGGGTGGTCAGGCCGTAGCTCTTGTTGGTGCGGGCGTAATCGTCGTTTCCGACGCGGATCAGCGTGGTCTCGAGAAGGTGGACGACCGTGGCCAGCACCTTCTCGCGGGTGAGGCCCTTTCCCCTCATGTCGGCGTCGACGCGCTGGCGGATGCCCGGCAGGGCATTCGCGAAGGCCATGATCCGCGAGAACTTGTTGGCCTCCCGGGCCTCCCGGAAGTCCGGGTGATAGCGGTACTGCTTCCGGCCCTTGGCATCCCGACCGGTCGCCTGGATGTGGCCGTTGCCGCGGGGGCAGATCCAGACATCCGTGTAGGCCGGCGGCACGGCGAGCGACCGGATACGGGCCAGCACCGCCTTGTCGCGCACCGGGGCGCCCTTGGCGTCGAGGTAGCGGAAGCCGGTGCCGCTGCGCTTGCGCGTCAGGCCGGGACGGCCGTCATCGACGTAGACGAGCCCGGCCTCCTCCGCGGCAGCCCGAAGGTTTCCGCCGCTCTCCGCCGTCTCGACACCCGCCATGGAACCCCCCTTCCGTGCACGCCGCCGGGCGACCGGGCCCGGCGGGAAGGCCTTGTTCAACCGGCCGCCCGCGACGCCGTTCCGGGCCTGCGCATCGGTCGCAGGACGAGCCACTCCCGCGTGCTAGAGGGCTTCCATGGATCCCGCGCCTGAAAACCCGCCCCGCCCGATGCGCCGTCTGGTCTTCGTGGTGACCGAGGACTGGTTCTTCGCCTCGCATTTCCTGCCGATGGCGCGGGCCGCCGTCGGCATGGGCCTCTCCGTGTCGGTCGTCACCCGCGTGCGCGCGCATCGCGCGGCCATCGAGGCGACGGGCGCGCGGGTCGTGCCGCTGGAGGCGGAACGGGCGAGCCTTAACCCGATGGCCGCCGGCTACGCGGCCGGGCAGCTCGCCGCGATCCTGAAGGCGCTTCAGGCCGACGTCGTGCACTGCATCGCCCTGCGCGGCATCCTGGTCGGCGGCACGGCGGCGGCCATGGCGGGGATCCCCGCGCGTGTCTACGCGCTGACGGGCCTCGGTCTCGTCGGGGCGCGGAGCGACCGGGTTGGGCGCGCGACCCGCCTCGCCCTGCGGGCCCTGATCCGCGGGCCCCTGGCCTCTCGCCGCACGCGCTTCCTGTTCGAGAACCCGGACGACGCCCGCGCGCTCGGCCTCGACCCGTTGGAGCAGTCGGTCACCGTCGTGGGCGGGGCCGGAGTCGATCCCGCGGCCTTCGCGCCCACACCCCTTCCGCCGATGCCCCCCCTGCGCGTGGCCGTGGTGGCCCGCATGCTGTGGTCCAAGGGGATCGACGTGGCCGTCGAGGCGGTCCGCCTCGCCCGTTCGCAGGGCGCACCCGTGGAACTCGCCCTGTACGGTGCACCCGACCCGTCGAACCGGCGCGTGATCGCCGAGGCGACGTTGAGGGATTGGAGCCGCGACGGCGTGACCTGGCACGGGCCGACGGCCGACATACCCGCGGTCTGGGCGGCCCACCATGTGGCCTGCCTCCCGTCCCGGGGCGGGGAGGGGCTGCCGCGCACGCTGCTGGAAGCGGCCGCCTGCGGCCGGGCGTTGGTCGCGTCCGACGTTCCGGGCTGCCGCAGCCTCGTGCGCGACGGCGTCGAGGGTCTTCTCGTCCCGCCGGGGGATGCACCGGCCCTGGCGAGCGCCCTGGTGCGGCTGAGCGGCGATCCCGCACATGTCGCCGGCTTCGGGGCAGCGGCGCGCGCGCGGATCGAGACCGGCGGCTTCACGGAGCTCGCGGTGACCGACAGCGTCCGCGCCCTCTGGCGCGACCTGCTGGAGGCCTGACCATGCGCGCGCCCGACGATCCGGCCGGCTTCATCCGCGCCCACACCCGCCTGCTGCCGGTCCCGCACGCTCCGGAGATCCGGCTCCACGTGGGCGACGAGGCAACGGCCCTGTGGCAGAAGACCGAGGAGGAGCTTCAGGAGATCGGGCTCCCGCCGCCGTTCTGGGCCTTCGCCTGGGCCGGCGGACAGGCGCTCGCCCGCTACGTCCTCGATCATCCGGAGGCCGCGGCGGGCGCGGCGACGGTGGATTTCGCCTCCGGCTCCGGTCTGGTGGCGATCGCGGCCGCCCGCGCCGGGGCGCGGCACGTGACCGCCAGCGACCTCGATCCTTTCGCCGTCGCGGCGATCGGCCTGAACGCCGCCGCCAACGGCGTCGCAGGGCTGATCGAGCCGGTTGCCCACGACCTGCTCCGGGAGCAGCCGGAGGCCGACTTGGTCCTGGCGGCCGACGTGTTTTACGAGCGTGACCTCGCCCAGGCCGTCACTGCCTGGCTCACGAGCCTGCAGGCGCGGGGCACGATGGTGCTGATCGGGGATCCGGGCCGCACATACCTCCCGCGGGAGCGGCTCGAATGCCTGGCGACCTACGCGGTGCCCGTCTCGCGGTCCCTGGAGGATTCCGAGATCAAGCGCAGCCACGTCTGGAGACTGCGCGCATGAAAATCCGCCGACAACTAACCATACGGCCGCAGCACTCGGATGCACCGAGTGTTCACCCGGCCGAGGAATGCGCTACCAATACTTGGCTCCAGGCGCGTGTGCGGTACGCGGCTGACTTGTGCGCGGTCCCGTCTCGGGGCGTCTCGCAGCGGAAGGGTTCCCGGTGAGTATCGAGTCGAACATCAAGCCGAGGCTTGCCCGCGTCGTCGCCTTCTCCGGAAGCGCCAAGCGGCCTTCGCGCACCCGCGTCCTAGTCGAAGCGCTGGGGGCGGAGCTCGAACGCCTGCGCCGGATCGATCTCACGGTCTACGATCTGATCGACGCCGGACCCGGGCTGGGCGTGACCCAGCGCGATGACCTGCCCCCGGCGGCGGCGGGCCTGATCGAGGCGATCGAGGGCGCGGACGCGCTGATCGTCGGCACCCCGGTCTACCAGGGCGGCTATGCCGGCCTGTTCAAGCACGTCTTCGACTTCGTCGAGCCGGCGCGGATGGCCGGCATGCCGGTGGCGATCACCGCCACCGGCGGCGGCCTGCGCCACGCCCTCGTGGTCGAGCATGGGCTTCGGCCGCTCTTCGGCTTCTTCGCGGCCCATGTGGCGCCGACTTCGGTCTATGCCGGGTCCGACGATCTCGTGGATGGTCGCGTCGTCAACGGCACCGTGGCGACCCGGCTCGGCGCAGCGGCGACGGAACTCGCGGCCCTGCTCGACGTGAAGCGGACCGCCGACGTCTGACGGGATACTCCCCCCGTGCCGATGCGGGCCCTAGATCCCAGGCGGACCACGCTCATCCGCGAGGGATCATGTCAGGTTCTCCGATTACGGCCGGCAAAACGATCACGCCGCAGCCGGCCACATACGTCACGGCCTCCGGCCTGCCCCGCTACCACCCGGTGTCGCAGGTCCTGCACTGGCTGACCGCGGCGCTGGTGCTGGCCATCCTGCCGCTGGCCTGGGTGGCGATCAGCCTCCCGCCGACGCCGGCCAAGGGGAGCATGTTCGTGCTTCACAAGTCGGTGGGCCTGACGATCCTGGCGATCGTCGTCCTGCGGATCGTCTGGCGCATGATTCGTCCCGCGCCCCCGGACCCGCAGGCCCCGCGGCTCCTGACGCTGATCGGCCGCATCAATCATTGGTTGCTCTACGCGATCTTCCTGATCATGCCGATCAGCGGCTATCTGCTGAGCGCGCTCTCCGGCCGCGACACGCCGTATTTCTGGCTGTTCACCGTCCCGGGGCTGCAGAAGGACGAAGCCGCCCAGAAGGTGGCGGAGTCGGTCCACGTCGCGGGGCAGTGGGCCGTCTATGCCCTGGTGCTCCTGCACATCGCCGGCACCGTGTGGCACCTCCTGATCCGCCGCGACGGTTTGCTGGAGCGGATGCTCCCGGTGCAGGACGGGCGCGGCGCCACGCGCTGAGCCATTTCCGCGACGAAAACCTGCGACCGTCCGCGGGCGCCGGCAGGCCTGCGCTGGCTTGGCCGACGCCGGCCTGCGCGACGTCACTCGACGCGGCGCAGCACGAAGGTGGTGCCGACCTCCGGGTCGCGCCGCCAGCGCCCGTCGCCGCTCGGCACGAGATCGATGCTGTGGCCGCGCTTCGCCGTCAGGGTCATGCGACCGTTGGCGAAGCGCCACCGGACGGGATCGAACACCTCGAGGCCGCCATCGTGGCAACCCGGGACGATCCGCACGCCGCCGCCGGTCCCATCGAGGGCGATGCGACAGGTGTCGCGCTCCTGGAAGCGATCGAGGGCGTAGACGCCCGGCCTGGGCCCGGGATCGGCCGCGGCCGCCGTCGCGGGCTGCAATTCGGCCGGGACGGGCGCCGCGGCCTGAAGCGGGGAGGGCGGCGTTCCTTCCGGTGCGGCGGCCTCGGCCTCGGACGGCCCGCCGGGGCGCATCGCCACGATGTCGAGGGGCACGAGGCTGTAGCGCTCACCGCCCTCGGAGGACGCGACGAGGCTGCGTTGATCCGGCCGTCGCGTGAAGTCGAGGATCGGGCGGACGTTGCGATCGACCAGCCGCACGACGCCGTCGACGAAGAGCCATCCCGCGACACCGTTGAGCACCGGCAGGGCGCGGCGGCAGCCGGCCGGGAAGCGCAGCTTCCGTCCGGCATCGCCGTTGTCCAGCACGAGGGTCATCACACAGCGGCGGTTGGTGCCGTCGCGGGACAGATCCCAGGTTCCGGGCACCTGGCCGATCTTCTCGGGAAGGCTCGGCGGCGCCGACGCCGCGGCGGGCGTATCCGCGGCGGGCGAATCCGCGGCCGGCGTCGCCGGCTCGGGGTTCGCCGCCGGCGCGTCCTGCGCCGCCGGCATATCCTGCGCCGCCGCCGGCCGGGACACCAGTGCCAGGAGTATCAGGAAGGCAGGTCCGGCGGATCTCACGCCTTCGGCTTCCAGGGCGTCTCGCCGACGGGCGTCAACGGGCCCCGACCCTCGAACCACGAGATCACGTTGTCGACGACGAGTTGGGCCATGGCCGCGCGGGTATGCTCGGAGGCCGAGCCGACGTGCGGCAGCAGCACCGTGTTGTCGAGGGCCGCGAGGTCGGACGGCACGTGCGGCTCGTTCTCGAACACGTCGAGGCCGGCACCGAGGATCGAGCCCGCCTTCAGCGCTTCGGTGAGGGCCGCCTCGTCCACGAGGCTGCCGCGGGCGACATTGACCAAGATACCTTCGGGGCCGAGGGCCTCCAGCACGGCCTTGTCGACGAGACCGCGGGTGTCGGAGCCGCCCGGGGCCACCACGATCAGCACATGGACGGCTTGTGCGAGGCCGATCAGGCTGTCGTAGTAGGCAAAGGGCACGTCCGTCTGCCGGCGTCGACCGTGATAGGCGATCTCGACGCCGAAGCTTTCCAGCCGCTTGGCGATGGCCCGCCCGATCCGGCCGAGGCCGAGGATGCCAACCCGCCGCCCGCGCAGGGACGCCGTGAGCGGGAACGGCGCCTTCGGCCAGTGACCCGCGCGCAGGTAGCGGTCGGCCTGGGGCAGGCGCCGGAGCGTGGCGAGCACGAGGCCGATGGCGAGATCGGCGACCTCGTCCGTAAGCACGTCCGGCGTGTTGGTGACGACGATGCCCCGCCGATGGGCCTCGACGGCGTCGACGGCGTCGTAGCCGACACCGAAATTGGCGATGACCTCCAGGTTCGGCAGCCGGTCCATCAGCGCGCCGTCGATGCCGACCTGCCCGCCGACGCAGAGCCCGCGGATGCGCGGTCCGACCGCGTCCAGCATCGCCTCTGGGTCAGAAGCGTCCGCGAGGCGGTGGACGGTGTGCCGTCCGTCCAGAGCTGTCTCGACCAGCGGGTGCATCTTCCGCAGGAACAGGATGTCGGCCGCCGCGTCAGGCATCAATCACTCCCTTGTGAGGCCGTCGGCCGGCCATCGTCGATCCGCCGCCTGCGCAACCGGATCCCGCGCCCGGCATAGGGCCTGGGACGGGGGCGGCGCCACCCTGACCGACCCGTCCGCGTGACATCCGTCCACGGGCGCCGGGCGGCCATCCGACCGCGACAGACCTGGCCTCTTTCGAAAACCGCGCGCGATGCCTACTAAGGACCACGCATCACCCGCGAGCGCCAGAACCGACGCATCATCTGAAGACGAAAACCGATGACCAGCCCGCGCACCCTCTACGACAAGATCTGGGACGACCACGTCGTCGATGTCCAGCCGGACGGCTCCAGCCTTCTCTACATCGACCGTCACCTCGTTCACGAAGTGACGAGCCCGCAGGCCTTCGAGGGGCTGCGGGCGGCGGGCCGCAAGGTGCGTCACCCGGAGAAGACGCTGGCGGTGGTCGACCACAACGTCCAGACCTCCGACCGCAGCCAGGGTATCGACGACCCCGAGAGCCGCACCCAGCTCGAGGCGCTCGCCGAGAACGTGCGCGACTTCGGCATCGAGTTCTACGACGCCCTTGATGTCCGCCAGGGCATCGTTCACATCATCGGGCCCGAGCAAGGCTTCACGCTGCCGGGCCAGACGATCGTGTGCGGCGACTCGCACACCTCGACGCACGGTGCCTTCGGGGCGCTCGCGCATGGCATCGGCACCTCCGAGGTCGAGCACGTCCTGGCCACCCAGACGCTCGTGCAGCGCAAGGCCCGGAACATGCGCGTGACCGTCGACGGCACGCTGCCGGCGGGGGTGACCGCGAAGGACATCATCCTGGCGATCATCGGCGAGATCGGGACAGCCGGCGGCACCGGCCACGTCATCGAGTATGCCGGCGAGGCGATCCGCGGCCTCTCGATGGAAGGCCGGATGACGATCTGCAACATGTCGATCGAGGGCGGTGCCCGCGCCGGTATGGTCGCCCCCGATGCGACCACCTTCGCGTATGTGCAGGACCGCCCGAAGGCGCCGAAGGGTGCGGCCTTCGATGCGGCCCGGCGCTACTGGGAGAGCCTCGTCACCGACGAGGGCGCGCATTTCAACCGTGAGGTGCGCCTCGACGCCGCCAACCTGCCGCCGCTGGTCAGCTGGGGGACGAGCCCCGAGGACGTGATCTCGATCCAGGGTCGCGTGCCGGACCCGGCGGAGATCGCCGACGAGAACAAGCGCCAGTCGAAGGAGAAGGCGCTGGCCTATATGGGCCTGACGCCGGGCACGAGGATCACCGACATCACCCTCGACCGGATCTTCATCGGCTCCTGTACCAACGGCCGCATCGAGGATTTGCGCGAGGTCGCGCGTGTGGTTGGCGACCGCAAGGTGCACGAGGGCGTCTCCGCCATGATCGTCCCGGGCTCGGGCCTCGTGAAGGCGCAGGCGGAGGCTGAAGGCCTCGACAAGATCCTCAAGGCAGCGGGCTTCGACTGGCGCGAGCCGGGTTGCTCGATGTGCTTGGGCATGAACCCCGACAAGCTGCGGCCGGGCGAGCGCTGCGCCTCCACGTCGAACCGTAACTTCGAGGGCCGCCAGGGTCCGCGGGGGCGCACGCATCTGGTCTCGCCGGCGATGGCGGCGGCCGCCGCGGTGGCCGGACGCTTCGTCGACATCCGGGAATGGCCGCGCGGCTGAAATCCCGATTGACGGCGACGGCTCCGTTGCCTAAACGGAGCCGTCGCCGGCCGATGGCCGACGGCGAGCCCAGGTGGCGGAATTGGTAGACGCGCTGGTTTCAGGTACCAGTCTCGCGAGAGGTGAAGGTTCGAGTCCTTTCCTGGGCACCACCGATAAGGTGGAGTCGCGAAAACCTGAGAGGCTCACGGCAGCCTCAATACTCCATTCAGTATCGATTGAATTGTACAGCCCGCGCCGGCTTGGCAGCAGGTATCGATCCCGTCTTTCATAGCGTGGGGCTTCGCCTTCACCGACGCTTTTCTCGGGCGCGACCGATCCGTGTCTTGGTCTCCTTCAGCCGGCGACTTGGATACGCACCTCCAGCGCCCCGATCGGACCATCGCAGAGCCTGAAAGCCGGGCCGCCGGCCGGTGAGCTCATGGCGAACGGCTTTCCCATCCGGAAAGCTTTTACAGGCGATCTGATCTTAATCCAGCTGCTCGGCAAAAAATTCAAATCCATGTGACCAGCAATCGCAACACGCACGCAGGTGGTTAGACAAAGAATATACTCCTTCTACTGCAATAAACTTCTCGATCGCCCTTGAACGAATGTCCGTCCTGTGCGACAGAGTGATGTCCGTACAAGACGATGCGGGAGAGCCCAGACCGGCCTGAGTCGGTCATGGCGCCGCGGAGCGACCGCCCCCGGAAGCTTCGAGGCACAATTCCGTAGCGTTGGACGATCTGGAGTGCGACGCGTCCTGCGTCCTTGACGAGCCGAGGCTGCCGAAAGGTCGCCGCGGCTCCAGGCACCCGCGACAGAGGGGGGCGACCGGAATGCTTTGACGGGCATTTCCTCGCCCGTCCGTCGAGGGAGAGCGGCATGTTTCCGGACGACGACGACTTCGAATTTGTCGGCCCTGTACGCGATTGGAACCTCGAACCGGCCTGTGCGGACGTTTTCAAGGATTTCACGTCGCCCGTCTACACGACGGACGCCGATGGCTGGCTGACCTACTACAACGAAGCGGCAGCTGATCTGTGGGGCTATCATCCCGAGCTCGGGAAGACGCGCTGGTGCGGCTGCTGGCGCATCTTCACGATGGACGGCGCCCTGCTTCCCTTCGATCGATGCCCCATGGCCGAGACGATCCGCCAGGGCGTACCCGTACGCGGCGTCCAGGCCCTGCTGGAGCGGCCGGACGGGACACGCATTCCCTTCATGCCGTATCCCACACCCCTGCGCGACGCGTCCGGCACCCTCGTCGCGGCGTCCAATGTGCTCCTGAGGATCACGCGGCTGAACTGGTTGGGTCAGACCGGTGCCTCGGCCGATCCTGCGGCCGATCCCTTGTCCGATGCGATGTCCGGCACGCGCGGAGCAGATCTCGGGCTCGATGATCTGACGGGGATGCTCCAGGCCACCCTGGCGGCCCTGGCGGATGTCGAGTTCGGCTTCCAGAGCGATTGCGAGCGCCTCGAGGGTTGGTCCGATCCGGTGGCGAAGCGGGATCGGATCCTCTGCCAGCTCGAGCAGAAACGGCAGAGGCAGCGCGAGGTCTTGGTCAGACGCGCTGAATGGCTCCAGCGGCAGGCGAGGCCGTTCATCGGCCATCAATCGACCGACACCCCGCGACGGCCGCGACGTGCTTCGCAGGGAGGCGGCACGATTCACTGAGCGCCCGGCGGAACACTCCGGAGGAGCGCCTGCCGGAAGCGTGCCCGAACTCGTTCAAACGGAAGCGTCGGCTTCGCCGGTGCCAAAGGCGCGCGCCGTGAGCGCGTCGCGTCAGCATGCCCGATCAGGTCCCGTCACCTCCCTCACCCACCCCCGCTTGGACGAGGTGGCGGGTCGCGCCAGACCGGGACCGGCGATACCCACTCGATAGAGCGTTGCAAAAGGCTCCGGGCGAGTCCAGGGCGTCGGCGCGTCCGCCGGACAGAGCTACGCGTGCAGCTCGGATCCGAGCGCGCGGGCCGCAAGAGCGCTGTCGGCGATGAGGGCTGCCGGAACGTCCGGCACGATGTCGGCCTCAGGCAGCAGGGTGCTCGGCAGCGTGATCGCCGGCGCAGCCTCCAACGCCCCTCCGTGTGCCTCCATGAACGCGACGATCTTCGGCACGATCTCGGCCCGGAAGCGGGAGCCGTTGAAGACGCCGTAATGGCCGGCGCCCATCTGGAGGTGATAGGCCTTCTTGCTGTCGGGCAGGTTCAGCGTCAGGTCGAGCGCGGCGCGCGTCTGGCCGATGCCGGTGATGTCGTCCTTCTCGCCCTCGATCGCCATCAGCGCGCAGCGACGGATCGCGTTCAGGTCGACGAGCGCGCCGCGATGGCGCATCTCACCCTTGGGCAGGCGGTGCTCGATGAACACCGTCTCGACCGTCTGGAGATAGTACTCCGCGGGCAAATCCATCACGGCCAGGTACTCGTCGTAAAACTCCCGGTGCTTGGCCGCGGAGTCGCCGTCACCCTCGACGAGGTGGTTGAACATGTCCCAGTGGGCCGTCTGATGCCGGTCCAGGTTCATGCTGATGAAGCCGGCCAGCTGGAGAAATCCCGGATAGACGTCGCGGCCGTGGCCCTGATGCGTCCACGGCACCTCGTGGATGCAATGGCGCTCGAACCAGCCGATGCTCCGCTCCTGCGGCAGGCGGTTCACGGCCGTCGGCGAGCGGCGCGTATCGATCGGGCCACCGATCAGCACGGCGGAACGCGGAACGAGTGGATGGTTTTCCGCCTCCATGCGGGCGATCGCCGCCAAGACCGGAACGGAGGGCTGACATACCGCCGCCACGTGCAGGTCCGGGCCGAGTTCCGTGAACAGGTCGATGCAGTAATCGATGTAGTCGTCGAGATCGAAGCGGCCGGCCGAGAGCGGCACCTTCTTGGCGTCGGCCCAGTCGGTGATGAACACCTGATGCGTGTCGAGGAAGGCCGCGACCGTGCCACGGAGCAGGGTGGCGTAATGACCGGACAGCGGGGCCACCACCAGGAGCTTCGGTTTGTCCGACGGTTCGCCGAAGGCAACGACGCGGCAAAATGGTCGCTCCCACACCACCCGCTCGGCGACCTGAAGGTTGAAGGCCGGCTTGGCGTAAGTGCGTGTGGCACGCTCGAACAGCTCACAGCCGGCGGCGATGGCGCGACTCGTGGGTGCGTAAGAGAGAGGGCTGAACGGATTTTCGCACGCCGTCCGGGCCACCTCGGCGGCCACGCGCATGGGCGAGAGCATCTGATCGTAGGCGTCGCGCATCAGGTACAGCATGCGGATGTGTCCTCTGGCGGCCTGACGTCATGCGGCCCGAAACGCCTAACGTTCTTGCATTATGATGCGGTTCCGGGCGCCGACAGCTTTTTATTGCTCATGCCTGCGGCACAAAATTGCTCATCTCCTCCAGTCCTGGCTAGGTTGCCCACGCTACGAAGCGGTGGAAAGCCGCCGCTTGTTGCTCCGCGGCAACAGCGTTGAACGATGGTCTGAGCACACGAAAGCCCGCGTCGGCGGGGCCGAGCGGGCTGAGTGGCGGCATAGGGTCTGGGAATTTCGCCGTGGCGCGCCGCTATCATCCCGGTGATGACGCGCGCGTGACGCCCTGGTGCTTGGCGCGGCGGCAGGATGCACCCTTCGTGTCCCGCATGGCGTAGGGCCGAACGCAACCGACGCCGCGCTAGCCCCCGGTAACCCCAATCAGGATTTTTATCTTATTGACGCTCGGGTCCGAAGCACCCTGGTCTGATGACTTTCGACTGAAACCGCATCACCTTCGCGGTACTGGCGGCACGAAGCGGAGCCCCAGGATTCGAACACACCGATGGCCGAGATCCTGACGCAACAGGGGTTCTGGATTTCGGGCTCGCCTGCGGCGCCCTGGAGAGACCGGGGCGACCATCAACCCAGGGCATCCTCGTCGGAGTGGAAGAACGGTCGAACCCATGTGATCCTCCGCCGAACGAAGAGGTCGGGCGCATCATCAAGGCTCCCAGGACGCAACGTCCCGAGATCCGCGGAGAGGGCCGCGGCTCCGAGGACCGTGCGGTTGCTCCGGCATCGGCCCGAGGCCGGATCCGTCCGGCGCCGGCGATCGACCTCCTGAATGCGCTTTCCGAAACGCCGAAGCCGCCTATCTGCGCGCGCAGGTGCCGGAACCCGAGGCGAGGGTGCCCAGGAGGAGGACGACGCCCTCGATGTCACTGACGAAGCGGATCGTGGGGCTGGTGGGCTTGGCGCTCGTGCCCGCACTCGCCATCCAGGGCTACAACGAGTACGCGCTGCGCGCCGCCCGGAGCGCGGCTGTCCGCAGCGAGGCGATGCGGACCGCGCGGGGCATCGCCGCCGACCTGGGCCAGTACGGGCGCGGCGCCCAGCAGATCCTCGGCATCCTGTCCGAACTGCCCGAGATCCGGCACCGGGATCCGCAAACCTGCACGGCCTATCTCCGGCGCGTCGTCGACAAGGTCCCCGGGTCATTCTTCTTCGGCGTCGCCGATCCGGACGGGAAAATTCGCTGCAACACACTCGGGTCCTCGCCCGGCGCCTACACGATCGCCGACCGATCCTACTTCCAGGACGCGATGCGCACGGGCGCCTTCGCGGTCGGAGACGTCGTGTCCGGCCGTGTCACCCGGAGGCCGACCATTCAGTTCGCCATAGGGATACCCGGTGCGGACGGTCGCTCGGACGGGATCGTGCTGACGAGCATCGACCTGTCTTATCTGGCGGGCCGACAGGCCTCAGCCGGCCTGCCCCCCGACGCGACCCTGACGGTCGCGGACCGGAAGGGCACGATCCTCATCCGGCTGCCGGGTCACGAGGAATGGGTGGGCAGGACGCTCCCGCAGCCGTTCTGGGCGGCCCTGGTCCAGCACCGCGGCGGCGTTGCGGATCTGCCCGGCCTCAACGGAAGCCCGCGGATCACCGCCGTGGCGGAGGCGAGCCCCGACGACCTCGACTCCGTCACGGTGTCGGTCGCCTTCTCACCGACGACGGCCTTCGCCGACATCGATGCCGCCACGCGGCGCGGACTGGTCCTGATCGGCCTCGGCGCCGCCTTGGCGATCGCGGCCGCCTTGCTGGCGGGACGCGCCTTCATCCGCCAGCCTGTCCGCCGGCTGCTCCGCGCCGCCGCGTCGTGGCGGGCCGGTGCGCTGGACACGCGCAGCGGGCTTGCCGGCCCGGGTGAGTTCGGGGAACTGGGCGAGGCGTTCGACGCCATGGCCGCCGCGCTCCAGACCCACGAGGGCGAGCTGCGATCGGAGATCGAGCGGAGCCGCCGTCTGCAGGAGCGGCAGACCCTGATGCTGCACGAGCTGAACCACCGGGTGCGCAACACGCTGGCGACCGTTCAGTCCCTGGCCCGTCAAGGACGACGCGACGATGACCGGGGCGAACGGCTGGAGGGACGCATCCTGGCGCTGTCGAAATCGCACGACCTGCTGTCGCGCGATGATTGGGGCGGGGCGTCCCTGCGCGCGGTGCTCGAGAGCGCGCTCGCCCCCTTCGAGGACGCGGCGCCGCGCCGCTTCGGGCTGAACGGCCCCGACATCGAATTGCCGCCCCGCTACGTGCTGGCGCTCGGCATGACGATCCACGAACTGACCACAAACGCGGCGAAGTACGGAGCGCTCGCGGCCGAGGGCGGCCGGATCGACATCACGTGGCACGTGGCCACGACGGACAGGCCCACCCGGACCCTGGCGCTGGAGTGGCGCGAGAGCGGCGGTCCCCCCGTCACAGCCCCGCAGCGCCGCGGCTTCGGCACGCGCCTGATCTCCAGCGGCATCAGCCGGGAACTCGGCGGCACCGTAGACCTGAGCTTTCCGACGGAGGGCGTCCGCTGCACCCTCGCGGTGCCCCTGGACGAGCCGGACCGCTTCACCTCGTTCCGGAACCCCGTGGGAGCCGGGACATCCGCGATACCGGTCTGACCCGCGCTAGGACTTCGGGAAGTCGTAGAGTTCGGCCGGGTTGTCGACGAGGATGCGCGTGCGGGCGCCCGCGTCGGGCACGAAGGTCGGAAGCAGGTCGAGGAGCAGGGCGTCGTCCGGCTTGTTGGACTGGTTCTCGGTGGGATGCGGCCAGTCTGTCCCCCAGAGGCACCGCGTCGGCGCCGCGGCCGCGAAGGCGCGCGCGACGGCCACGGAATCCCCGTAGGTGGGCGGCCCGACCTTGGTGTCGGCGTAGAGGCCGGTCAGCTTCACCCAGGTGTTGCCCTGGTCGAGGAGCCGGCGGATCAGCTTGAACGTGTCGCTCTCGACGCCCGCAGGCTGCGGACAATGGGCCAGATGGTCGAAGACCAGCTTGCCGCGGATCTTGCGGAAGGTGTCGGCCGCCGCCGCGATCTTTTCGCCCGGCATGTTGATCTGACAGTGCCAGCCGAGGGCGTCGACCCGCTGCGACAGCGGCTCCAGCATGTCGAGCGTCGTGGCGCCGGTTTGCGCGAGGTTGAAACGGATGCCGCGGATGCCGAGGCCGTGCAGGCGCTGCAGCTCGGCGTCGCTCACGGAGGGGTTCACCACGGCCACGCCGCGGAAGTTCGGCCCGAGGGCCGCCATGCCCTCGAGGGTCGGACGGTTGTCGAACCCGTAGAGGGACGGTTGGATGACCACGCCCCGGCCGGTGCCGAGACGCGCCTGAAGGGCGCGGTAATCGTCCGGTGAGGCGTTCGGCGCCGGCAGTCCGCCCGCCACCGGCGCGAAGCGGTCGTCGTAGATGTGGAAGTGGCAGTCGGTGGCGTTCTGCGGGACGCGGAACTTCGGCGCCTCGCTCCCGGTCGAGTACCGCACGTTGTGCTGCGCGGAGGCCGATCGGGCGCGGAGCCCGAGCGAGGCGCCCAGGGACGCGGCGGCCGCACTGCCGAGCACACGGCGTCGGCTGGGGTCAGATGGAATCATCGCGTCCTCCCACTGCCTATAGCCCGCCGCTCTCCGCGGCGCGCCAACTTGAATGCAGAGTACAGTCGGTCCGCATCCGCCGGAACGATGCACGGCGGATGCGGGATACGTCTGCGCGGAAGCGTCAGGCGTTGTCGCCCCGGATCGCCGCGATGACGGCGTCGGTAACCTGCCGGGTCGTCGCCTTGCCGCCCAGATCGGGCGTGTGCAGGTTCGGATCCGCGGTCACCCGCTCGACGGCGCGCATCAGCCGGTCGGCCGCCGGCTTCTCGCCGAGGTGCTCCAGCATCTGGCAGGCCGTCCAGAAGGTCGCGACCGGGTTGGCGATGCCTTTGCCGGTAATGTCGAAGGCCGAGCCGTGGATCGGCTCGAACATCGACGGGAAGGTCCGCTCGGGGTTGATGTTGGCGGTCGGCGCGATGCCGAGCGAGCCCGCGAGGGCCGCCGCGAGGTCCGATAGGATGTCGGCGTGCAGATTCGTCGCCACGATCGTGTCGAGGGTCTCGGGCTTGGTCACCATGCGCATGGTCATGGCGTCGACCAGCATCTTGTCCCAGGTGACGTCCGGGAAATCCTTCGCGACCTCGGCGGCGATCTCGTCCCACATCACCATGGCGTGGCGCTGGGCGTTGGACTTGGTGACGACGGTGAGCAGCTTGCGCGGGCGAGAGCGGGCGAGCTCGAAGGCGTAGCGGATGATCCGGTCGACGCCCGAGCGGGTCATCATCGAGACGTCGGTGGCGACCTCGTTGGGGTGGCCCTGGTGGACCCGGCCGCCGACGCCCGCATACTCGCCCTCCGAGTTCTCGCGCACGATCACCCAGTCGAGCTCCGGCCCCGAGACGTTGCGCAGCGGGCTGGTGATGCCCGGCAGGATCCGGGTCGGGCGGACGTTGGCGTACTGGTCGAAGGGCTGGCAGATCGCGAGCCGCAGGCCCCAGAGGGTGATGTGATCGGGCACGTCCGGCGCGCCGACGGCGCCGAAGAAGATCGCGTCGTGGTCCCGGATCTGCTCGCGGCCGTCGGCCGGCATCATCACGCCGTGCTTCTTGTAATAGTCCGAGCCCCAGTCGAAATGGTCGAACGTGAAGGCGAAGGAGCCGGTCTTCTCGGCCAGCGCGTCGAGCACCTCGATGCCGGCGGCGATGACCTCGACGCCGATGCCGTCTGCGGGGATGGCCGCGATGGTGTAAGTCTTCGTCATCATCGATCTCCTTGAGCTTTGGAAAGGTTCAGCGGGCGACCGCGCCGGCGGGCTCGGCGCGCCGCCCGGCCCGGGCGACCACCAGGGTCAGGATGGCGGAGAGCACGAGCAGGCCCGCCACGAACATCAGGCCGCCGGAGAAGCTGCCGGTCCGGTCCCGGATCCAGCCGATCACCCAGGGGCCGACGAAGCCGCCGAGATTGCCGATCGCGTTGATGGTGGCGATCCCCACGGCCGCCGCCGAGCCGGACAGGAACATGGTCGGCATGGCCCAGAGAGGCGGCTTCGCGGCGCTGATCCCGACATTGACGAGGCTCAGCGCGGCGACGACCGCGAGCACGGAGGCTGCGCCCCCGGCCAGGATCAGGCCGACGGCCGCGGCGAGGCAGGCGATCACCACGTGCCACGTGCGCTCGCCGGTCCTGTCGGAATGACGCGCCCAGAGCACCATCGCCACCACCGCCACGGAGGGCGGCACGGCGTTGAGCAGGCCCACCGCCATCGTCGACAGGCCCAATCCCTTGATGATCTGTGGCGCCCAGATGCCCAGCGTGTAGAGGCCGGCTGAAGTGCCAAAATAGATGAGCGCGAGGGCCAGCACGCGCGGGTCGGAGAGTCCGCTCAGGAGACTGTGGCGGGCGCTCGTCTGTTTGCGGGCGCGCTCCGCCTCCATCTCGGCGACGAGCCACGCCCGCTGATCGGCGGCGAGCCACGTCGCCTTCTCGGGCCGGTCGGTCAGGTAGAACAGCACGACGACCCCGAGGATCACGGCGGGCACCGCCTCGACCAGGAACATCCACTGCCAGCCGTGCAGGCCGAGAAGCCCCTCCATCTCGAGGAGCAGGCTCGACAGGGGCGAGCCGAGCAGCACGGAGATCGGCGCCGCCGCCATGAACAGGGACACCACCGCGGCGCGGTAGCGGGCCGGGAACCAGTAGCTCAGGTAGAGGATGATGCCGGGAAAGAAGCCGGCCTCGGCGGCGCCGAGCAGGAAGCGCAGCACGTAGAAGCTCGTCTCGCCGGCGATGAAGGCGAAGGCTCCCGAGAGGAAGCCCCAGGTGATCATCACCCGGGCGATCCAGAGCCGCGCGCCGACCTTGTCGAGGATGATGTTCGAGGGGACCTCGAACAGGAAATATCCGAAGAAGAAGATCCCGGCCCCAAAGCCGAAGACTGTCGACGAGAAGCCGAGATCCTTGTTCATCGTCAATGCCGCGAAACCGATGTTCACGCGGTCGATGAAGGCGATGAAATAGAGGAGGCAGATGAAGGGTATCAACCGCCACGCGACGCGGCGCATCGTGGCCTGCTCGAGCGAGCCGTCCATCGCATCCTCCCAGTGCCGCGACGCGCTGCTGTTCCTTGCGCGCCATCTTCCATGCAAGATGAAATACAGGTACGGCCGATGAGGTGGGCTGTCAACGCGTGTTCCGCAGGGGCCCCGGACAGTGATAGGGCTGCCTTGCTAGGGGAGGGGTCGATGGCGCGGGCGCAGCCCAGCAAGGGTCAGGACGGGCAGGCGGGCGCCGACGAGGGTCAGAGACCCGCCTCCCTGGTCGACGCGGCTTACGCGGCGATGCGCGCCGCGATCCGGGACGCCAGCTTCACCCCGGGTTATCAGGCCTCCGAGCAGGAGATCGCCCTGCGGCTCGGCATGAGCCGGACCCCGGTCCACGAGGCGGCCATCCGTCTGCAGGAGGACGGGCTCGTGCGGGTCCTGCCCCGGAAGGGCATCCTGATCCTGGCGCTGGCGCCGGACGACATGCGCGAGATCTACGACGTCGTGATCGCGATGGATGGCCGGGCGGCGGAACTGGTCGCCGCGCTGCCGGATGACGCGCGCCATGCGGCCGCGCAGGTCCTCGACGGCCACACGGACGCAATGGCGGACGCGCACGCCAGCGGCGATCTCCTCGGCTGGGGTCAGGCGGACGGGGCGTTCCACGCCGCGCTGATCGAGCAGGCCCGGAACGGCCGCATGAGCCGGATCGTGCAGGCGATCAACGACCAGTCCCATCGGGCGCGGATGCTGACGCTCAACCTCCGCCGGGGTCTCGACGCCTCGATCGCGGAGCACCGGCGCATCGCCGGAGCGGTCCGCGCGGGCGATGCCGCCGAGGCCCTCGACGCCGCGCGCCAGCATCGCATCCGGGCCCGGAACGAGTTGCTGCCCCTCCTGAGCAGCTACGGCCTCAAGCACCTTTAGCGCAGATGCGATCCCTCCACCGCTTCATGTAACATTTTGTGACAGCGGCCGGATTCGCGTTGCCGCCGCGTCGGCGGCGCCTATGCTCCAGCCATGCACGAAGGCACGACCATCGCCGTCGTCGAGGACGATCCCGACATCCGTACGCTGCTCGCCGACTACCTGGAGGGCGAGGGCTTTCGCGTCGTCGCGCTCGACGGCGGCGCCAGCCTCGACCGGCTCCTGGCCTCCGGCACGCTCCCGGACCTGATCGTCCTCGACTGGATGCTGCCCGGCGAGGACGGGCTCTCGATCTGCCGGCGCCTGCGCGACGCGAACGGGCCGCCGGTGGTGATGCTCACTGCCAAGGACGAGGATATCGACCGGGTGCTCGGCCTGGAGATGGGCGCCGACGACTACGTCTCGAAGCCCTTCAATCCGCGGGTGCTGCTCGCCCGCATTCGCGCCGTCCTGCGCCGGGCCAACGGCGGAGGCTCTGCCGCCGAGCCCGGACCGGAAACGCTGAGCGTAGCCGACCTCGTCATCAACCTCGCCGCCCGCACCGTCACCACCGGAGCGCCGGCCACCGAGGTACCCCTCACCAGCGCCGAGTACGACCTGCTGCACTGCTTCGTCACGCGCCCGCAACGGGTGCTCTCGCGCGACCAGCTCCTCGACTGGACACGCGGGCGGACCGCCGACGCCTTCGATCGCACCATCGACGTCCAGGTCAGCCGCCTGCGGCACAGGCTCGACGCCGCCGGCAGCAGCGCCGCCGGCCTCCTCAAGACCGTGCGCAACGCGGGATATATCCTGGCGGCAGCGGTGAAGCCCGGAAGCCCGTGATGAGCCGCGTCGGCCTGCTCGGCCGGATCATGCTGCTTCTCCTGGGGGCGCTGTCGCTGCTCGTCCTCGCCACCGTGGGCGTCGACCGCTGGCAGCGGGGCCAGGAGATCTCGCCCTACAAGACGCCGTTTCCCCGCGTGGACCAGGCGGCGGGAATCATCTCGCTCCTGTCGGAGGCCGATCCGGCACAGCGGCCGGCGATCCTGAAGGCCGTGAGCGGCGAGGCGCTCGCCGTGGACATCGTCGACACGCCGCCCGACGAAACCACGCTGATCCGCGAGCCGCGTCTTGAGGCACGCCTGCGCCGCCTGACCAGCGAGCCGGCCAGCCAGGTCTCCGCGTTCACCCGCCCCGACATGCTGCGCCACGGCGTCAATGCGGCCGACGTGGCCCGGGCGGATGTCACGCGGCCCCAGGGTGGCCTGGCCCTGGCCAGCGCCCGGTTGCCGGACGGCCGGACCGTCGTCATCACGACGATCCGGAACCATCGCTCGCTGATGCCCTGGCTGCTGGGTCAGCCGCTCAGCCTGTGGGTCGCGGCCCTCGGCGTGGCGGTGGCGGGCCTCGTCCTGGTCGGCGCCCGCCACGAACTTGCCCCGCTGCGGCGCCTCACGGATGCGGTCTCCCGCTTCGACGGCCACGTACCGGAGCGGGTGAGTGCTCCGCGCGGCGCCCCGGAGATCCGGCGTCTCGCGCGCGCGGTCCAGCACATGCAGGAGCGGATCGCCGGCCTCATGGCCGAGCGCTCGCTGCTGATCGGCGCAATCTCACACGACCTCAAGACCTACCTGACACGCCTGCGCCTGCGGGCCGAAGGGGTCGGCGAGGCGGTCGTGCGCGACCGGATCGTGTCTGATCTCGACGCCATGACCGACCTGATCGAGACGTCCCTCGGCTTCGCCCGCGGCACCGCCGTCCAGGCCACCCGGTCGGCGGTGGATCTCGCCGACCTCGTGGCCGTCGAGGTCGCCGAGCACGCCGCGCAGGGCGCCAACATCCGCATGACCGGCGAGGAGGTGCGGGACGCCACGGTGGCGGGGGATGCCGTCGCCCTGCGCCGGGTCGTCGCCAACCTCATCGGGAACGCCGTCAAGTTCGGTCGGACCTCGGTGGCGGTCGCGGTGCAGCGTGTTGGAGCGGTCTGCCAGATCGTCGTCGAGGATGACGGACCGGGGATCCCGGAGGCGGAGCGGTCGGCGGTGTTCAGCCCCTACTACCGGGTCGAGCGGTCCCGGAACCGCCAGACCGGCGGTACGGGCCTGGGCCTCGCGATCAGCCGGCAGATCGCCGAGGCGCATGGCGGCTCCGTGGTCGCCGAGGCGGGTGCGCGGGGCGGGGCGCGGCTCGTCCTGACGCTGCCGAGCCTGGCCTGACGGCTCGGGCGCACGCAACTCATCGTTACGGAACGTTACGATCCGGCGCCTGCCCGTCACACCCGGGCACAGCGCGCGGGCGAACCTCTGCTCACACGTCGCGGCTTCACGGGCCGGGGCAATTCTGAGGGCCCGACACCCCCTCACACGAGCAGAAGGAACTCATCGATGCTGAAGATATTCGCCCCGGCCGCGCTGCTCGCCGCGCTCGCGGTCCCGGCCTCGGCCCTGCCGCAAGTCCAGGACGCGGTGTCCGATGGACCGGGCGACGCGCAGATCATCCAGGTCTACGGCGGCTGCGGTCCCTACGCCCATCGTGGCCCCTACGGCGGCTGCCGCCCGGGCGGTCAGTGGGGCGGCTATGTCCGGGGCGTCTCCTGTCCGGCCGGCTTCCACATCGGGCCTTACGGCCGCCGCTGCTGGCCGAACTGAGCTCGATCCCGAGTCCGCTTCCCGTCCGGCAAGGGCCGGACATCCTTGGAGGAGATCATGATTCGCACGCTTGCCCTTCCCGTCGCGCTCGCGGCGGGCGTTCTGATGGCCGGCACGAGCGCCGAGGCGCGCGACGGGTGCGGCCCCGGCTTTCACCGCAATTTCTATGGATGGTGCCGGCCGAACGGCTTCTATCGTCCGTACGTGTTCGTCCCGGCCTACCGCCGGTTCGGCTACCGGTGGCATTACGGCTACCGTCACGGCTGGCACCGCGGCTTCGCGTGGCACCGCGGCTATCGCTGGAGCGGATTCCGCCACGTGGGTTGGCACGGTGGATGGCATCGGGGTTGGCACGGCGGCTGGCACCGCCGCTGGTGAAACCGCGCTGCCCGCCCGACGGCAGGAACCGCCCTATGGCAGGACCAAGCCCGACACCGCATAGGTCAGGGCGGCGACGAGGCCCGCGGCCGGCATCGTGATCACCCAGGCGACCACGATGCTCTGCGCCACGTTCCAGCGGACAGCGGAGACCCGGCGGGCCGCCCCGACCCCGACGATCGCCCCGGTGATCGTGTGGGTGGTGGAGACCGGGATGCCGAGGGCCGTCGCGGCGAACAGCGTGACGGCCCCGCCCGTCTCGGCGCAGAAGCCCTGCATGGGCGACAGGCGCGTGATCTTCGATCCCATCGTGTGGACGATGCGCCAGCCGCCCAGCAGAGTGCCGGCCGCCATGGCGGTCTGACAGGACAGGACTACCCACAGGGGGACATGGAAGCTGCCACTCTCACCGTGCGCGTAGAGCAGGGCCGCGATGATGCCCATGGTCTTCTGGGCATCGTTGCCGCCGTGGCCGAGGGAGTAGAGCGAGGCCGAGACGAACTGCATCCCCCGGAACAGGCGGTCCACCGCGTAGGGCGTCGAGCGGACGAAGATCCACGACACCGCCAGCATCAGCAGCAGGCCGAGGGCGAAGCCCAGGGCCGGCGACAGCACGATGGCGGCGCTGGTGGCGATGACGCCGTGCCAGACGATGACGCTCATCCCCGCCTTGGCGATCCCGGCGCCCAGCAGGCCGCCGATGAGGGCGTGCGAGCTCGAGGAGGGGATCCCGGCGTACCACGTGATCAGGTTCCACGAGATGGCGCCGCCGAGCGCGCCCAGGATCACCCGGTCGTCGACCGCACCGACGTCGATGATGCCGGCGCCCACCGTGCCGGCCACGTGCAGGCCGAAGACCAGGAACGCCACGAAGTTGAAGAACGCCGCCCAGAATACCGCGTAGCGCGGCGCCAAGACGCGGGTCGACACGATGGTGGCGATGGAGTTCGCCGCATCGTGCAGCCCGTTCAGAAAGTCGAAGACCAGCGCCAGGGCGATGAGGATGACGAGGAACGTCACGCGTGCGGCCCGCGGCTCAGACGTGCTCGACCACGATGCTGCTGATCTGGTTCGCCACGTCCTCGAAGCGGTCCATGACTTTCTCCAGGTGATCGTAGAGCTCGGACCCGACCAGGAAGGCCATGGGATCCCGGCC
This sequence comes from Methylobacterium sp. A49B, assembly GCF_053346215.1. Taxonomy (NCBI): domain Bacteria; kingdom Pseudomonadati; phylum Pseudomonadota; class Alphaproteobacteria; order Hyphomicrobiales; family Methylobacteriaceae; genus Methylobacterium; species Methylobacterium sp. A49B. Next base: position 23,489 of record NZ_JBKFBO010000114.1, read on the forward strand.
TGACGCCTTGAACAGGGTCTTCAGTCCGGCGTTATGCAGATCGTCCGCGCGGCCTTCCAGCTCGATGACGCGCTCGGTCAGGGTGTTCAGCGCGGCGGCGTTCTCGCCGAGCGAGCGCAGCTTCGGCAGCGCCTCGGCTGTGACCTGCGCGGCCTCCTGGATCACGGCCCCCATCTCGCGCATCGCGGGCTCGAAGGCCGTCACTTCGAAGAGCTGCACCGCTTTGGCGGTCTTGAGCATCTGGTCGATGGCATCGTCCAGGGAGCCGACCAGCGCCTGAATGTCGCCGCGGTCGAAGGGGGTGATGAAGGTCCGGCGCACCGCGAGGAGCGCGTCCCGCGTGATGGCGTCGGCTTCGTCCTCGCGCGCCGCGATGACCGCACACGCCGCCGGGACATCCTGCGTGCCGTCCAGCAGCGTCCTCAATGCCGCCGCGCCGTCGACAAGGGTGGCGGCGTGACGCTCGAAGAGGTCGAAGAACCGATCCTCCTTCGGCATCAGGGCGCGGAACCAAGCCAGCATGTCGTGTCCGGGTCCAGAAATCGAGGTGACGCCGGCAGGCCGGCTTCCGGCAGGCACAACGGACCAAGGGCCCGGACCGATCCCGACGCGCCTGTTTCGACGGGACTCAGGCCGTCGCGGCGGACCGGCGGCTCACCGCAGGGGCAACAGGCCGAGACGCCGCGCGATGGGGACCGACCGACGCCAGCGGCGTTTGCGTCCGAAGACTCGGCGCGGATCCGGAAGCCGCGTTCCCGCGGCTACCCTGCGGACGACAGGTGCCTGTCGGCTGGCTCCGATCGCCACCAGAGCCGCCGCACTGATCAGCGCGACGAGTGCCGGGCCCAGGAACCAGCTCTCGAACATCGGCAACTCCCGGCCCGGAAAGACATCACACGTCGAAAACCGGCGACGATTGCGGCCAAATCTGGACAACGCCTAAGCTTCCCCCGGAACTCCAATAATGGGGCGATCTGAGCTGTGGACATCCGCGCGGACGGCGGTGCGGCGCCCGGCCGCCCTGCTTCCACGACGCGTCGCGCGAGCGTCGGGACTCGCCGGACTCAGGACGGCGCGCCCGGCTGCGCAGCGGGTGTGCGATGCCGCACCGGACCCGCTGGAGAGCCGTCGCGTGTGGGCGGCGTCACGCATTCCCGCCGTGTTTCTGGTCTTTTCAGGCGGCGTTGATGCAGCTGCGCACGGCGCAAGCCGGTCGTCTCCGGGATGACCGAGGCGGCCTCGCAGCGGTGAGGTTAAGGATTCATTTACCCTCCAGGTGTCCCATCCGGGTTCACGGAGGCGGGAAGGGGAAGCGATGTCGAGTGAGACCAAGACGCCGCCTCAGGAGCCAATCCTGGAACTGTGGCGCATTGTGGCGCTCGCGCTGATCGTGGCGGCTGGCATGCTCTTCGTCCACCTGATCGTCCCCAACGAGGCCGACGCGTCCGCCGATCCGGTCGTGGCGACCGCAACCGCCGGCAATCCCGGTCTTCGCTAGAGCAGGACATAGCGGACCGCACGATCGGGACATGCGATCGCGGCCGCCGTCACCGATGCCGGTCGGGCGCGCCGGTCACTTCACCGCGGCCTGATCCAATGCGGACGCGGCCGCCTTCAGATCGCGGCGCGCCTGCGCGATCGCCGTCGCCTTCTCGTCGCCCTGCGCATTCAGTGCTTCCAGGAAGGCCGTCCAGTCCGCGCGGGCGCTGTCCGGGATCTCTCCGTCGAGCCGTTTCCGAAGCTGGGCCACCCGCGCGTCCGCGGTCGCGGCGGCCGGTGCGACCACATCGGCGTCGTAGACGCCGACCCCACAGGTCTGGCCACCAGCCTTGGTGTAGTACGTGGTCTTTGGCTCCTCCACCGTGCTGCCGGGCTTGGGAAACAGGTAGCGGATCACCGAAATCTGGCCCGGCACGGCGGACCCCATCATCGTCCGGATGAAATAGTTGCCGGTCCTGTCGTGCAGGTCCCGCACGTCGTGTCCCCTGAGGATCGGGTTCGGGTGGGCGCTCATCACGCCGTCGGGCCCGACACAGAACACGTAGGTGTCGGCGGTCCGAAATCCGCGCGCGCCGTCAGTGAAGTCGCGAAGCGCCTGCGCCTTGTCGGCCTTCAGGGCCCGCTCGACCCGGCCGAGCATCCAGGAAGCGAGTCCGTTCGGGCTCGGATCGTCGCAGGAAGTCGGCGCCTCGCCGTCACCGCACGCCAGAGCCGGCGAGATCGGTGACATCGCGAGGACCAGCACGGCCGCGAGCATCGAAGCTTTCAGGGTCATCGGCCCCTCTCGAATGCAGAACATTCGCCGAATCGGGACCATCAGAAACTGCACTTGCCCGATTGGCAAGCGCTGAAGACAGTTTTCGCCAGATCTTCAGCGGCATCCGCACCGCCGAATCGCTACTGCAGCGGCAGCGGAATCGCTTCGACGCCCACTTCGCCGATCCCACGGGCCGCCAGGGCGGCCCGCAACGGGGCGTTGAGACAGCTACCCGCGGTAAACGCGCCGAGCGCCGAGCCGTGCCGACCGGCCTCGCGCGGAAGTGGCCCAATCAGCTGCACGACGCGCCGGGCGATCGCCGGTGCCGGATCGATCCAGGTCACCGGCCACGGAGCCAGGGCTTCAAGGCGCGGCAGCAGAAGGGGGTAGTGCGTGCAGGCGAGGCAGACCACGTCGGTGCGCCGCCCATCCGGTTCGGTCACGAAGCAGGGGGCGATCTCGGCCGCCAGGGCGGCATCGTCCACGGGTGCGCCGGCGAGTTCGGCCTCCGCGTAACCCGCGAGGTTCTGCGAGCCGACCCGGGTCACCGTGCAGGCGCCCGCGTAGGTGGCAATGAGATCCTGCGTGTAGGAGCGTGCCACCGTCCCGGGCGTGGCCAGGAGCGAGACGACCCGCGAGCGCGTCGCCGCCGCCGCAGGCTTGATCGGCGGCACGACGCCGACGAAGGGCGTGGTGAAGCGCTGACGCAGGGCCGGAAGGACGAGGGTCGAGGCAGTGTTGCAGGCGATGACCACGAGGTCCGGCCTGTGCGTCGCGACCAGACGCTCCATCACGGCGAGGACGCGGGCGACGAGGGTGGCCTCGCCGAGGCGGCCATACGGGAAGGCCGCATCGTCACCGACATAGACGTAGCGGGCATCCGGACGGGCGCGGCGCACAGCCTCGAGGACGGTGAGTCCGCCGAGGCCGGAATCGAACACCAGGATGGTCGGCTCGGCTGCGACATGCAGCGCGGCGGCGGAGTGGCTGGCCCCGGCCATCAGATCGATCCGCATGAGAACCCCGGACTCCACGAAGAGCGGCCCAAAATCTCGACGGCGAGGGTTAAGGTGGCCTCACTGCGGCGAGAGAAAGACGCGCCATCCCCAACAGTTCCGGTTAACCGACGCGGCGCCGGCGCGAAGATGACGCCGGACGGGTCGGGGGAGCGGCTGACCCGACGGAGGTTGTCGAAGCTCAAGCAGGACATATCTTCTGCGCACCAACCCTGGACAGGGAAATGCTTCCGGGCTGGGGCCGAAAACAGGGATGAATCTCATGGCAGCGACGGCCGCACTGCGCCCGGAGGAAGGGTGCGAGCAGGAGGCGACAGCCTTCCCGCCCCCCGCGGTGTCGGCCCGCCCGATCGACCGGACTGCCTGGATCGCCGCCTTCCGACAGGTGCGCGGCGAGACCGAGCGCCGCGCTGCACCGCTTTCCGCGGAGGACCAGCAGGTCCAGTCCATGGCCGATGCGAGCCCGACCAAGTGGCACCGGGCGCATGTGACGTGGTTCTTCGAGCAATTCCTGCTCCGCGAGCATCTGCCAGGCTACGCGATCTACGACGAGCGGCTGCACTACCTGTTCAACTCGTACTATGTGGCCGCCGGCCCGCGGCAACCGCGCATCCAGCGGGGCCTGATCACGCGCCCGACCATGGCGGAGGTCACCGCCTACCGCGCGCATGTGGACCGGGCGGTGGAGACCCTGCTCGGTCAGGCGTCCGACGGGGCGCTGGAGGCGGTGCTGCCGATCCTGGAGATCGGGCTCTACCACGAGCAGCAGCACCAAGAACTTCTCCTCACCGATATCCTGCACGCCTTCGCGCAGAACCCGCTGAATCCCGCCTACGATCCCGCGTGGCGTTTCCCGGCACCGGAGGCTCTCTCCGGCCAGCGTCGCCTCGACCGGGCCATCGCGTGGATCGGGCACGACGGGGAGGGCTTCTCGTTCGACAACGAGTCGCCACGCCACGAGGCTCTCATCCCGGCCGGACGGATCGACCGGGCGCTGGTGACCAACCGGCAGTGGCTCGCCTTCATGGAGGACGGCGGCTATGCCAAGGCCGAGTTGTGGCTGTCCGACGGCTGGTATGCCGGCCCCGGCGAGGGCTGGGAGGCGCCCGGCTACTGGCGCCGGTCCGACGGCGGCTGGGCGACCATGACGCTGGGCGGCCTGCGCCCCGTGGACCTTGACGCTCCGGTCACGCATGTCAGCTACTACGAGGCCGATGCGTTTGCCCGCTGGTCGGGACGCTTCCTGCCGACTGAGTTCGAGTGGGAGGTCGCGGCCCGGGACGGCCAGTTGCCCGACGCCTTCGGACTCGTGTGGCAATGGACCCGCAGCGCCTACCTGCCGTATCCCGGCTACCGGCCGCTGCCGGGGGCCCTCGGCGAGTACAACGGCAAGTTCATGGCCAACCAGTTCGTGCTGCGCGGCTCGTCGGTCGCGACGCCCGCGGGCCATGCCCGGCTGCCCTACCGCAACTTTTTCTATCCGCACCAGCGCTGGCAGTTCACGGGCCTGCGTCTGGCCGACGCCGCCTGACGCGCCCCCGGAGGCCTCCTTGACCATCAAGCCCGCATTCCCCGACGCGACCCCGATCGCGCTGGAAACGGCCGAACTCGCCTTCCTGGCCGATGTCCGGGAGGGCCTGTCCCGGCCGCAGAAGGCGCTCTCGCCCAAGTACTTCTACGACACCGCCGGCTCGGACCTGTTCGAGGCCATAACCCGCCTGCCGGAATACTACCCGACCCGCACCGAGATCGGCATCCTGGACCGGATCGGTCCGGAGATCGCGGCGCTGCTGCCGGCTCAGGCGGCCCTGGTGGAATTCGGCAGCGGCTCGACCGTGAAGCTCCGCTGCCTGCTCCGGCACCTCGACACGCTCGCCGCCTATGTTCCGGTGGACGTCTCCGGCGAGTTCCTGCGCGCGCAGGCGGACGTTCTCAGCGCCGACTTCCCGCACCTGCGCGTGGAGCCGGTGGCGGCGGATTTCACCCGGGACTTCGTGCTGCCGGAGAGCCTGGACGGACTGCCGCGGGCGGGCTTCTTCCCGGGCTCGACGATCGGCAACTTCGAGCCGTCCGAGGCCGAGGACTTGTTGCGCCGCTTCGGCCGGATCCTGGGGCAGGGCGCCCACATGATCGTGGGCGTCGACCTCGTGAAGGACTCTGCGACCCTTGAGACGGCCTACGACGATGCCGCGGGTGTGACGGCGGCGTTCAATCGCAACCTCCTGACCCGGATCAACCGGGAACTCGCCGGGCGCTTCAACCTCGATGCCTTCGCTCACCGCGCCGTGTTCAACCCGCAGGCATCGCGGATCGAGATGCATCTCGTCGCCCGGGATGCGCAGGCGGTGCGCGTCGGTTCCGACACCTTCACCTTCGCGGCGGGCGAGACGATCCACACGGAGAGCAGCTACAAATATACGCCGACGACCTTCCGGGAATTGGCGGAACGGGCCGGCTGGACATGGCTTACGGTGTGGACTGATCCGGACGCGCTGTTCTCGGTCCACGCCCTGCGGCTGGACTGAGGAGCGCCGGCGACCGGGGGGCCGCCATAGAGGACGCGTCGATGCGTTTCAGGCCCCCATGGTTCTTTCTCGTCGCGCCGACGCTCGGGGCCCTGGCCGGCCTGATGTACGGAGCGATCTTCGAGGTCGGCCCGCTCACGGGCGCGGCGATCCGTGGCGCCATCATCGGCACGCCGATCATGCTCTACGAGCGCCGTCTCCTGCTCCCGCGCCTGCGGGAGCGGATCCGAGGCCTCGCGACGCCGCTGTTCCTGCTCGCCACCGTGGCGATCTACATCGCGATGATCGTCATCGGCAACGCAATCGCCAGCACCGTCCTGAACCGCCTGTTCCGCTTCATGTACAGCGAGCGCAACGCGATGCTGATGACGGATACGGGTCTGCTCTACGCGCTCGGCATCTCGGCCATCGTGGTTTTCGTCTTCCGCGTCCGCGACCTGATCGGACCGGGCGTGTTCGCCAACCTGCTGATCGGCCGCTACCACCGGCCGATCAGCGAGGAGCGCATCTTCCTCTTCCTCGACGTCACCGGCTCGACCCGCTTCGCCGACCGGTACGGCGACCGCGCTGCCCAGGCCTATCTCGGGCAGGTCTTCAACGCCCTGGCCCTACCGGTCTCCCGCACGCGCGGCTCCATCGACGACTATATCGGCGACCTCGCGCTGGTGACCTGGACGATGGAGCGGGGCCTGCGCGACGCGGCGTGCCTGCGCTGCGTCTTCGATTTCGCCGCGCGGCTCAACGCCGAGGCGGAGAGTTGGCGCAGCCGCTTCGGGCAGGTGCCGGAATTCCGCGCCGCGCTCCATTGCGGCCCGGTCGTCACCGCCGAGATCGGACTGGAACGCCACAAGATCGCGTATTTCGGCGACGTCGTGAACACCACGGCACGGTTGGAGACGCTGTCCAAGTCGCTGGGCGTCCACGTCCTCGTCTCGGCCGATCTCCTCGACCGGATCGGACAGCTGCCGGACGACCTCGAGGCGGAGGATCTCGGCGCCCATACCCTGCGCGGGCGGGAGGAAGCCCTGGTGGTGGCCGCGGTTCGGCATCGGGCGCCCGTTCCGGTTCCGGCGGCAGCGCCGCGCCGGGCGGCCGTGACGGGCTGATCAGGCGCCCAGCACCTTCAGCACGTCGCGGGCGGCCCGGCCCCCGTCGAGGGTCGCGCCGCCGACCGTCATGGCGCCGCCGCCGGCCAGCGCCTCCCCGGCGAAGAACACCCGTCCGCCCACTGGTTCGCGCAGCCGGTCGCGGGCGTCGGCGTGGCCCGGCACGACGATCGAGTAGGACCCGCGGGCCTGCGGATCCGTCCACCAGCCGGCGAGCCGACCGGCCAGCACGACGCCCCGGGCTTTGTCGCCCAGGATCGCGCCGAGTCGTTCGGTGGCGAGTGCCACCGCCGCAGCTTCTCCGGCGCGGCAGAGGTCGCGGGCGAGATCGCCGCCGAGATTGGCGACTGCCAGCGGGCGGCCGAACGGAGCCATCTCGAGGTAGAGGGTCGGTCCGCCGGCCGCGACCGAGACCGCGTCGCCCAGGGCCGCCGGGTCGATCTTCGCTGGGTCGAGGCTAAGTCCGATCTTCGTGTAGGCACCCATGCGCAGCCCATCCAGCGCAGCCCGCGCGGAGTTCGGGAGGCCCGGCGTGAACCGGATCGCGCCCTCCCTCAGGACGCCGACCGGGACCGTGACGATGACGGCCGCCGCCGTCAGGGTGCCGCGCGCCGTCTCGACCCGCACATCCCGCCCGGACCAGTCGATCGCCCGGACGGCGCAGCCGAGGCTTGCCGGCACGTCGGAGAAGTGCCGCGCGACGAGGTCGCCGTAGCCGTCGACCCACAGGTCGCTGCCGGACCAGAGGCGATCGTAATCGACCGCCGAGACGCGCTCCGGATCTTCGCCCAGCGACAGCCGGCTCAAGCCCGCGGCGGCCTGCTCAGCGTCGGGGCCGCCGGCGCGGGCCGCCTCCGCCAGCGACGGGTCGCCCTTGCCCTTCGGGTCCAGCAGGGCGTCGAGGCCGGAGAAGCCGGCGCGCCGCTTGGCCTTCTCGGCGTCGGTGGCCGGCCGCCCGTCGATCGTGAGGCTGCGCGCCCAGCCGTCCTCGCGGGCAAAGCGGACCGCTGCCTGCCGGGCGATCGGCGCCCAAGGATTGTGCTCGGCCCAGTGAATATACTCGGCGCCCGCATCGAAGGGGCAGTCGGGACCGAGCGCCTTGTCGGTGAAGGCGCGGCCGCCGATCCGGTCCCGAGCCTCGACCAGCGTGAAGTTTTGTCCGGCCGCCCGCAGGGCGGAGGCTGCCGCGAGGCCGGCCGCACCGGCGCCGATGATCACCACCGGGCCGCCGCGCGCAGCCGCGCGCAGGGCCGGGGCCGCCAGCACCGCAGATGCGAGGATCGAGCGTCGGGTCGGTCTCAGTCGAGCCGGGTTCATGGCGCCTCCGCCCGGACAGGTCCCGGAGCCCGCGGACCACGGTAAACGACGGGACAACCTCGGACCGGCTGTCCCGCTCACACCTTCGTCCTGAGATGCCGCGCGATCGGAGTTCGCGGGGTCTCGACGGAGCCGTCCGGGGAGCGCGCGGCCCGGCCCCTCGTTGAAGGCGGCTATGCCCCGTCTCAGAATGAGGGCGTGGGTCGGAGGGGCCACGTCAGACAGGGCTGAGGGCGCCTTTCGAGACGATCCTCTAGCCGCGCCCGGCCGGGTTGCTCGAACGCTTCTCCATCATCGCCTTGACCTGCATCAGCTGGTCCCAGACCTGTCCCGGCGACGTCCCGAAGAAGCTGAAGCCCGCGTTGACGCCCCAGTAGACGCCGAAACAGATCAGCGGCACCAGAAACCAGGAGAGGACCTCCTCGCCGCGCTTGCGCCGACGGCGGCGCTTGCGGCGCTCCTCGCGCCAGGTCGGCTTTTTCGGGGGCGCCGGCTGCGCGACGGGGGACAGGGGTCCCTCGTGCAAGTTGTCAGTCATCGGGCGCCTCCTCGCCGCGGCGCATTCGCGTCGCGGCGGTCATAGACCGGCGGATCCTGGTCCGGAAGGCCGCCGGCCGGCGTGCACACCATTAGGCGCGCACGAGTGGCACCTTCGGCACGGTCTTGACGCCGCCGGAGCCGCCCCCGCCCTTGTTGTCCTTCGGCGTCTTCTTCCGTGACGCGGTGCGGGGCTTGGTGCGCTTGTGGCGCTTGGCGGCGTTGGTCACATCCTTCTCGGGCTTGGGCGTGACCGGACCGGCCGGAAAGTCGAAGCCCAGGCTGTCCTTGGCGCCGGCCTTGGCCTCGGCGTCCTCCGGCTTGCGCACCACCACGCGAACCGCGCCGCCGTCCTTCAGCTTGCCGAACAGCACCTCGTCGGCGAGCGGAGTCTTGATGGTCGACTGGATCAGCCGGGCCATCGGGCGCGCGCCCATCGCGTCATCGTAGCCGTGCTCCACCAGCCAGTCCCGTGCCTCGTCCGAGAGCTCGATGGTGACGTTGCGATCGGCGAGCTGCGCCTCGAGCTGGAGGACGAACTTGTCGACCACCTTGGCGACCACATCCTTCGGCAGGTGCCCGAACGAGATGATCGCGTCGAGACGGTTGCGGAATTCCGGCGCGAACAGCTTGTTGATCGCCTCTACGTCGTCGCCCGTGCGCTTCGATTGGGTGAAGCCGTAGGCCGACTTGGCCAGGTCCGAGGCGCCCGCATTGGTGGTCATGATGATGATGACGTTGCGGAAATCGACCTGCTTGCCGTTGTGATCGGTCAGCTTCCCGTGGTCCATCACCTGCAGCAGGATGTTGAACAGGTCCGGATGCGCCTTCTCGATCTCGTCGAGGAGGAGCACGCAGTGCGGGTGCTGGTCGATCCCGTCGGTGAGCAGGCCGCCCTGGTCGAAACCCACGTAGCCGGGGGGCGCGCCGATCAGGCGGCTCACCGTGTGGCGCTCCATGTATTCCGACATGTCGAAGCGCAGCATCTCGACGCCGAGCGAGGCGGCGAGCTGCTTGGCGGCCTCGGTCTTGCCGACGCCGGTCGGGCCCGCGAACAGGTACGAGCCGATCGGCTTGTCCGGGTCGCGCAGGCCGGCGCGGGCCAGCTTGATCGCCGAGGTCAGGGCCTCGATCGCGTTCGGCTGGCCGTAGACCACGCGCTTCAGGTTCTCGGTCAGGTGCTGGAGCACCACCGCGTCGTCCTTGGAGACGGTCTTCGGCGGGATCCGGGCCATCGTGGCGATGGTCGCCTCGATCTCCTTGATGCCGATGGTGCGCTTGCGGCGCGCCTCGGGCACCAGCATCTGCGAGGCGCCGGTCTCGTCGATCACGTCGATCGCCTTGTCGGGCAGCTTGCGGTCGTTGATGTAGCGCGCCGACAGCTCCACCGCGGCCTTCACGGCCTCGGTCGTGTACTTGAGCTTGTGGAACTCCTCGAAATACGGACGCAGGCCCTTCACGATCTCGATCGTATCGGGGATCGACGGCTCGTTGACGTCGATCTTCTGGAACCGGCGCACCAGGGCCCGGTCCTTCTCGAAGTACTGGCGGTACTCCTTGTAGGTGGTCGAGCCGATGCAGCGCAGCGTGCCGGAGGCCAAAGCAGGCTTGAGAAGGTTCGACGCGTCCATGGCGCCGCCCGAGGTCGCACCGGCGCCGATCACCGTGTGGATCTCGTCGATGAACATGATGGCGTTCGGGTGCGCCTCGATCTCCTTCATCACCTGCTTCAGGCGCTCCTCGAAGTCGCCCCGGTAGCGGGTGCCGGCGAGCAGCGTGCCCATGTCGAGCGAGAAGACCGTCGCGTCGGCCAGAACCTCCGGCACCTCGTGCTGGATGATCTTGCGCGCCAGCCCTTCCGCGATCGCGGTCTTGCCGACGCCGGGATCGCCGACCAGAAGCGGGTTGTTCTTCTGCCGGCGGCAGAGCACCTGGATGGTGCGCTGGACCTCGGTCTCGCGGCCGATCAGCGGGTCGATCTTGCCGTCGCGCGCCTTCTTGTTGAGGTTGACACAGTAGGCGTCGAGTGCGTCGCCCTTCTTCTTGGCGCCGCCGCGGGGATCGCCCTCGTCGCTCGGCCGCTCGGAGGCGCCTTCGTCCTCGGCGCCGCGCACCGGCTTCGACTCGGAGGCGCCGGGCCGCTTGGCGATGCCGTGGCTGATGTAGTTGACCGCGTCGTAGCGGGTCATGTCCTGCTCCTGCAGGAAGTAGGCGGCGTGGCTCTCGCGCTCGGCGAAGATCGCCACCAGCACGTTCGCCCCCGTCACCTCCTCGCGACCCGAGGACTGGACATGGATCACGGCGCGCTGAATCACGCGCTGGAACCCGGCCGTGGGCTTGGCGTCCTGCCGGCCGTCGCCGGTGAGGTTGGAGAGTTCGGTGTCGACGTAGTCGACGAGGCTGCGCTTGAGCGTGTCGATCTCGACGTTGCAGGCGCGCATGACCGCGGCCGCGTCCTGGTCGTCCACGAGGGCGAGCAGGAGATGCTCCAGCGTCGCGTATTCGTGACGGCGCTCCCCGGCGAGCGCCAGAGCGCGGTGGAGGGCTTGTTCTAGGCTGCGTGAGAAGCTTGGCAAAGCTGGCCTCTGTGTGGGTGCCTACCGCGAGCGGCGCCTATTTCTTTTCCATAACGCACTGGAGAGGATGTTGGTGTTTGCGCGCGAAGTCCATGACCTGCGTCACCTTGGTCTCCGCCACCTCGTAGGTGAAGACCCCGCACTCTCCGACCCCGTTCTGATGCACGTGCATCATGATGTGATAGGCGTCCTCGTGGCTCTTGTTGAAGAACCGCTCGACCACCAGCACCACGAACTCCATCGGCGTGTAGTCGTCGTTGAGGAGGAGCACCCGGTAGAGACTCGGCCGCTTGGTGCGGGGCTTCGTGCGGGTGATGATCGCGGTGTTGGACCGGTCGTCGCCTCCCGGGGCGCGCGAGCCGGACGCCGTGATCGCGCTGCGCGCCGGCCGGAGAACCCTCGTCGAAATCGCGGTGCCCTGCATGGGGACCTGTATCATGTGCGTCGAACCGATCCCTCGATTGGAGCGGGCGTCGCCGACCCTAGCGGGCGAACCTGCCCTGGCCCTGCCGGGGGCAGGGCTCAGCTCCACCGTCATTAATCTACAGACGGTGAGCCGACTTCGCCAGACGCCTGTGCGCGTTTGTCCGCCCCGCGAAGCTTGCGTCCGGCGCAGGTCCGCCGACGCCCAGGTCAGGGTCGGTCGCCGCGCGACGCCACCGGATTCATGAGATCACCGGCCAGTGTCGCCACGAGGCTGTTGGCCGCCGTCGCGCGCGCAGTGAAACGCTCGCCGGCGCGGCTCAGATAGGCCGTCTGCACCGCGAGGACCTCGGCGGGGTTGCGAGCCGCAGCGAGGCGCTGCGCCGTAGCGGCCAGGTCGTCGAGCCCCTGCCTGGCGGAATCGAGCCACTCGATGCCGAGCGTCTGAGCCGTCCGGGTCGCGTGACCGAGTCGACGCAGCGCCAAGCGCGTCCCGGCGGAGGGCGGGAATGCGGGGAAGGCGCGATCGTTCGACATGGGCCAACCTCCAGGCCGCCGCCGGCCCTGAAGGCCATACTCGACCGGCACGGCCAGCGAATGCGGATCTGCGCCGACTTTGTGCGCCGCGTCAGCGAGCGTCAAGCCGGCGCGCCCGGGCGCCGATAAGTGGCCTCCCAAGCGCAAGGATCCGGTATTCGAAGCGTCGGCATTAACGGGCCTGTAACTGCGCTTGCCTAACTCTCCGATGATGCAGCGGGGCCACGCGATCAAGGCGGGCTCACGCAGGGGACACGACCGGCGAGCGCCGGTTTCGCGAGGCAATCAGGCGTGATGCGTAGCGTAGTAGGCCGCTCCCGGACCATCCCCGCGCTGCCGGCCGCCCTCGCGGCCGCGGCGGTCCTGACGGCTCTCGCCTCGCCGGCGGAAGCCAGGCGCGGGCGGCATCACCATCACGTGCGCGCCGGCGGCGGCTACAACCCGCCCTACGCCGCCATGGTCGTCGACGTGAAGAGCGGCAAGACCCTGCACGCGGTGAACGAGGACGCCCTGCGCCACCCGGCCTCGATCACCAAGGTCATGACGCTCTACATGCTGTTCGAGCAGATGGAGCGCGGGAAGTTCGCCCTCGATTCCGACCTGACCATTTCGGCCCACGCCGCCGCGCAGGCACCCTCGAAGCTGGGTCTGCGCCCGGGTCAGACCATCTCGGTCGAGGACGCCATCAAGGCGATCGTGACGAAATCGGCCAACGACGTGGCCTGCGCCATCGGCGAGAACATCGCCGGCTCCGAGGAGCGCTTCGCCGAGATGATGACCGCGAAGGCCCGCGCGCTCGGCATGAGCCGGACGCACTACGCCAACGCTTCGGGCCTGCCCGATCCTGACCAGATCACCACAGCCCGCGATCTGACCGTGCTGGCCCGGGCGATCCAGGACCGGTTCCCGCACTACTACCGCTACTTCCAGACCCGCTCCTTCGCCTTCCGCGGCCGAGTGATCGGCAACCACAACCACCTGCTGGGCAACGTCCAGGGCGTGGACGGGATCAAGACCGGCTACACCCGCGATTCCGGCTTCAACCTGATGACCGCCGCGAAGTCCGAGGGCCGCCAGATCGTGGCGATCGTGCTCGGCGGCAAGTCGGGCGCGAGCCGCGACCGGATCATGGCCGACCTCGTCCGCTCCAGCCTGCCGCGGGCCTATGCCGGCACGCGGATCTCGGCGCCCGTCACCGAGGTGGCCGAGCGCGCCCGCCCGGCGGTGGTCGCCGACGCGGTCTCACGGACCCGCACGCAGGTCGCGTCCGCCGACGACGAGGATGTCGAGACCACCGGCACCACGGGCGAACCCCTCGATCTCGCGCCGTCCAAGACGACGACGCCGGGCGGCACCTGGAAGCCCGGCCCGCAGGGCATCCCGAAGGCCGCGCAGGCCTATGCCGGCGCCGGCAGCGCCCAGGCCCCGTTCCCGGGCGCGACCAAGTCGGCCGCCCGCGTGGCCTCGGTCGAACGCGACGAGCCGCCGAAGGCCGTCTCCGGCGCGCGCGTCATACCCACCGCCTGGGTGATCCAGCTCGGCGCCATGGACGACGAGGGCAAGGCCCGCTCGATGCTCTCGGAGGCACGCGCCAAGGTCGGCAGCACCCTCTCGAAGGCGGCCCCCTACACGGTGAAGGTCGAGCACGGCGGCACGACGCTGTTTCGCGCCCGCTTCTCGGGCTTCGCCGAGCAGGATTCCGCCCAGGAGGCCTGCTCGGCCCTGAAGCGCAGCGGCTTCAGCTGCTTCGCGACCCGGAGCTGAGCACCTCACGATGGTGCGACGCGCAGGCGCGTCGAAACGGTGATCCCGCGGGGTGTCCGCCCGCGGTCCAGCATCTGTAGATCTCTGACAACGCGCGTGGAGTTTAGCGATGTCGGTTCAGAAGCCTGTCCCGGGCCGCGTTGACGCGCGCCGCCCGCTCGGCGCTTCCCCCCTGGTCGGGGTGGGCGCTCTTCATGAGAGACCGGTGGGCCGACCGGATCTGCTCAGCGGTCGCCCCGCGCTGAAGCCCCAGGATCTGGTACGCCTCCTCCTGCGTCATCGTCCCTGGGTTCGGCGGGCGGCGCGGCCGCGGGTCTCGATCGCGCTCAGCGTCTACACGCCAGCCGGGCGCCCGGCGGTCGAGATACGGCTCTAGCAGGGCCGCCCCGGCGGCGTCGCGCTGGCGGCAGAGCCGCAGCAGGTCGATCACCGCCTCCGCCGGCATGGCATCGAGCCGCGCGCCGGCGTCCGGCCCGGCCAAGACCCGGCCCGTGTACAGGCTGCCGTCCGGGTTCAGTTGCGCCTCCAGCAGCGCCGTCCGGACGCGATTTTCCGGCTGTCGCCCTCCGAAGGGGCGCTTCAGGAGGCGCGCGAGGCGCGCGGTCATCGATGCCTGCCCCTCGATCAGCCAGATCCCGCTGAGCCCGAGGAGCGCCGCGAGGACGAGGTTGCCGCGGAACAGGAGGAAACCGGCTGCCAGGAGCGCGAAGGCGCCGAAGGCCGGCCAGCGGACGGGCCCGAGCACGGCGCCGGCACCCTGACCGAGGGCGCGCTTGAGCCGTCGGCCGAGGCCGCCGCTGTTCTTCGACAGCCACCACAGCGTCAGGCAGGCGAGCAGGCCGGCAAACAGCGCCATCGCTAGCGCCGCACACCGAACTCGGACGTGACCCGGCCGCCGAACCGCAGCGTCGTCCCGTCCCCCAGGTCGTATTCACCCGGTCGCCGCTTCGGCTCGGCCCCGACAGGCCCAGCGCCGCAGCCGGGTTGCGGTGGCAGGCGCACGCCCGCAGGCAGGTCCTCCGGACAGAGCTTCGACCGCCGCGGCTGTTCCGCGGCCGAAACGGGACCGATTGCCGAGAGGGCGAGGAGCGCCGCGAGCGTGCGCGCGTTCATCGGCGGTTCTCCGCGACGTCGGCCGTCGTGAGCCGGACCTGCCGGACCCGGCCATCGCGTTCGACCTTGAGAGTCACGGCCGTGCCGAGTCCCGCTTCCTCGATGGCCGCCGTGAGGTCGGCCAGCCGGTGGACCGGGTGCCCGTTGGCCTCGACGATCACGTCGCCGATATCGCCGGTCTGCAGATCGACGCCGCGCAGGCCGGCCTGGGCCGCCGGGGATCCGGGCAGGACCCGCACGATCACCACGCCGTCGATCCCGAGACGCGCCGTGGCCGCCTCCTGGGCGGCGATGATGCCGATGCCGGGGTTGCGCACCCGGCCCACCCGGATCAGCTCCGGCACGACGCGGTTCACGACGTCGACGGGGATCGCGAAGCCGATCCCGGCGCTGGCGCCCGAAGGCGACACGATGGCGGTGTTGACGCCGATCAGCCGGCCGGCGGAATCGAGGAGCGGCCCCCCGGAATTGCCGGGATTGATCGCCGCATCCGTCTGGATGACGCCGGAGAGTTCGCGACCCTCGCTGGTCGGCATCCGCCGCCGCACGGCGCTGATCACACCGGTCGTCAGCGTGTGGTCGAGGCCGAACGGGTTGCCGATGGCGAAGGTCGACTGCCCGACCTTGAGGTCCGCCGAGGTGCCGATCGCCAGGGGCGGCGGCATCTGGGTCACCCGCCCGAGCCGCAGGACCGCGAGGTCGTAGGACGGCGCAAGGCCGACCAGGGTGGCCGAGACCACCGTGCCGTCGCTCAACCGGACCGACACGGAGCCGCCGCTCTGCGCGGCGTTTTGCACCACATGCGTGTTGGTGACCACATGGCCGGCGCCGTCCCAGACGAAGCCGGTCCCGGTCTGCGTCCCGCCCTGCTCGCCGCCGCCCTCGTCGAGGTCGAGGAGGTCGCGGTTCTGCGCCGCACCCTGTGCGAACACGTGAACGACCGATGGGCTCGCCCGCTCGAACAGGGCAATCGTGGCCGTCTCGGACTGGGCGAGATCGCCTCGCGCCGTCACGGCCCGCGGCGCATCGGCCGAGTAGAGCACCGGCTGCAGGTAGGGCTGGGCGACGTAGAGCGCCAGCAGGACCAGAACCGCGGCGAGCACGATGCGCACGGTGCGATCCGGCACGGGTGTCTCCGATACAGGGGCCCTCACCGGGCGCGGGCCTTAAGTGCGCGTTCAGGATCGGGGCGTCAACAAGGATGCAGACCGCCGCCGACACACGCCACACGTGTTCTGGCACACACCGGAAGGCGGCCCTTACTGGCTAACGGAATGGTCATCATTCGAGAGCCACAATTCTCGCAAGTCGACATTAGGCAATCCGCGCTCAATACAGATATGGAACAACTCACTGGCCCTCGTCTGGTGTCTCAGCACCGGGAGCCGGCTGCGTAATCCGCCAGAATTGATCGCAAAGCTGCCGCAGAGATGCTTGCTTTGACGCGCAGACCATCGATCCCCGCCGTCCGCAGGTACGGACGGGCGGCGGCGATCTGAACGGTCCAAAACGGTTCGGAAGGACGAGTACCCATGGAAACCGAAGCTCTGGAACGGCCCGCTGATCTGACGATCTGGCGCACGGCCCCGGCGAGCACCCCGCTCGCGCAGCCCGAGCGCTACCAGACCCTGCGCGAGGCCATCGCGGCCGCTGCTGGCGCCCTGGCCGATCCAGCCAAGCAGCCCTGGATCATCACCGAGGAAGGCGAGATCCTCTCGCCGAACTGGATCCGTACGTACCTGAACTGAAGAACGGGGATACCGGGGAGGGCGGAACGAGCCCGTCCGGGCGGGCATGCGAGGCCGCGGCCGTCGCGAAGCCACGGTCCCTCAAGGCAGAGATTACCCCACGATCCCGGGGCCGCACGGCGGAACCCGGGATCCGCAATCGTTGTGGGTTGAGGGTCCGATCCGACAGCGGCTGCAGATCGGCTGCCACAGGCGTGCCTCTCGACGGGTCGGGCATCGCCGCCCACGCTGGCCCGCGATACCGGCCGCGTGACCGGGCTTGGCATCTCCTGCAGTCGAGCGACCCCGCGGGCGCGCGATCGTTCCCGACCCTGTCCCCGACGCGACGGGCCCCTCGGCCTCCGGACCTGCGCGAGACCGCTCCGCAGTCGACCGCTCTGCAGTTCTTCGGTGCCCGTGGTCGAAACCCGGCCCCTGATCGAGGGGCGTCGCCGCCGACCCTAAGGCTCCGTTTACCATTCCTGCACAGGATCCGGCCCGACCCGCGCGGATCGGCATCCGCGCGGCCTGGAGTCGTTGCCCGGCATGATGTCACGCGCGGAACGCACCCCCCTGACGGACTGGTGGTGGACGGTGGATCGCGGGCTGCTCGCGGCCCTGTTCGCGCTGATGATCGCGGGCCTCGTCTTCCTGATGGGCGGCGGTCCGCCGGTCGCCGAGCGGATCGGCCTGCCGACCTTCTATTTCCTGAACCGGCAGGCGATGTACCTCGCCCCGACCATCCTGCTGATCTGCGCGGTCTCGTTCCTGTCGCTGCGCGGAATCCGCCGGCTGGCGCTGATCACCTGGGTCTGCGGCGTCGTGCTGTGCCTGCTCGCCGGCAAGTTCGGCCCCGAGATCAAGGGCGCGCACCGCTGGATCCAGTTCGGCTCCTTCGGCCTCCAGCCGTCCGAGTTCGTCAAACCCGCCTTCGTGGTGGTGGCCGCCTGGGCCTTCTCGGAGGGTGCGCAGCGCCGTGACATGCCGGGCGGGATCTTGGCGCTGCTGCTCCTGCCGATCACCATCGTGCCGCTGCTGCTGCAGCCCGATTTCGGCCAGACCATGCTGATTACCATGGTGTGGTGCGCGCTGTTCTTCGTCGCCGGCCTCCACCTGATCTGGGTGGCGGTGCTCGGCGTGCTCGGCCTCGGAGGCGTGTTTGCGGCCTATCTGTTCTTCCATCACGTCCGCGAGCGCTTCAACAAGTTCCTCGACAAGGATTCGGGCGGCGGCTTCCAGGATTTCTGGTCGCGGGAATCGTTCCGGTCGGGCGGCTGGTTCGGCACCGGCCCGGGGGAGGGGGTGGCCAAGCGCCACCTGCCGGACGCGCACACGGACTTCATCTTCTCGGTCACCGGCGAGGAGTTCGGCGTGATCGTCTGCCTGTGCCTCGTGGCCCTGTTCGCCTACATCGTGCTGCGTGGCCTCAAGCTCGCACGGCGCACCGACGACACCTTCTCGCGCCTGGCGATCACCGGCCTGACCACGCTGTTCGGCCTCCAGGCCTGCATCAACATGGCGGTGAACACGCAACTCATGCCCGCCAAGGGCATGACGCTGCCCTTCGTCTCCTACGGCGGCTCGTCGCTGATCTCCCTGGCGCTCGGCACCGGCTTCCTCGTCGCCCTGACCCGCAAGCGTCCCCGCACCGTGATGCTCAGCCAGAAGCCCCCGGGCACCGCGCCCGCCACCGTCGCCGGGGTGATGCGGTGACGGTCTTCACCCCCACGATCCTGCTCTGCGCGGGCGGCACCGGCGGCCACCTGTTCCCGGCCGAGAGCCTCGCCCACGCGCTGCGCGCCCGCGGCATCCGGGTGGCGCTCGCCACCGACGCCCGGGTCGACGCGATCGCCGCCGAGTTCCCGGCCTCCGAGGTGGTGACCATCGCGTCGGCGACGCCGTCCGGCCGCTCGCCGCTGAAGCGGGCCGGCGCGGTGCTGACGCTCGGCCGCGGGTTCGGCGTGGCCGCCAAGGAGATCCGCCGGATCAATCCGGCCGCCATCGTGGGCTTCGGCGGCTACCCGACCGTGCCGCCGGTGCTGGCTGGCCAGATCCTGCGGGTGCCGACGATCCTGCACGAGCAGAACGCCGTGATGGGCCGGGCCAACGCCTTCCTGGCGCGGGGCGCCCGCACCATCGCGACGGGCTTCAAGGTCGTGCGCGGCGTGCCCGATAAGGCGCGCGCCCCGCGCATCCACACCGGCAACCCGCTCCGCCCCGCGGTGATCGAGGCGGCCAAGACCCCGTATCCGGCCTTCGGGCCGGACGACGCCCTCCGCCTGCTGGTCTTCGGCGGCAGCCAGGGCGCCCGGGTCATGGGCGAGGTCGTCCCCGAGGCGATCGCGCGCCTGCCCGCCGCCCTGCGCGCCCGGCTGCACCTCGTCCAGCAGGTCCGCCCCGAGGACCTGACCGCGGTGCAGAACCGCTACCTCGCCATGGGGCTCGCCGGGATCGAGGCGGCGCCGTTCTTCAAGGACCTGCCGGCCCGCATGGCGGCGAGCCACCTCGTGGTCTCGCGATCCGGCGCCTCGACGGTCTCGGAACTCGCGGCGATCGGCCGTCCCTCGATCCTCGTGCCGTTGCCCGGATCCCTCGATCAGGACCAGGCCGCGAACGCCGCGACCCTCGACGCCATCGGCGCGGCGCTGGCGGTGAAGCAGCCCGATTTCACGCCGGACCGCCTCGCCGCGGAACTCACCGCCTGCTTCGCGACGCCGGCAAAATTGACCGCGGCGGCCGATGCGGCCAGAAGCGCGGGCATCCACGACGCCGCCGAGCGGCTGGCCGAGGTCGTCGTCGAGACGGCTACCCGCACCTGATTCTTGAGGGATTCCGCGACCGGCGGTCCCGCCACCAGACGGTTCGACCCATGAAGCTGCCCGACAAGCTCGGCCCCATCCACTTCATCGGCATCGGCGGGATCGGCATGTCCGGCATCGCCGAGGTGATGAACAACCTCGGCTACACGGTGCAGGGGTCGGACGCGTCCGACAACGCCAATGTCCGCCGTCTTGCCGAGAAGGGCATGCGGACCTTCGTGGGCCACGACGCCAAGAACGTCGAGGAGGCGGCCCTGGTCGTGGTCTCCACGGCGATCCGGCGCGACAACCCCGAGTTGCAGGCCGCCCGGGAGCGTCGGCTGCCGGTGGTGCGCCGCGCCGAGATGCTGGCCGAGCTGATGCGCTTCAAGTCCTGCGTCGCCATCGCGGGCACGCACGGAAAGACCACCACCACGTCGCTCGTGGCGACCCTGCTCGACGCCGGCAACCTCGACCCGACCGTGATCAACGGCGGCATCATCAACGCCTACGGCACCAACGCCCGCATGGGCGCGGGCGAGTGGATGGTGGTGGAGGCCGACGAGTCGGACGGCACCTTCCTGAAGCTGCCGGCGGACGTCGCGATCGTCACCAACATCGACCCCGAGCACCTCGATCATTTCGGCTCGTTCGAGGCGATCAAGGACGCGTTCCGGCGCTTCATCGACAACATCCCGTTCTACGGCTTCGCGGTGATGTGCATCGACCACCCGGTGGTCCAGGACCTCGTCGGCCATATCGAGGACCGGCGGATCATCACTTACGGCGAGAACCCGCAGGCCGACGTGCGCCTGATCGACGTGGACCTACGCGGCGGCCAGAGCCGCTTCCGGGTGATGATCCGCGACCGTCGCCCCGGCTACCGGATGGAGATGGAGGATCTCGTCCTGCCGATGCCCGGCAAGCACAACGCGCTGAACGCCACGGCGGCGCTGGCGGTGGCGCACGAGCTCGGCGTCAAGCCGGACGCGATCCGCAACGCGCTTGCCGGCTTCGGCGGCGTGAAGCGGCGCTTCACCCGCACCGGCGAGTGGAACGGCGCCACGATCTTCGACGATTACGGGCACCATCCGGTGGAGATCAAGGCGGTCCTGAAGGCCGCCCGCGCGTCGACCGAGCAGGGCGTGATCGCGGTGGTGCAGCCGCACCGTTACACCCGCCTCCAGTCGCTGTTCGACGATTTCTGCACCTGTTTCAACGACGCCGACACGGTCATCGTCGCCCCGGTCTACGCGGCGGGCGAGCAGCCGATCGAGGGGTTCGACCGCGACAGCCTCGTGGCGGGTCTGCGCTCCCGCGGACACCGCGACGCCCGGGCCCTGGAGCGGCCGGAGGAACTTGCCGGGATCGTCGCGGAGCTGGCGAAGCCCGGGGATTACGTCGTGTGCCTCGGCGCCGGCACGATCACTCAGTGGGCCTACGCCCTGCCGGACGAGCTCGCCGCGCGGGGGCGGTGAGGGGATGACGGTGCGTCAGGGCGCGTCCGGCACGAGATCCTCGGCATCGATGCCGAGCGCCCGTGCGAGCCGTCCGTAAACCGCCATGTCCGCTGTCCATGCGCCCGCTTCAAGTGCACTGAACTCCTCCTCCGCGAGGCCGCAAGCCCTTCCCAAAGCAGCGGCCGTTTCGCCCCGGCGGGCCCGCCAGAACGCCAGCGGGCTCGGCGCCACGCGAAGAGCATCGAGGTCAGCCTCGCTGAGAAGTTCCTCCTTTCCGGCGGCCAGCCTTGCCGCTGAGTCATCGATCAGCCGAGCGTCGATCGCATCCTCCGCCAGTTCTCTCAGGCGCTCGAAGTCGGCTTCCAGCAGAATCACGATGGCCTCTCCGGCGGGCGTCTTCGTTCTGACGATCGTCAAGGGCGGTGTCCTAATCGTAGATCGAGCCGCGCGGGCCGACCGCATGGACTATGATCCGATCGGGCTCGATCGTGAAGATGGCTCGCCAGTCGCCGACGCGCAGGCGCAAGCGCTTTCCATCACCTTTGAGCGCCTTCACGTTGTTGGCGAGACTTCCGGGGTCGCGTGCGTAGAGTCGGAGCTTCTCACGGATCAGATCCTCGGCGTCCTTCGGCAACCGACTGAGGCTTCGCGCGGCGGCCCGCGTGAAGACCAGAGCTTTGCCCGCCTCCTCATTTATCGCCTCGCGATCCCCTCACGCACGCCGGTTCTCCCGGCGCGAAGCTTAGCATGACCGCATCCCTCCACGGCCGCATCCGCGCCGCCGCGCCCGATCTCCGCGGGCGCCTGCTCAGCCATCAGCCACTGGCCGACCTCACCTGGTTCCGCGTCGGCGGGCCGGCCGAGGTTCTCTTCACCCCCGCCGACGAGGAGGATCTCGCCCGCCTCCTCGCCGCCCTGGATCCGGACGTGCCGGTGACGGTGATCGGTCTCGGCTCCAACCTGATCGTGCGGGACGGCGGCGTCCCGGGCGTTGTGGTCCGCCTCGGCGGCAAGGCCTTCGGCAGCGTCGCGATCGACGGCGATACGCTGACCGTCGGCACCGCGGTGCCGGATATGCGTCTCGCCAAGGCGGCCGCCGAGGCCGGGCTCGACGGGCTCGCCTTCTACCGCGGCATCCCGGGCTCGATCGGCGGCGCGTTGCGCATGAACGCCGGCGCGCATGGCGGCGAGACCACCGACGTGCTGGTAGAAGCCCGCGGGATCGATCGCGGGGGCGCGTTGCGCACCTTCAGCCATGCCGACATGGGCTTCTCCTACCGGCATACGGACGTCCCGGAGGACGTGATCTTCACGCGCGCCCTCTTCCGCGGCCGGCCCGGCGATCGGGGTGCCATCGAGGCCGAGATGGAGCGGGTCACGGCCGCCCGCGAGGCCGCGCAGCCGATCCGCGAGAGGACAGGCGGCTCGACCTTCGCCAACCCGGACGGCAGCAAGGCGTGGCAGCTCATCGACGCCGCCGGCTGCCGCGGGCTGACGCGGGGCGGCGCCCAGGTCAGCGAGATGCACTGCAACTTCCTGATCAATACCGGTAGCGCGACCGCGTCCGATATCGAGCAGCTCGGCGAGGAAGTCCGGCGCCGCGTCCGCGACACCAGTGGGGTCGAGCTGCGCTGGGAGATCCGGCGCATCGGCCGGCCCACCGGCGCGACGTAAGAGCGGCGTTCCGGATGCGCCGGGGAGGCGGAGATACGATGCTCGGCCGCCGCAGCGACCGTTCGGGTGCGTTCAGATCCTGATTGAAGCCGACCTATTCGAGGTGCCCTGATGTCCAAGCACGTCGCCGTCCTGCTGGGCGGCACCTCCGCCGAGCGCGAGGTCTCCCTCAGTTCCGGCAAGGCCTGCGCCGACGCGCTCGAAGGGGAGGGCTTCCGGGTCACGCGCGTCGATGTCGGCCCCGACATCGCCTCGGTGCTGACGACGCTCCGGCCCGACGTGGCCTTCAACGCGCTGCACGGCCCGGACGGCGAGGACGGCACGATCCAGGGCCTGCTGGAGATCTTGAAGATTCCCTACACCCATTCCGGCGTCCTCGCCTCGGCGCTCGCGATGGACAAGGAGAAGGCCAAGATGGCGATGCGCGCCGCCGGCGTCGACGTGCCGGGGGGCCGCATCGTTAACCGTCTTGAGGCCGCCAGGACACACCCCATGCCGCCACCCTACGTGGTGAAGCCCAACGCGGAGGGCTCATCGATGGGTGTGATCATCGTGCGCGACGGGCGCTCGCACCCGCCCCAGATCCTCGCCTCCGAGGACTGGACCTTCGGCGAGCAAGTCCTTGTCGAACCTTACATAGCGGGTCGCGAGCTCACCTGCGGGGTGATGGGCGACAGGGCCCTCGGGGTCATCGAGGTGAAGGCCGCCAATGGGGGCTGGTACGACTACGACGCGAAATACGCCCCCGGCGGCTCGGTGCACGTGCTGCCGGCCGAACTTAAACCAAATGTTTACCAGCGTGTCCAAGAACTGTCGTTAACGGCGCATCAAGCACTGGGCTGCCGGGGCGTCAGCCGTGCCGACCTTCGCTACGACGACACACCGGGTGGAACCGGTCTGCTCGTGGTGCTGGAGGTCAACACGCAACCCGGCATGACCCAGACGAGCCTTGTGCCGGAGATGGCGGCCCATGCGGGCCTGAGTTTCGGTGAGCTCGTCCGATGGATGGTGGAGGACGCTTCCCTGAATCGCTGAGCGGCGGCGACGCCGCCGGTCGGAGCGGCCCCGCGCGCCTCGTCGGCGCTCTCCTGGGGCGGCTCACCGGCCGCCGCGCACGCGCGCTCTCGGTTCGCCGGCTCCGCTCCGGCCAGCGCCTCAGCGAGCGCCTGCCCCGGGGTACCGGGACCGTCGCCGTCTCTCTGTCGTTCGCCGCCGCGGCGCTCGCCGGGTTCGTGGCGAGCGGGCGCTATGACTCCTTCGTGGCCGAGCAAGGCCGCCCCCTGGACATCGCCGCGCGCCTCGCCGGCTTCGGCGTGGAGCGTGTCACCATCTCGGGCATCTCGCGGATGTACGAGCGCGAGGTGCTGGCCGCCGCCGGTATCGACTGGCGCTCCTCCGTCCCCTTCCTCGACGTCGGCGCCGTGCGCGAGAAGCTCCTGCGCGTGCCGCTGATCGCCCAGGCCTCGGTCCGCAAGATCTACCCGAACGAGATTGCCATCACCCAGGTGGAGCGCGAGCCCGCCGCCCTCTGGCAGAAGAACGGCGAACTCAGCGTCATCGCGGCGGACGGCACGGTGATCGACGCCATGCGCGACGATCGCTACGCCAGCCTGCCCCTGGTGGTCGGCGAGGACGCCAACACCAAGCTGCCGGAATACCTCGCCCTGGTCGCCGCCGCCGGGCCGCTGGCCGACCGGATCAAGGCGGGGACCTACGTTTCCGGCCGGCGCTGGACTCTCAAGCTCGACGGCGTCGACGTGCGCCTGCCCGAGTCCGACCCGGCCGCGGCCCTCGCCCGGCTCGTCCGCTTCGAGCGCGAGGCCGGCCTCCTCGAGAAGGACATCATCGCGGTGGACCTGCGCATGCCGGACCGCCTCGTTGTGCGCCTGACCGAAGAAGCGGCCGCCGCCCGCGCGGAAGCCCAGAAGGCGAAGAAGAAGGGCGCGGCCAGCTGATGCCCTCGACCACGATCTCCGCCCGTCCCGCACCCCGCGTCCGGTAGCGTCAATGCACAGCCAACACGGCCTCACGCCGCGCCTGAAGCCGCTCTCCGCGCGACGCTCGACCACCCTGTCGGTGCTCGACATCGGCACGAGCAAGGTGGTCTGCCTCATCGCCGAGTTGCAGCCCGCCGAGGCGCTGACGACGTTGCGCGGCCGCACCCACCTCGCGCGCATCATCGGCATCGGCCATCAGCGCTCGCTCGGCCTGAAGGGCGGCGCCATCGTCGACCTCGCCGCCGCCGAGGGCGCGATCCGTCAGGCGGTGCACGCCGCCGAGCGGATGGCCAAGGTCGAGGTCCAGTCGGTCATCGTCAACATGTCGGGCGGCCGGCTCGCCTCCCAGCACTTCCAGGCGCGGGTGAACGTCCGCTCCGGCACCGTGACGGGCAGCGACGTCGAGCGGGTGCTCGAGACCGCGAGCGCCCACGGCGTCAGCCCCGGCCGCGCCGTGCTCCACGCGCTGCCCACCGGCTACGCCCTGGACGGGCAGGGCGCCGTGATCGATCCGTCGGGCATGATCGGCGAGGCGCTGAGCGTCGACCTGCACGTTGTCACCAGCGAGCTGGCGGCGGCCCGCAACGTGATGCTGGCGGTGGAACACTGCCACCTGGGCGTCGAGGCGGTGATCGCCACGCCTTATGCGTCCGGCCTTTCGGCGCTCGTCGACGACGAGGCCGAGATGGGCGTCTGCGTCGTCGACATGGGCGGCGGCACCACCAGCGTCGGTGTGTTCTCGGGCGGGCACCTCGTCCACGTGGACGCCCTGGCGGTGGGCGGCCACCACGTCACCATGGACATCGCCCGCGGCCTCTCCACCCGCATGGCGGCGGCCGAGCGGCTGAAGACCCTCTACGGCTCGGCCCTGTCCACCCCGTCGGACGACCGGGACATGATCGCCGTGCACGGCGTCGGCGAGGACGAGGGCGAGGCCCCGGCCCATATCCCGCGCTCGCAGCTCGTGCGGATCATCAAGCCGCGGGTCGAGGAGGTGGTCGAGCTGGTCCGCGACCGCCTGCGGGACGCGGGCTTCGCCGCCCAGGCCGGGCGGCGCGTGGTGCTCACCGGCGGCGCCAGCCAGCTGGTCGGGCTTCCGGAGGTCGCCCGGCGCGTCCTCCAGGGGCAGGTGCGGATCGGGCGGCCGCTGGGGATCCGCGGCCTGCCCGAGGCCGCCAAGGGGCCGGCCTTCTCGGCGGCGGTGGGCCTGCTGGTCTACCCGCAGGTGGCCCACGCCGAACATTTCGAGCCGCGGGGCCACAGCGCCTTCGCGGCCACCGGAACCGGGGGCTACATCTCGCAGGTCGGCCGCTGGCTCCGAGACAGCTTCTGAAGGTTTCGCATCCGCCTTCTGGCGGGTGTGTCGACGCGAATCCGGCGCCGCGGCGCCGCACGGACAGCAAGGTTAGCGAGAGGCTCGACACCATGGCCATCACACTCCAGGCGCCGGACATCCGGGAACTGAAGCCCCGCATCACCGTCTTCGGCGTCGGCGGCGCCGGCGGCAACGCCGTCAACAACATGATCGAGTCGGGCCTGCTCGGCTGCGAGTTCGTCGTGGCCAACACCGACGCGCAGGCGCTCACCTCCTCGAAGGCCGAGCGGGTGATCCAGATGGGCCTGGGCGTGACCCAGGGCCTCGGCGCCGGCTCGCACCCGGAGGTCGGCTCGGCCGCCGCCGACGAGGTGATCGACGAGATCCGCGACCAGCTCTCGGGCGCCCACATGTGCTTCATCACCGCCGGCATGGGCGGCGGCACCGGCACCGGCGCCGCCCCGGTCATCGCCCGCGCGGCCCGGGACATGGGCATCCTGACGGTCGGCGTCGTGACCAAGCCGTTCCAGTTCGAGGGCATGCGCCGCATGCGCACCGCCGAGTCCGGCATCCAGGAGCTGCAGGCCGCGGTCGACACCCTGATCGTGATCCCGAACCAGAACCTGTTCCGGGTCGCCAACGAGAAGACCACCTTCGCCGACGCCTTCGCGATGGCCGACCAGGTGCTCTACTCGGGCGTCGCCTGCATCACCGACCTGATGGTGAAGGAGGGCCTCATCAACCTCGACTTCGCCGACGTCCGGGCGATCATGCGCGGCATGGGCAAGGCCATGATGGGCACCGGCGAGGCGTCGGGCGAGAAGCGCGCCAACCGCGCCGCCGAGGCCGCCATCGCCAATCCGCTCCTCGACGACGTCTCGATGAAGGGCGCCCGCGGCCTGCTGATCTCGATCACCGGCGGCTCGGACCTCACCCTGTACGAGCTCGACGAGGCCGCCACCCGCATCCGCGAGGAGGTCGATCAGGACGCCAACATCATCCTGGGCGCCACCTTCGACGAGAGCCTGGACGGCATCATCCGCGTGTCGGTGGTCGCCACCGGCATCGAGCCGGCCCTGATCTCGGCGAACTCGCCGAACAACCCGGCCATCGCCGAGACCGAGCAGCGCATCGCCGAGGTCGCCGAGCGCCTGCGCGCCGAGGCCCGCTCCCGCGCCGCCTCGCCGGTGCCGAGCATCCGCACCGAGGCGTTGACCCCGGCTCCCGCCCCGATGCCGGCCGCGCCGCAGGCGGGCCTGGACATGCGGCCCGAGCCGCGGCCCCAGACGCATTTCGAGGCGGCCGCCCCCGTGACCCGCGACGACGTCGTCCTCGCGCCGGCTCAGCCGCGCGCCGCCGCGCCCTTCGTCCCGGCCCCTGCGCCCCATCCGGCCGAGCCCGCGCAGCCGCTCCAGGCCGGTCCGTTCGTTCCGCCGCGCGCGGCCGCGCCGGCCGGCACGCCGCTCGCCCGCGCGCCGCGGATGCCGCAGATCCACGAGCTGCCGCCGATAGCCCAGACCCAGATCATGGCGAGCCGCGCGGCCGAGGAGCCCGCACCGGAATCCAAGCGCACCTCCCTGCTCCGCCGGCTGGCGACCCTCGGATCCGGCGGCCGTCGCGAGGAGGCGGACGGCGCCCCGCTTCCGACCCGGGCCGCCCCGCAGGCGGCACCCCAGCCGCAGATGGCGCAGCCGCCGGCGCCGCGCGCCCCGGCCCCTCCGGCCGTGCCGCAGTACCGTCCGGCCCAGGGCAACCTGGACGCTCAGGGCCGCGTCGCGCCGCAGCCGCGCATGATGGACGACGACCAGCTCGAGATCCCGGCCTTCCTGCGCCGCCAGGCGAACTGACCGGCTCCGGATCCTGAGAAGGACCCTCAACGGCGCGGGAGCCGGCGGAGACGCCGGCTCCCGCGCCGCGTTGCGGCAACTCTGGGTTGCGATTCCGCGCACGCGCTGCCGCTTCGGCCATGCGATCGCGGCGAGTCACCTGTTGACTTGATGCATCCATGCCACAGAACGGCCGCCGGTTAGCCACGCATTAACCAACGTTTAAGCCTTTGGTGGATCAACGTTTTACTGCGGGCTGCGCGCAAGCGTGTCTGTAACACAGCGTAAGAATCCGTGATTTGGCTGCCCTGTGCGGTGCAGCTATAGAAACGTCGAGACCGAAGAGACGCGCACCAGGACACAACCTGATAGCGTGGGCAGGGGCATCAAGCAGCGGACGGATCAGCCAGTTTCCTCACCCTCCCCGTTGGGATGGTGGGACCTGATCGCGGCCTGGGGCTAAGGAATGCGAACGCATAAACAGACGACCCTCAAAGGGCCGGCGACTCTCTCGGGTATCGGGGTCCATTCCGGGAACCCCGCCGAGATCACCATCCGGCCCGCTCCCGCCAATCACGGCATCGCCTTCCTTCGAACCGGCACCACCCACGGCAACGACCGCCTGATCAAGGCCCATCACGCCCTGGTCTCCGCCACCGAGCTCTGCACCGTCCTCGGGGACGTCGAGACCGGCGCGGTGGCCACCGTCGAGCACCTGATGTCGGCACTGTACGGGCTGGGGGTCGACAACGCTCTCGTCGAGATCGACGGGCCCGAGATGCCGATCCTCGACGGATCGGCGCTCCCCTTCGTCCAGGCAATCGACCAGGTCGGGATCGCCACCTGCGACACACCCCGGCGCTGGCTGAAGATCCTGCGCCACGTCCGCATCGAGACCGGCCGGTCCTTCGCGGAACTCCGCCCCATCGATCGGGGCTTCCGCCTCGACGTCGAGATCGATTTCGACAGTCCGGTGATCGGCCGCTCGCGCAAGGCGATGGACCTGTCGCCCGCCTCCTACCGCCGCGAGATCGCCGGCGCCCGCACCTTCGGGATGATGCGGGATGTGGAGCGCTACTGGAAGGCGGGCTTCGCCCTCGGCGCGTCCCTGGAGAACACCGTCGCCGTCGGCGAGAGCGCGGTGGTCAACCCCGAGGGCCTGCGCTTTCCGGACGAGTTCGTCCGCCACAAGGTCCTCGACGCCGTCGGCGACCTCGCCCTGGCGGGACTGCCGATCCAGGGCGCGTACCGCTCCTATTGCGGCGGCCACCGGATGAATGTCGGGGTGCTGTCCGCGCTCTTCTCCGATCGGGCCAACTACGCCATCGTCGAGGCACAGGGTTCCCGCCGCGAGACCGTGCTCTCCGAGCTGGGCGTCGGTCTGGGCATCGCCGCCTTCGCGGGCGATCTCTGAAAAGCGCCTGTGGCCTACAAGACACAGCCGGAAACCGATCCTGATCGCCGCAGCCTTGCCGCTTTCGTGCCCGAATCAAACGGCACGGTTTAACGGTCCGTGAACGGGAGGCACGGCCCGGAAGGGTCGGATCCCCCTCACGCGATGGCACGACGGCGCGGGACGGCGCCGGTTCCGGGAAAGAGCGCCAGATGCCTGTCACCATTCGTCATCGCCGGGCGGCAGCCTTCGCGGCGCCCCTCGTGGCCATTCTCGGCCTGGGCCTCGGCGGCTGCGACTTCGATCCGACCAGTATCTTCGCCGAGAAGTACAAGCCCGAGGTCGTGCCGGACGTCCCGGCCGACAAGCTCTACAGCGACGGCTTGGCCAAGCTGGAAGACAGCGACTACGACGGCGCCATCAAGAAGTTCGACAGCCTCGACAAGCAGTATCAGTATTCCGAATGGTCTCGGAAGGCGCTGCTCATGACGGCCTACGCGAACTACGAGGGCCAGAAATACGACGACGCGATCAATGCCTCGAAGCGGTACCTGCAGCGCCACCCGGCCAGCAAGGATGCGGCCTACGCGCAGTACCTGATGGCCATGTCGAACTATAAGCAGATTCCGGACGTGACCCGCGATCAGGAGCGGTCCGAGAAGGCGCTGAGCGCCCTGCAGGAGTTGGTCCAGAAGTACCCGACCTCGGAATACGCCGCGGACGCCAAGGCGAAGATCCAGATCACCCGCGACCAGCTCGCCGGCAAGGAGATGGAAGTCGGCCGCTTCTACCTTGAGAAGCGCAACTTCCCGGCCGCGATCAACCGGTTCCGCGACGTGGTCTCCCGGTATCAGACGACCCGTCACGCCGAGGAGGCCCTGGAGCGCCTGACCGAGGCCTACTGGGCGCTGGGCATCACCCAGGAGGCGCAGAACGCCGCCGCGGTGCTGGGGCACAATTTCCCCGAGAGCCCCTGGTACAAGGACGCGCACGCACTTCTGGCGCAGAACGGCCTGGAGCCGCGCGAGGAGAAGTCCTCCTTCCTCTCGAAGATCTATCGCACGGTGACGGGCAAGACCGCCTCAGCCGAGTGACAGGCCGGGCCGGCGACGGCCCGGACCGCGAAGTTCCAGGGCCCGGAGCCGCCGCTCCGGGCCCTGGCCGTTCCCGCGCGCCTCGCTGCCGGTGCGACGCATTTTTGGGGTGATTCCGCGCCGCAGCGGCCTTATGTCTGCGATCCCATCCAGAGGAATCCCCGCCGCCGCATGCTGGCGCAGCTCGCGATCCGCGACATCGTTCTGATTGACAGGCTCGAACTGAATTTCCGGACGGGCCTGAGCGTCCTCACCGGGGAGACCGGTGCGGGCAAATCGATCCTGCTCGACGCCTTCGCCCTGGCGCTGGGCGGCCGCGGCGACGGGCGCCTCGTCCGCCACGGAGAGGCCCAGGGCGTCGTCACGGCGGTGTTCGACTTGGCCCCCGACCATCCGGCGCGCCGCATCGCCGCCGAGGCGGAGATCGATACCGAGGGTGATTTGATCCTGCGCCGCACGCAGATGGCCGACGGCCGCACCCGCGCCTTCGTCAACGACCAGCCGGTGGGCGTGCAGGTGCTCCGCGCCATCGGCGCGGCGCTCGTGGAGATCCACGGGCAGCACGACGACCGGGCGCTGGCCGATCCGGCCTCGCACCGGGCGATCCTCGACGCGTTCGGGGGCCTGCAGGGGCAGCTCACGAAGGTCGCGACGGCGTCCCGGGCGGTCCGCGCCGCGCGGACCGAACTGGCCGATCACCGCGCCCGCGTCGAGGCGGCGCGCAAGGAGGCCGACTTCCTGCGCCACGCCGTGGAGGAACTCGGCGCCCTCGCGCCCCTGCCCGGGGAGGAGGCCCAGCTCGCCGAACGCCGCAGCGTCATGCAGCAATCCGAGAAGGTCGCGCGCGAGCTGAACGAAGCCCTCGACGCTGTGGGTGGCCCACATTCCGGCGTGCCCCATCTCTCGGCCGCCCTGCGCAAGCTGGAGCGCCGGGCCGCACAGCTTCCGGCCCTCGTCGATCCGTGCGTGAACGCCTTGGACGCCGCGATGGTCGCCCTGGACGAAGCCCGGGCCGTGCTGGACGCCGCGGTCGCCGAGACGGAGTTCGATCCCCGCGACCTGGAGCGGGTGGAGGAGCGGCTGTTCGCCCTCCGGGCCGCCTCGCGCAAGTACGACGTCGCCGCCGACGACCTCGCGGCCCTCGCGGAGCGCTACGCCGGCGACGTGGCGGCGATCGACGCCGGCGAGGCTGCGCTGTCGGGCCTGGAACAGGCGCTGGCGGCGGCCGAGACCGATTACGCGGAGGCGGCCGAGAAGCTCAGCGCCGGGCGGCGCCGGGCGGCCAAGCAGCTCGATGCCGCCGTGAAGGCCGAGCTGCCGCCGCTCAAGCTGGAACGGGCGCGGTTCATCACCGAGATCGCCACCGATCCGGACTCGCGCGACTTGGCCGGCACCGACCGGGTGGAGTTCTGGGCCCAGACCAATCCGGGCACCAAGCCGGGTCCGATGATGAAGGTGGCCTCCGGCGGCGAGTTGTCGCGCTTCATGCTCGCCCTGAAGGTGGTCCTGGCCGACAAGGGCTCGGCGCCGACGCTGATCTTCGACGAGATCGACACCGGCGTCGGCGGCGCCGTGGCGGACGCCATCGGGCTGCGCCTCGCACGCCTCGCGGCGACCGTGCAGGTGGTCGCCGTGACCCACGCGCCGCAGGTCGCGGCGCGCGCCGACACGCACTTCCTGATCGCCAAGGCGCCCGTGAAGGGCGCCGGCCGCGTGGCGACGCGGGTGTCGAGCCTCCCCGTGAGCGAGCGACGGGAGGAGATCGCCCGGATGCTGGCGGGCGCCACCGTGACCGACGAGGCCCGGGCCGCGGCGGCGCGCCTGCTGCAGGGCGCGGATGCGTGACGGCGCGTCAACCTTAACCTTTGGTTGACGGTAACGTTTTATTAACCATTCGTGGTGAGAGTGCCGGAATCCCGGTGTTGTCGCGCATCGTGCCGGTGGATGGGCGGGAGGACGCCATGAAGCTGACGGCTGTCGAGTCCGACGGGCCTCTGCGTGCGGTTCAGCCGCAGAAGCAGGCGATCGACACGCACCGGCTCGGCAACACTCTCCGCACAGTCTACGAAGGCAGCATCGACACGCAGCCGATCACCGACGCCCATGTCGAGCTGCTCCTGCGCCTGCGCCAGAAGGAGCGGGAACTCCGCCGGGCCGGCTGATCCCGCCGGACGCTACCAGCGGCGCGCCCCCGGACGACGGCGGTACTCGGCGGCTCGAATCAGCGTCAGGATCCGATCGAGGCTGACGAGCAGTTCGGCTTCCTCGCGCCGCGCCTCCGCGACCGTATTCTGATCGGTGCTGAACTTCTGGCGCGCCTGCGCCAGGGTCAGGGCGCGCTCCACCGCCGCCCGCTCGGCGTGCAGGGCCAGCCATGCGGGATCGGCATCCAGCGCCGTATCGACCTCCTCGCCCGCCACGTCCGACCCATCCGTTCCTGCCGTTGAGAGGGATGAACGCGCAAAGGCGATGAACCGTGCCGTGCATTCCCGCAGGGCGATGTCATGCCGGTGTCATCTACCTGTCGTAACCGCCCCGCCATCGGGCGGCCGGCGCCAAGCCTCTTCGGACGATGTCCCATCCGGAGTTCGGCCGCACAGCTCAGCCGCGGGCATGGGCTTGCCGGCGGAGCGGCGCAGGCTCTCGCCCGACGGCAACGGAGATTCCCTTGAGACCCTTCGCTTACGCGCTCGCCGTCGGCCTCGCGACGGTTCAGATGGCGTCGGCGGCGCTCGCCGCCGACATCACCGGCGCCGGGGCCACGTTCCCCTTCCCGGTCTACTCGAAGTGGGCCGAGGCCTATCGCAAGGAGACCGGTTCGGGCCTCAACTATCAGTCGATCGGCTCGGGCGGCGGGATCAAGCAGATCCAGGCCAAGACCGTCGATTTCGGCGCCACCGACGCGCCGCTGAAGGCCGAGCAGCTCGCCAAGGACGGCCTCGTCCAGTTCCCCACCGTGATGGGCGGCGTCGTGCCGGTGGTGAACATCCCGGGCGTCGAGCCCGGAAAGCTCAAGCTCACCGGCGAGGTGCTCGCCGACATCTACGCCGGCAAGATCGCCAAGTGGACCGACCCGCGGATCGCCAAGCTGAACGACGGGCTGAAGCTGCCCGAGACCAACATCACGCCGGTCTACCGCTCCGACGCCTCGGGGACGACCAACATCTTCACCACCTATCTCTCCCAGTCCTCCGAGACCTGGAAGAAGGAGTACGGCGCGGCCACCACGATCTCCTGGCCGGTCGGCCAGGGCGGCAAGGGCAACGAGGGCGTGACCGCCACCGTCAAGCAGGTGCCGAATTCGATCGGCTACGTCGAATCGGCCTACGCCAAGCAGAACAAGCTCGCCTACGCCCTGCTGCAGAACAAGGCCGGCAAGTTCCCGCAGCCCGACGACAAGGCGTTCCAGGCCGCGGCCGCCAGCGCCGACTGGAAGGCGGCGCCGGGCTTCGGCATCTCGCTCACCAACCAGCCGGGCGACGACGCGTGGCCGATCACGGCGGCGACCTTCATCCTCGTCCACAAGGATCCGGCCGATCCGGCCAAGGTCGGCGACGTGCTCAAGTTCTTCGACTGGGCCTACAAGAACGGCGACAAGCTCGCCTCGGATCTCGACTATGTTCCGCTGCCCGACAACGTCGTGGCGCTGATCCACGAGGAGTGGAAGACCATCAAGGGCAAGGACGGCAAGCCCGTCTTCAACATGTGAGCGTGGCGGGGAGGAGGCTTCGACCTCCTCCCTCGCTTCTTGGACTGCACCGCGCTACCACGCCACCCTTCGCAGAGAACCGCGGATGTCCGCTTTGACAGAGACGATCGCCCTCGGCCGAACCCGTGCCACCGCCGCGCGGAAGGGACCGAGCCGGAACCTCGATGCCCTGTTCCGGGCCTGCGCGTACGGCGCGGCGCTCCTCGTTCTGATCGTCCTCGCCGGCATCCTCGGCTCGATCCTCTACGGCGGCTGGCCCGCCTTCCGCGAGTTCGGCTTCGGGTTCCTGACCTCCAGCGCCTGGAACGTCGGGACGGAGCAGTACGGCGCCCTCGTCGCCGTCATCGGCACCGTGGCGTCGGCCTTCCTAGCCCTGCTCATCGGCGTCCCCGTGTCCCTCGGGATCGCGGTCTTCCTGACGCAGCTCTGCCCGGGATGGGCGCGCAAGCCGGTCGCGATGACGATCGAGCTGCTCGCCGCCGTGCCGAGCATCATCTACGGGATGTGGGGCCTGTTCGTGTTCGCCCCGCTCTTCGCGCGCTTCGTCCAGATCCCGGTCTCGAACCTCGTCGAGGGCCTGCCGATCGTCGGCACGCTGTTCTACGCCCGGGTGCCGTCGGGCGTCGGCGTGCTGACCGCGGGCATCATCCTGGCGATCATGATCGTGCCGTTCATCGCCTCGATCGCCCGCGACATGCTCGACCAGATCCCCACCGTCCTGCGCGAGAGCGCCTACGGGATCGGCTGCACCACCTGGGAGGTGGTGCGCCACGTGCTCGTGCCGCAGGCCGCCGTCTCGATCATCGGGGCGATCATGCTGGGCCTCGGTCGCGCGCTGGGCGAGACCATGGCGGTGACCTTCGTGGTCGGGAACGCGAACCGCCTCTCGGCCTCGATCTTCGACCCGAGTTCCACCATCGCGTCGCGCATCGCCAACGAGTTCAACGAGGCGGACGGCCTCCAGCTCAACGCCCTGATGGCGCTCGGCTGCATCCTGTTCGTGATCACCTTCGTGGTGCTGATGATCGCCCGGCTGCTGACGCGCCGCGTCAAGGCCGCCTGAGGAGCCCGCATCATGGACGCCTCCAACACCATCGCCACCGCCGAGACCGCCCTGCGGCGGAGCGGCCGTGTCCGCCCGGGCCGGCGCATCGCCGACCGGACCCTCCGCGTCGCCTGCACGGTCGCCACCGTGGTGGGCGCCGTGGTGCTGGGCTCGATCCTGGTCATGCTGATCGTCCAGGGCGTGCGCGGCTTCACGCCGGCCATGTTCACGAACCCGACCCCGGGTCCCGGCTCCGAGGGCGGCGGCATCGCCAACGCCATCCTGGGCAGCCTCGTGCTGACCGGCATCGGCATCGCCATCGCCACGCCGATCGGCGTCATGGCGGGGACCTACCTCGCCGAGTACGGCCGCGGCTCGAAACTGGCCGCGGTGATCCGCTTCCTGAACGACATCCTGCTGTCGGCGCCCTCGATCCTGATCGGCCTGTTCGTCTACACCCTGATGGTGCGGCCGATGGGAACCTACTCGGGCTGGGCCGGCGGCGTCGCCCTCGCCATCATCGCGGTGCCGGTGATCGTGCGCACCACCGAGGACATGCTGCGGCTGGTGCCGGGGACATTGCGCGAGGCCGGCGCCGCCCTCGGCGCCCCGCCCTCGACGGTGATCACGAGCGTCACGTGGCGGGCGGCCTCGGCCGGCATCGTCACCGGGATCATCCTGGCGCTCGCGCGCATCGCCGGCGAGACCGCGCCGCTCCTGTTTACGGCCCTGAACAACAACTCATGGTTCTCGCCCGACCTGATGGGCGGCATCGCGAACCTGCCGGTGATGATCTACCAGTTTGCCCTCTCGCCCTACCCGAACTGGCAGAGTCTGGCCTGGGCCGGGGCCCTGCTGATCACCGGAACCATCCTGGCGCTGTCGATCGTCGCCCGCTTCGTGATCAAGCCGCAGACCGCGCGCTGAACCCCCCTTCGAGGATACGACGATGAACGCCGCCTCCGCGATCCCCACGGTCGAGCTGAACCGGAACCACGCCGAAGAGGGCCGCCCGGTGCGCATCGCCGTGAAGGGCCTGGACTTCTACTACGGCAGCTTCCACGGGCTGAAGGACGTCTCGATCAACTTCCACGACCGGCAGGTCACGGCGCTGATCGGGCCCTCGGGCTGCGGAAAGTCCACGCTGCTGCGCTGCTTCAACCGGATCTACAGCCTCTATCCGGAGCAGCGGGCGGAGGGCGAGATCATCCTCGACGGCGAGAACATCCTCGACCCGTCCATCGATCTCAACGAGCTGCGCGCGCGCATCGGCATGGTGTTCCAGAAGCCGACGCCGTTCCCGATGTCGATCTACGACAACGTCGCCTTCGGCCTGCGCCTCTATGAGAAGCTGCCGAAATCGGAGCTCGACGGCCGGGTGGAGGAGGCCCTGCGCAAGGCCGCCCTCTGGGACGAGGTGAAGGACAAGCTCCGGCAGCCGGGCACCGGCCTCTCCGGTGGCCAGCAGCAGCGCCTGTGCATCGCCCGCACGGTGGCGCAGGGCCCGGAGGTCATCCTGTTCGACGAGCCGACCTCGGCGCTCGACCCGATCTCCACCGGCCGGATCGAGGAGTTGATCGAGCAGCTGCGCGACGAGTTCACCATCGTGATCGTCACCCACAACATGCAGCAGGCGGCGCGCATCTCGCAATTCACCGCCTTCATGTATCTGGGGCAGCTCGTGGAATTCGGTCCGACCAACCGGATGTTCATGAACCCGACCGAGCGGCGCACGCAGGACTACATCACCGGGCGGTTCGGCTGATCGGGCCGGACGCTCCGGCGAACCATACCGGCCTTCGCCGCCGCGGCGGCGGGGCGGCGGATCCCCGCCAGCCCCCGCGGATCGCGATGCGGGGCCCTTATCGAAGGATCCACCATGCCCGGCCATATCGTCAGCTCCTACGACACTGACCTGGAGGATCTGCGTCGCTCGATCTCCGAGATGGGCGGCGTGGCCGAGAAGATGACCGCGGAGGCGACCGACGCCCTCGTGCGCCGCGACGACGGGCTCGCCCAGGCGGTGATCATCGCCGACAAGCGCCTCGACGCGCTCCAGCGGGACATCGAGGAGCGCTCCGTTCTCCTCATCGCCCGGCGCCAGCCGCTGGCGATCGACCTGCGCGAGACGATCTCGGCGATCCGCGTCTCGGGCGACCTGGAGCGGATCGGCGACCTGGCCAAGAACGTCGCCAAGCGCGTGGTGGCGATCTCCGACCACGCCCCGGCGCAGAAGATCGTGCTGGGTGTCCGCCACATGAGCGACCTCGCCGAGGGACAGCTCAAGGATGTGCTGGACGCCTATGCGAGCCGCGACATCCAGGCGGCCCACGACGTCTGGGAGCGCGACGGCGAGATCGACGCGCTGTACAATTCCCTGTTCCGCGAACTCCTGACCTACATGATGGAGGATCCGCGCAACATCTCGTTCTGCACGCATCTCCTGTTCTGCGCCAAGAACGTGGAGCGGATCGGCGACCACACGACCAACATCGCCGAGACCATCCACTACCTCGCCACCGGCGAGACCCTGGCGGGCGACCGGCCGAAGAACGATGCGTCGAACTACGCGACGGTGGAGCGCGGGCAGGCTCCGTAGTCGGGCCGCCTCGACACAGGCGCCGGGGCGCGCTCATTCCTGTGGGGCGCCGCCGGAGAATCGGTGGGTACGGGTTGAGGCTGAGCGGCGCCTCCCGCACCTTCCGCCCGGCCGCCCGCTCCGGAGGGGGCCGGCGCGTCCGCAGGCTGAACGGCGCCGCCTCGTGAACGGGTCATCGAACGTGAGCATGCAAGTCCTGATCGTCGAGGACGAGGAGGCGCTGACCACGCTGTTGCGCTACAATCTGGAGGCCGAAGGCTTCCTGGTGGACACGGCGGCGCGGGGCGACGACGCGGAGCTGCTCCTGGCCGAGCGGATCCCCGATCTGGTCCTGCTGGACTGGATGCTGCCGGGCCTCTCCGGAATCGAACTCTGCCGCCGCATCCGGGCGCGGCGCGAGACCGAACGGCTGCCGGTGATCATGCTCACCGCCCGCGGCGAAGAGGGCGACCGGATCCGGGGCCTCGGGACAGGGGCCGACGACTACATCGTCAAGCCGTTCTCCGTGCCGGAACTGCTCGCCCGGATCCGGGCGCTGCTGCGCCGGGCCAAGCCCGCCCACGTCTCGGACCGTCTGGCCGCCGGCGACCTGGAACTCGACCGCACCGGGCACCGCGTCCGCCGCGGCGGCGAGGAGCTGCATCTCGGGCCCACCGAGTTCCGGCTGCTGGAGTTCCTGATGCTGGCGCCGGGCCGGGTCTTCTCCCGCGAGCAGCTCCTCGACGGGGTCTGGGGACACGACGTCTACATCGACGAGCGCACGGTGGACGTGCATGTCGGGCGCCTGCGCAAGGCGCTGAACAGCCCGCGCCAGCCCGATCCGATCCGCACGGTCCGCGGTTCCGGATACGCCTTCGACGAGACCTTCGCGCTGGAGGCGTAGCCCCGCTCAGCGGGCGAGCGCCGCGCTCCGGCCCGCGCCAGCCGGCACCGCCTCCAGGGCCGCCAGGACCGTCCCCTCGGTGAGGATCTGCGGCAGCACCTGCGGCGTCCCGCTGCCGCTGTAGAGCAGGTAGAGCGGCACGCCGCTGCGCCCGTGCTTCTCCAGAAGGCGGGTGATCTCGGGGTTCTGGTTGGTCCAGTCACCCTTCATGTAGGTCACGTCGCGCTCGGCCATCGCGGCCCGCACGGCCCTGGTGTTCAGCGAGGTCGCCTCGTTCACCGCGCAGGTGATGCACCACGCCGCGGTCATGTCCACGAAGACGGGGCGACGGGCCTCCACCAGGGCGTCGAGGCGGGCCTGGGTGAACGGCTCGACGCCGTCGGCGGCGGCCTGTGCGATCGGCGCGGCGCGGTCCCGCGGAAGCGTCGCGGCGACGGCCCCGACGGCGGCCAGCGCCAGGATTGCGGCGGCCTGCGCGATCCGCGAGGTCCGGGGTCCGGCGTGCCCGTGCTCCCAGGCCCAGGCGGCGAAGCCCACCAGCACGAGGCCGATCAGGGCCGCCAGGAGGCCGCGCGGATCGACCTGCTGTGCCAGCACCCAGACAAGCCACGCCACGGTGGCGTAGACCGGGAAGGCCAGGACCTGCTTGAGCGTCTCCATCCAGGCGCCCGGCCGCGGCAGCGCCCGCAGGGCCGGCGGCCAGAGGGTCAGGACCAGGAAGGGCAGGGCGAGGCCGAGGCCCAGGCTCGCGAAGACCGTGAGCGCCACGGCGGCGTTCTGGGTCAGGGCGAAGCCCACCGCCGAGCCCATGAACGGCGCCGTGCAGGGTGTCGCCACCAGGGTGGCAAGGACGCCCGTGAAGAAGGAGCCGCTCAGGCCGGGGCGCCGGGCGAGGCCGTCGCCGATGCCCGCGAGCCGGCCGCCGACATGGACCACGCCGGACAGGCTCAGGCCCATGGCGAAGAGCAGGTAGGCGAGCCCCGCCACCACGAGGGGCGATTGCAGCTGGAATCCCCAGCCGATCGCAGACCCGCCGCCCTTCAGGGCGATCAGCAGGGCGGCGAGCCCCAGGAAGCTCGCCAGCACCCCGGCGGTGTAGGCGAGGCCGTGCAGCCGCAGGCGCGACGGGCTCTCGGCCGCGTGCCGCACGAGGCCGAGGACCTTGATGGACAGGACCGGGAAGACGCAGGGCATCAGGTTGAGGATCAACCCGCCGAGGAAGGCGAACACCGCGGCGGTGGCGAGCGTCAGCGTGTCGATGTCGGGGGCGGGCGTCTGCGGGACCGGTACCGACGCGGCCGGGGCCGACGACGCGCTCACGGGAGGTGCCGGCTCGTCGCCGTACGCGAAGGCGAGCCGGCGCGATCCTCCCGCGCTCACCTCGTCCAGGGTGAGCACGCCGGGCAGGGAGCCGGGAACCGCGTCGGCCGGACTGCTGCGGGCCAGGGTGAGGTGGAGGCCGGTCTCGTCGATCGTCATGACCTGCGCGGCGGCGTTGTCGATCGCGGTCTCGGAATAGGGGAAATAGGCGGCGTTCCGGATCGCTTCGGCCTTCAGGCCGGTCGCCGCGAAGTCGAGCCGCAGCGTGTCGCCCTGGCTGGAGAGCTGCAGCGGCCACAGGGCCGGGGCGGGCAGGGCGGCGCGGGCGCGCGCGAACAGCGCGGCGTTGTCCGGATCGGGCTTGGCCTCGCCCACCGGCACGGTGAGGGCGAGGTCGGCCGAACCGGGGACGCATTCGGTCTCGCAGACGAGATACGTCAGCTTGGCCTGGATCCGGACCGGGTCGGCGGGGTCGAGGCTCGGCGGCGGCGTGACCGGCACGAGCAGCGTGACCTCGCCCTCATAGCCGTAGTTCATGAGCGTGGCGATCGGGATGCGCTCCGGGGCCGGCCACCGGATCGCACCGGCGTTGAAGCCCGCCGGCAGAGTCCAGGTCACCTCCGGGGGCAGCCCGGAATCGCCGGGATTGCGCCAGTAGACGTGCCAGCCGGGCTTCACCTGCATGCGCACGGCCAGGGTAAAGGGCTGCGCCCCCGCGACGGCTGCGGGCTCGGCGAGGAGGCTCGATCGCACGAGGTCCGGGGGCGTGCGGAAGCCCTGCGGAAGACCCTGCGCGACGGCGGCCGAGACGCTCGCGGCGAGCGCCAGGATCAGGATGGCAAGGCGGCGGATCATGCTGTCCCTTCGCGCGCAGGGCGGCCACGGTTTCATGAGTGCAGAGCTTTGCGCTGCGCGAGCCGGTCCAGGATCGGGGGCCATATCATGGGCGGCCTTGAAAATCGCCAGCCCGTGGGTCAGCCCGGGAGCGGCGAAGTCGCCGCGTCCAGCCAGCCGCGCGTCTCGGTATCGAGGCTCGGTCCAAGCGTTTCCCGCACCCGCGCATGGTACGCGTCGATCCAGGCGCGCTCCTCCGGATTGAGCAGGTCCGGTTGGATCAGCCGGCGGTCGTAGGGCGCGAGCGTCAGCGTCTCGAAGCCGAGCACCGGCCGCTCGCCGCCCGCGATCGCGCGGGGCTCCACCAAGACGAGGTTCTCGATCCGGATGCCGTAGGCGCCGCTCGCGTAGTAGCCCGGCTCGTTCGACAGGATCATGCCCGGTTCCAGCGCCACCGTGCCGGTCTTGGCGATCCGTTGCGGCCCCTCGTGGACCGACAGGAAGGCGCCGACGCCGTGCCCGGTGCCGTGGTCGAAATCCAGGCCCGCCTGCCAGAGGGGCGCCCGGGCGAAGGCATCGATCTGCGCCCCCGTGGTGCCGGTCGGGAAGACCGCCCGCGCGATGGCGACGTGGCCCTTCAGCACCCGGGTGAAGCGGTCGCGCATCGCTGCGG
The DNA here is from genome assembly GCF_053346215.1 of Methylobacterium sp. A49B. Taxonomy (NCBI): domain Bacteria; kingdom Pseudomonadati; phylum Pseudomonadota; class Alphaproteobacteria; order Hyphomicrobiales; family Methylobacteriaceae; genus Methylobacterium; species Methylobacterium sp. A49B. Next base: position 65,007 of record NZ_JBKFBO010000114.1, read on the forward strand.
TCGGCGCGCCGACCGCGACGGTGCGGGTGATGTCGGTGGTGCCGTCCGGGTATTGCGCGCCGGAATCGATCAGGAACAGCTCGCCCGGCCGCACGGTCCGGTCGCTGGCGCGGGTCACCCGGTAATGGACGATGGCCCCGTTCGGGCCCGAGCCCGAGATCGTCGGGAACGAGACGTCGCGCAGGTCGCCGCCGGCCGCGCGAAAATCCTCCAGCGCCTCCACGGCGGCGATCTCGGTCAGCGTTCCGGCGGCGGCCGCGCCGTCGAGCCACGCGAGGAACCGCACGACGCTGGCACCGTCGCGGGCATGGGCGGCGCGCGTACCGGCGATCTCGGCGGCGTTCTTGACCGCCTTCATCCCGGTGATCGGATCCTTGCCGACATCGACGGTGCCGCCCGCCGATTCGATCTTCTCCTTCAGCGCCACCGCGCCGGTCGCCGCGTCGAGCCGGACGCGCGCGCCGCCCAGGGCGGCGAGCCCGTCGTCGAGTTCGTCGCGGGTCAGGATCTCGGCGACCGGGGCGAGGGCCGCGCGCAGGCTCGGATCGACGTTCGGCGAGACCAGGAACAGCCGCGCCGCGCCGTCGCGCGGGAGGATCGCGTAGCCCAGCGCCAGGGGCGTATGGCCGACATCGGACCCGCGCAGGTTGAACGCCCAGGCGAGATTATGCGGGTCCGAGATCACCAGCGCGTCGCAGCCTGCCTCAGCCAGGGCGGCCCGCACCCGCGACAGCTTCTCGGCCACCGGTTGCCCAGCGAGCGCGTCGGGATGTGTGACCACGGGACCGGCGGGCGGCTTGGGCCGCCCGGCCCAGACCGCGTCGACGAGGTTCGGGACGGCCCGTACCGTGCCGCCGGCCTTCGCCACCGCCCGCTCCAGGCGCGCGAGCCCATCCGGCGTGTGCAGCCAGGGATCGTAGCTCAGCACCTGGTCGCGCCTGAGGTTGCTGGCGATCCAGGCCTCCGGCGTCGTCTCGGACAGCGGCACGACGGTGAGGATCCCGGTATCGACCTGCTCGGGCGCCTGGAGGGTGTAGCGACCGTCCACGACCAGCGCGGCGGACTCCATCAGGATCAGCGCGGTCCCGGCCGAGCCGGTGAACCCCGTGAGCCACGCCAGCCGCTCCGCGTCGGCCGGCACGTATTCGGACTGGTGCTCGTCGGCCCGCGGCACGACGAATCCATCGAGGCCGGTCTCGCGCAGGGCGGCGCGCAGGGCCTCGATCCGCTCGGCCCCCTTGCGGTGGCTCGGATCGTCGAAGGTCTGGAAGCGGCGGCGCGACGGGGAGGAGCTGGGCTCTGACATGGCGCGAGCCTAGCGCCCGGCGGTCCCGGCTCGCAACCGCGCAGCCAGCGTTGCGGCGCGCCCTCGTTGAGGGTTAAAAGATCGCGTCCAATCTTATCACGCCGCGGAATTTAGCCTATTCATCTGCGATGCCACGCCGCGTTTATTATCGGATCTGCGACAGACCGGACGGCCGCTTCGACGCCGTCGTCACGATCGAACCCGACACCGTCGTCCGGCGCGACGGGTTCGCGTCGCTGGGCGAGGTCGAGGAGTGGATCGAGGGACTGCGCGTGCTGATGGCGGCGCTGGGTGCCCCGGTGGCGCAGGCGGACGCATCTTCGTCGACGGCGCCGGTCGAGGCGGCGGCGGACAGATCACGGGCACCAGGGCAGCTGCGGACCGCGAAGTGACGCGATCGTCGCCGGCCACGTCCCCGCCGCCTCCTGACGGTCAGGCGTCCGTAATGGGCAGGTCCGGGGCGCGGTCGACCGGCGCGCCGTCGTAGCCTTCCAGCCAGGCCGCCCGGGCGGCCGAGTGCGCCGGATAGGGACACGCATCCTTGGGCCGTCCCTGCGCCCGGGCGCGGGCTCCCTCGGCGATGGGATCCGACGGCGGATCGGGGAGCGACGTCTGGCTCATGCCCGCACAACCCGCCCGGCCGGTCCGGGTTCAGCGGCGGGGTCGTCGGGCCGCGCCGCCGCGCATCAGCACGAGCGCCACCCAGCCCTCGATCAGCCCGCGGCTCACGAGGGAGAAGCCCTGGAGGCGGTAGGCCGAGAGCACGCCCGGCACGTCGCGCTCGATCAGGCCCGACAGCACCAGCACGCCCCCCGGCGCGACCACCCGGGTGAGGGTCGGCGCGAGGAGCCGCAGGGGCCGCGCCAGGATGTTGGCGAAGACCAGATCGAAATGCCGCGGCCTGTCCGCGAGGCGGTGGCGCACGCCGGCGCCCTCGTAGAGCTTGAGATAGGGGCCGAGCCCGTTGGCGCGGGCGTTCTCGCGGGCGGTGCGCACCGCCTCGGCGTCGAGATCGCCGGCGATCACCGGCTGGCGCAGAGCCTTGGCGGCCGCGAAGGCGAGAATGCCGGTCCCGGTCCCGACATCCAGCACATGCTTCGGACGCCGTCGCTTCAGCGCGGAGACCAGGGCCCGGAGGCAGCCGAGGGTCGTACCGTGATGGCCGGTGCCGAAAGCCAGGGCCGCCTCGATCTCGATGGGCAGGTCGTTGGCACGCACCGCATCACGATCGTGGGACCCGTGGATGAGGAATCGTCCGGCCCGGACGGGCTTCAGCCCCTCTAGCGAGGCGCGCACCCAATCCTGCTGCGCGATCGTATGGAACTCCGCCGCATCGGCCGCGTCGCCGATCACCGGCCGGATCAGCTCCCGTACGTAGTCCTCGTCGGGCGCATCGGCGAAATAGGCTTCGAGCCGCCATGTCCGGCCATCCGCATCCTCGAAGGCCGCCACCGCGGTCTCGGTGGGATCGAACATCTCGCCCAGCAGGTCGGTCATCGCCCGGGCCGAGCGTTCGTCGGTCAGCAGGCGCAGGACGTGGGACGGGCGGTGGGGCGGCAGGCCTTCGAGCATGTGGCGGGCTGTAGCGCCCGCGCGCGCGGCATCACAGGGGGCCGGAGCGAAAAAAATCGCGCGCGTCGGGACCGCGGAACGGGACCAACCCGGTGCGATCGGCGCTTGTGGCCGACCGGACACAATCGGCAATACATGTATCGGCACTGCGCATATACAGTGTCCATCGGATGGATGTGTGCTTAAACAGTTTCGGCTTCCCCAAGGCCAGACCCTCAACTCGGGCGCGCCGCTCTTGACGGACCGGCGCGCCAGTTTTGACAGATCAAAGCGCACCATGAATTCGCCACTCCTCTTCAGCGTCGGCGTCGCGCTCCTGACGACGGCAGCGGCCACGCTGTGGGCGAAGCTCGTGGCGGCCGACATGGTCGGCCTGCCGGATGTCGACCCGACCGAGCGGCGCGATATCCGGACCTGGTGAGACGGCCGGAGGGCGGGCGACCCGAGCCGGCGCTCCCGATTCTCAGCCGACAACGCCCAGGAATGCGGCAGGATGGCCAAGCGTTCATCACAAGAACCTGCAGCCGCGGAACTCGCATCGCGGAGCAGCGTTTTCGCCGGCTTTCGGCGTGTCCGACGATTGAGCAAGGTGCGTACAGCGTGACCAAGTCCCGGCGTTCCGGCCCGCGTGGGCCCGTGGTGGTCAACGATGCCGCGTTGCCTGCGCGGCCCCGCGAGCGGGTCTTCGGCGGCCCGACGCCGGATGGGCCGTTGCCCGGTCGCATCCTCGTGTTGCTGAGCCGTCTGCACCGGGCCGAGGCCGCGCCGAAGGACCACCACGAGAGCCAGAGCGGCTGAAGGCGCGCGTCCACGGCGTGGCGCTGAGGATCGTCCATCTGCTTGGCCGATCCGCTTGGCCGATCCGCTTGGCCGATCCGCTTGGCCGATCCGCAACGCGACCCTATGATCCCCGTCGTACCCGAACGGATATAACGGGTCTCGACAGGATCGATCGTCCATGCGCCTGACCCGACGAGTCTCGCTCGCGTTCGCCCTTGGCGTGCTGACGCTTCTCCCCGCCGCCCGATCGGTTCGGGCGGAGGAGCCCGTGCTCGTCTTCGCGGCGGCGAGCCTGAAGAACGCCCTGGACGAGGCCTCGGCCGCCTGGGGCCGGCAGACCGGGAAAACGGCCCGCATCTCGTACGCGGGCTCCAACGCCCTGGCCAAGCAGATCGAGGCCGGGGCGCCGGCCGACCTGTTCATCTCGGCCGATCAGGCGTGGATGGATTATGTCGAGCGGGCGGGCTTGCTGAAGCCTGGGACGCGCAGCGACCTCCTGCGCAACGCGCTGGTGCTGGTCGCGCCCGGGCCCAGGAACGCCGGCTCCGATCCCCAGATGGCGCTGGCGCCGGACCTCGGCACCACGCTGACGAAGGCGCTGGGTGGCGGCAAGCTCGCGATGGCGACGATCGACGCGGTCCCGGCCGGCAAGTACGGAAAGGCCGCCCTGGAGAAACTCGGTGCCTGGGACGCCGTGAAGGGGCAGGTGGCGCAGGCCGAGAACGTCCGCGCCGCCCTGCTGCTGGTCGCCCGCGGCGAGGCGCCCCTTGGCATCGTGTACGCCACGGACGCGGCCGCCGACCCGAACGTCCACGTGGTCGCGACCTTCCCGGCCGACAGCCACCCGCCGATCGTCTATCCGGCCGCGCTGATCAAGGACTCGCGCAACCCGGATGCCGCCGGCCTGCTCGCGTATCTGCGCGGCCCGGCCGCCAGCGGCTTCTTCACGCGACAAGGCTTCACGGTGGTCGCCCAACCCGGCGCCAGCCAGTAACAGCGCGCGCTCCGCCGTGCTCGGCCTGACCCCGGAGGAGTGGACCGCCGTCGCCTTGAGCCTGCGCGTGGCCACCGTGGCCACGCTCGCGAGCCTCGGCCCCGGCTTGGCGGTGGCGTGGCTGCTGGCCCGGCGCCGCTTCCCCGGCCGCGCCCTCCTCGACGGCCTGGTCCACCTGCCGCTGATCCTGCCGCCCGTGGTGACCGGCTACCTGCTCCTCCTCCTCCTCGGGCGGCGCGGGACGCTGGGGGCCGCCCTCGCGGAAATCGGGATCGTGTTCTCGTTCCGGTGGACCGGCGCGGCACTCGCCTGCGCGGTGATGGGGTTCCCCTTGATGGTGCGGGCGATGCGCCTGTCCATCGAGGCGGTGGACCGTCGGCTTGAGCAGGCGGCGGCGACGCTGGGGGCACGGCCGCTCGCCGTGTTCGTCACCGTGACGCTGCCGCTCAGCCTGCCGGGCTGCATCGCGGGCGCCGTGCTGGCCTTCGCCAAGGCGATGGGGGAATTCGGCGCGACCATCACGTTCGTGTCGAACATCCCGGGCGAGACCCAGACTTTGCCCTCGGCGATCTACACGCTGACCCAGGTTCCGGGCGGCGAGGGTCCGGCCCTGCGCCTCACCCTGGTGTCGATCGCCGTGTCGGTCACGGCCCTGCTGGTGTCGGAGTTTCTGGCCGCCAGGGCCGGGCGGCGGCTGGGAGCCGGCTGAGTGGCGGCGCGGGCGCGGCGATCCCGATCCGCGGACGGGCGCGGGGACGCTGGGCAGGTCTGCTCACGCATACGCGTAGGGACCGCCGGCCTGCAGCGCCCGGCCATAAGCGGGACGGTCGTGGATGCGGGCGAGCCACGCCGTGACGCGCGGGCCCGCACCGGTGCCGCGCGCCGCGAAGGCTTCCAGGGGGAAGCTCATCATGATGTCGGCGGCGGTGAAGTCCGCACCGCAGAAGTAGGGCCGGTCGGCGAGTTCCGCCTCCCAGTAGGCCGCGTGCCGGCGCAGGTCCGGATCGACGAAGCCCTGGAGCACGCGGTCAGCGATCCGGCGGACCAGCGGGCGCGGCAGCCGGGGGCTGCCCGGGGCGAGGCGGGAGAAGATCAGCTTGAGCAGCAGCGGCGGCATCGCCGACCCTTCCGCGTAATGGAGCCAGTAGGTGTAGCGCGCGTGGGCCTCGGTGCCCTCGGTCGGCACCAGCAGACCGCCGGCCTTCGCGGTCAGATAGGTGACGATGGCACCGGTCTCGGCGACCACGCGCCCCGCGTCGGTGATCACCGGCGACTTGCCCAGCGGATGGATCGCCAGGAGTTCGGGCGGGGCCCGGAGGGTGCGGGGATCGCGCGCGTAGCGCTGCACCTGGTAGGGCAGGCCGAGTTCCTCCAGCAGCCACAGCACGCGCTGCGAGCGGCTGTTCTCGAGATGGTGGACCGTGATCATGGCGGGCGCGTCCGGGCCGGCGCCGTCTCGCGCCGCGTCCCGTGTTATCCGAGAGGCGCCGCGTGAGCATCCAGGTCGATGTCGAGCTCCGGCGCGGCGCCTTCACCCTGGCGGCGGCCTTCGAGGCCGGGCCGGGGCTGACCGCCCTGTTCGGGCGCTCGGGCTCGGGCAAGACGACGCTGATCGACCTGATCGCGGGGCTCGCCAGACCGGATCGGGGCCGGATCGTCGCCGACGGGACCGTGCTGGTCGACGGCGCGGCGCGGATCTTCCTGCCGCCGCACCGGCGGCGGATCGGCGTGGTCTTCCAGGATGCACGGCTGTTCCCGCATCTGAGCGTGCGGAGCAATCTCGGCTACGGCCGCGCCTTCACCCGTCGGTCCAGGGATCCGGCCACCTTCGCGGCGGTGACCGGCATGCTCGGCATCGACCCTCTCCTGGACCGGCGGCCGGACGGGCTCTCGGGGGGCGAGCGCCAGCGGGTCGCGATCGGGCGCGCGCTGCTCGCAGGGCCACGCCTCCTGCTGATGGATGAACCGCTGGCGGCTCTGGACGAGGCCCGCAAAGCCGAGATCCTTCCGTACATCGAGCGCCTGCGCGACGAGGCCGGCGTGCCGATCGTCTACGTGAGCCACGCCGTCTCGGAGGTGGCGCGGCTCGCCACCACGGTGGTCGTCCTCGAAGCGGGGCGCGTGGCCGCCGCCGGACCCGCCGAGGCGATCCTGCGCCGGGCCGACCTCGTGCCCGTCCACGAGGCCGAGGCCGGCGCGCTGCTCGATCTGCAGGTGGCGGAGCGCGATGCGCAGACCGGTCTCACGCGCCTGACCGGGACCGCCGGGGAGCTGCTGGTGCCGGGACTGTCGCGCCCGGCCGGGACGCGGTTGCGGATCCGGATCCCCGCGCGGGACGTCCTGGTGGCCACCGAGCGGCCGTGGGGGCTCAGCGCGCGCAACATCCTGGCCGGTCAGGTCTGCGGGTTGAGCCCGTCAGGATCCGAGATGGCCGTGGAGATCGACTGCAACGGCGCGCGCCTCGTGGCGCGGCTGACGGCGGCCGCTTCCCGCGAGCTGGCTCTGGACATCGGGCGCCCCGTCTACGCGGTGGTGAAGAGCGCCGCCTTCGACCCGGCGGGGATCGGCCTGGTGCGCGCGCCGGTCACGATCTGACGACGCTCTGGCATCGCCGGCTGCATCGCCGCGTTCGGGCGGCGCGGCGCGGGCAGCCGCCCGTCACCCCATCTGGGACAGCAGCGTGAAGGCGCCGAAGATCAGGACCGCGCCCACGGAGGCGGCCAGCAGAATCAGGGCGGCGCGCGATTCCCGCAACTCCGGCGACATGAGCCCCTCCCGTCTCGGCACGCGTTGGATCGCGGCACGGCAACGGTGACGTTCGCATCGATCCGGCGGGCTGTCGACACGGGTAGCCGTAACGCCGCGCGCACTTTGTCCGAGCCGGCACCGCTTTTGACCGGTGGCGGCGCGCGGGCTGATCCCGCGTCGATCGCGCAGGTCGAGGGCTGAGTTCGTGACGGGAGGGGCCCTGAAGGAAGATGGCCGATGCGACGCTGAACCATCGCCAACTCCTGGGCGCTCAACCGCCTTGGCGGAGGGTGGACGGAAAGGGCGATTGACGGAGACGATGGAACGTGACCATGTTTGTACCGATCGGTACAGACCTCGGAGCAACGTCCCATGTCGGATCGCCCGCCCTTCCCGCCCTTCACCGCCGAGACAGCGGCCCAGAAGGCCCGCATGGCCGAGGATGCCTGGAACGGGCGCGATCCCGAGCGCGTCTCGCTCGCCTATACGCCGGACAGCGTCTGGCGGAACCGCAGCGAGTTCTTCACCGGCCGCGAGGCCATCGTCGCCTTCCTCCAGCGCAAGTGGACGAAGGAGCTCGACTACCGGCTGATCAAGGAGCTCTGGACCTTCGGGGGCGACCGCATAGCCGTGCGCTTCGCCTACGAGTGGCACGATGCCGAGGGACGCTGGTTCCGCTCCTATGGCAACGAGAACTGGGAGTTCGACGCGCGCGGTTTGATGCGCCGCCGGATCGCGAGCATCAACGATCTGCCGATCCCGGAGGCCGAGCGGAAGTTCCACTGGCCGCTGGGCCGGCGCCCCGACGACCATCCGGGCCTCAGCGATCTCGGTCTCTGACGGCGGTGAGCGGCCGTGCCGGTCTGCTGCCCGTGCTCGCGGAGGTATTTCGCGCGCACGGCTACGAGGGCGCGAGCCTGACGCTCATCAGCCGGGCGACGGGCCTCGGCAAGGGCAGCCTGTACAACCTCTTCCCCGACGGGAAGGCCGAGATGGCCGCCTGCGTGCTGGCCGAGATCGACGCGTGGTTCGAGACCAACCTGTACGCTCCCCTGCGCGAGGCCGAGCACCCCGACGAGGCTGTGTCGACCATGTTCGACGCCGTCGAGACGTACTTCCGATCCGGCCGGCGGGTCTGTCTCGTGGGGGTCGTGGCCCTCGGCTCGGAGCGCGACCGTTTCGCCGAGGCGGTGCGGAGCTACTTCGCGCGCTGGGTCGCGGCGCTGGCCGAGGCCCTGCGGCGGTCCGGCCGGGACCCGGTGGCGAGCACCGCCCTGGCCGAGGAGGTCGTCGCCCAGATCCAGGGGGCGATCGTCCTGGCCCGCGCCCTCGACGAGCCGGCGGTGTTCACCCGGGCGATGACGGCGCTGAAAGGAAGGGTGGCCGCCGCTGGCTGAGCGGCGCGGCGGCCCGGTGCCTCACGCGGCGGTGCGGCGCTCCACCATCCGCGCCAGGAAGGCGCTGCCGATCGGGATGATCGAGTCGTCGAAGTTGTAGCCGGCATTGTGCAGGCCGGGGCCCGGGTTGGCGCCGAGCCAGACATAGGCGCCCGGCACCGCCATGGTCATGTCGGCGAAGTCCTCGCTGCCCATCTTCGGGACCACGTTCGCCTCGACCTTGTCGGCCCCGAGCAGCTCGGTGGCGACCTCGGTGGCCGCGGCAGCCTGCTCGGGGGCGTTCTCCAGCACGGAGAACACGTCCTGCAGGTCGACCGTGACCTCGGCGCCGTAGGCCGCCGAGAAGCCCGCCGCCAGCTCGCGCATGCGGGTGCCGGCGAGCGCGCGGATCTCCTTGTCGAAGGTCCGGATCGTGCCGGCGAGATGCGCCGTCTCGGGGATGACGTTGTAGGCGGAGCCCGCCTCGATCCGGGTGATCGACAGCACGATGGACTTCAGCGGGTCGGCGTTGCGCGAGACGATCGACTGCAGCGCCTGGGCGAGGCCGGTGGCGACGATGATCGGGTCGGTGCCCCGGTGCGGCTGGGCGGCGTGGATGCCCTTGCCGCGGATGTGGATGTCGAAGAAATCCGCCGCCGCCATGATCGGGCCGGGCCGCAGCTTGATCATGCCGTGGCCGCCGCCCGGCTGGTTGTGCAGGCCGTAGATCTCGTCGCAGGGGAACTTCTCGAAGAGGCCGTCCTTCAGCATGGCCCGGGCGCCGCCGCGCCCCTCCTCGGCCGGCTGGAACACGAACACCGCGGTGCCGTCGAAGTCGCGGGTCTCGGCGAGGTAGCGCGCCGCGCCCAGCAGCATCGTGGTGTGGCCGTCATGGCCGCAGGCGTGCATCTTGCCCGCATAGGTCGAGCGGTAGGGGAGGTTGGTCTCCTCCTCGATGGGCAGGGCGTCCATGTCGGCGCGCAGGCCGATCCGGCGGCCGTTGTCGGTGCGGCCCTTGAGCAGCCCGACCACGCCCGTGCCGCCGATCCCGCGATGCACCTCGCAGCCGAGCTTCTCCAGCATGTCGGCCACGATGCCGGCGGTGCGCACCTCCTCGAAGCCGAGCTCCGGATGGGCGTGCAGGTCGCGGCGGAGCGCCGTCAGCTCGTCGGCATAGGTCTGGATGCGGTCGATCGGGCTCATGTCTCGGAACTCTCGGGGGGACTTGCGGGAGGAGTGTCGGGGGACGGCGTCGCGGCGGGTGCGCAGGCGCTGCCCGCGTCGGTGCGCCGGAACGGCGTGAGCGTGTCGAGGACGTCCACCGCCTCGGCGACGTGGGCGCGCTCCCGCTGCAAGTAATCGGCCACCGCGCGGCGCAGCGCCGGGTCGGCGATGTCGTGGGCCGAGCGCATCAGGACAGGCCGGTAGCCGCGGGCGAGCTTGTGCTCCCCCTGCGCGCCGGCCTCGACGCGGGTCAGGCCCCGGGCGATCGCGAAATCGATCGCCTGGTAGTAGCAGACCTCGAAGTGCAGGAACGGGTGGTCCTCGATGCAGCCCCAGTTCCGGCCGTAGAGCGCCGTGTCGCCGATCAGGTTGATGGCGCCGGCGATGTAGGCCCCTTCGCGCTTCGCCATCACCAGGAGGACGCGGTCGGCCATGCGCTCGGTCAGGAGCGAGAAGAACCGGCGGTTCAGGTAGGGCCGGCCCCACTTCCGCGAGCCCGTGTCCGTGTAGAAGTCGTAGAACGCGTCCCAATGGGCCTCGGTGATGGCGGCGCCGGTCAGGTGCTCCACGGTGATCCCGGGGGCGAGGGCGTCGCGGCGCTCCTTGCGGATGGTCTTGCGCTTGCGCGAGGCGAGGGCGGCCAGGAAGTCGTCGAAGGTCGCGTAGCCGTCGTTCTCCCAATGGAACTGCTGGTCGGTGCGCAGCAGGAACCCGGCGGCGCCGGCCCGGTCCCACTCGGCCTCGCGCATGAACGTGACGTGGATCGAGGAGGCCTTGGTCTCGCCCCGCAGCGCCCGCAGGCCCGCCACGAGGCCGGCGGTGGCCTCGTCCGGGTCGGCCCCCGGGGCGATCAGGAAGCGCGGGCCGGTCACCGGCGTGAACGGCACGCTCACCTGGAGCTTCGGGTAGTACGATCCGCCGGCGCGCTCGTAGGCGTCGGCCCAGCCGTGATCGAACACGTACTCGCCCTGGCTGTGCGATTTCAGGTAGCAGGGCACGACGCCGAGGCGCTGGCCGTCGCGCTCCACCGAGACGTGGAGCGGCAGCCAGCCGGTCCGGCGGGAGACGCAGCCGGAGTCCTCCAGCGCCGACAGGAAGGCGTGCGAGAGGAACGGGTTGTGGGTCTCGTCGCCCCCCGCCAGGGTCTCGGGGGAGAAGGCGCAGGCATCCCAGTCCGCGGCGCCGATCTCCTTCAATCCGGGCAGCGCCCGCACGGTGAGCGTGGGGGATTCCGGCGTCGGCCCGGGTGCGTGCTTCATGTCCCCGAGTCTAGCCGGTGTCCGGGGCGGGGCAAGCGGGCGGATGCGCGCGGCGGCGATGGCAGCCTTGTCAGATGGCCGCGGACGTCACACCGTTTCCTGGCCGAATCCGGGTACGCGATTCGGCACGATGGCCCGGCACGCCTCAGACCCCGGCATCCGCAGGGTGGCCGACCGGTCTCCGCCGGACGATCTCGTCGAGGATGTCCTGTGCGAGAAGAGCAATCTCGACACGCAGGATACGAACGTGCCGGGTACGATCGTCGTCTCGACTGCGCTCGGTTCGCCTGGGCCGCGGGTGACGTGGTATCCGGTCGGGCGGGCCGGACCTTGCCCTACCGGATCGTCTCAATCGAAGCCGATCCGAAGGTGCGGGACGATGTTCTTCAGACACCGGCCGCCCGGGCTCCGCTGCGCGGCCCCGGGATGACCGAGGCGAGGCCGGAGGCCAGCCTGATCACGGCACGAAGCCCTCGAACACCATCTGGTCCGCGTGCGCGCCCGCGCGGGCGCGCTGCTCCTCGCTCCGCACCGTCCAGGTCATCACGGGGATCCGGCCGAGCAGCCGGCACAGGTAGGTCGGCGCGCAGGGCAGGTCGTCCACCCGCCAGGACAGGAAGTCCGGCCGGGTCTCGGCGAAGTGCAGGAGGTTAGACAGGGCGAGCCGCGCGCTCGGCGGCAGCGCCGCGTAGGCCGGATCGTCCTGAGTGGTCTCCGCCACGATGCCCCGCGGGATCGTCGGCGGGCACAGGTCGCGCAGCGCCGCGACCACCTGCGGATCGAAGGATTTCAGCGCCACCGGCCCGTCGCAGGCCGCCGCGACCGCGGCGGCGCGGGTCGCAAGCCGCAGGTCGCCGTCGTAGCGGGACTTCACCTCGATCACGACCGGCACGGCCCCGGCCACCGCCGCCAGGAAGGCCGGGAGCGTCGGGATCGTCTCCGCGGAGCCGGCCACCGCGAGGCGCCCGAGCTCGGCCGCGGAAAGCTCCGCCACCGCCGCGCTCGCCCCGGTCAGCCGCCCCAGGGCGGCGTCGTGGAAGACCATCGCCTCGCCGTCGGCGCTCAGCTGCACGTCGCACTCGATGGCGAAGCCGCCCGCGACGGCCGCCCGGGCGGCCGCCAGCGTGTTCTCCGGCCGGCCCGCGGCCCGGTCGTGCAACCCGCGATGCGCGATCGGCCGCGCGGTGAGCCAGTCGGGGACGGCCACCGTCAGCGGACCTCGAACAGCGCCTCGACCTCGACGGCGGCGTCGAGGGGCAGCTCCGCGACACCGACGGTGGAGCGGGCGTGACGCCCGCTCTCGCCCAGCAGCTCGACCATCAGGTCGGAGGCGCCGTTCATCACGCCGGCCACCGCCGAGAAGCCCGGCGCCGCGTTGATGAAGCCGCCGAGCCGGACGCACTGGACCACCGCGCGGTCGAGGTCGCCCACCGCCGCCTCGAGCTGGGCGAGGACGTTGAGCGCGCAGAGGCGCGCGGCCGCCTTGCCGGCCTCGGCCGAGACGGGGCCGCCGACCTTGCCCGTGTGCTCGGCCGCGATGGTCCCGTCCGCGCCGAAGCAGACCTGGCCGGAGATCACCACGAGGTTGCCCGTGCGCACGAACGGCACGTAGTTGGCGACCGGGGCCGCCGCCTTCGGCAGGGTGAGGCCCAGCGTCTCCAGGCGTTCCTTGACCGTGCTCATCGGGTTTCGCTCCCTGACTGTGACCGGCCGGAGCTGGAGCATGGTGCCCCCCGCCGCGCAAGGGGGGCGCGCCGCCGTCGCGGAGTAGAAGACGGCCTTGCGGGAGCATCGCGCAGACCTGCCGCGCGTGCCCGCTGATCAGCGAAACGTTGACAGCGCCCGGCACTTTCATAGTAATCGCGCGCGTGCCGCCCATCACTGAGGCGGCACTTTCATTTGGAGCCGGCTAACGCCTGCTCGGCTTCTACGAGAAACGGAGATGGGACCCGTGACGTCAGCCCTTCTGCCGACCTACGTCCGCGCGCCGCTCGCCTTCGAGCGCGGCGAGGGCGCGTGGCTCGTGACGGAGGGCGGCGAGCGATACCTCGACTTCGGCGCCGGGATCGCGGTGAACGCCCTCGGCCACGCGCATCCGCACCTCGTCGGGGCGCTGACCGAGCAAGCGAATCGCATCTGGCACACCTCGAACCTGTTCGAGATCCCGGGCGGCGAGCGCCTGGGCCAGCGGCTGGTCGAGGCGACCTTCGCCGACGTGGTGTTCTTCTGCAACTCGGGAGCCGAGGCGAACGAGGCGGCGATCAAGATCGCCCGGAAGTACCACGCGGCCGACGGCCATCCCGAGCGCTACCGGATCGTCACCTTCGCGGGCGCCTTCCACGGGCGCACGCTGGCGACGCTCGCGGCCGGCGGCCAGCAGAAATACATCGAGGGCTTCGGCCCGAAGGTCGAGGGCTTCGATCAGGTGCCGGCCGGGGACTGGGCCGCGCTGGACGCGGCGATCGGACCGGAGACGGCGGCGCTGATGATCGAGCCGATCCAGGGCGAGGGCGGCGTACGGGTGATCCCCCACGCGGACCTGCGCCGCCTGCGCGAGATCTGCGATGCCAACGGCCTGCTGCTGATCATGGACGAGGTCCAGACCGGCGTCGGCCGCACCGGCCGGCTGTTCGCGCACGAATGGTCCGGCATCACCCCGGACATCATGAGCGCGGCCAAGGGCATCGGCGGCGGCTTCCCGATGGGCGCCTGCTTCGCCACGCGCGAGGCTGCCCGCGGCATGACGGCCGGCACGCACGGCACGACCTTCGGCGGCAACCCGCTCGCCATGGCGGTGGGCAACGCGGTGCTGGACGTCGTGCTGGCGGACGGCTTCCTCGACCGCGTCGCCCGTTCGGGCCTCCTGCTCAAGCAGAAGCTCGCCGCTTTGCGCGACCGGCACCCGCACGTCTTCGAGGAGATCCGCGGCGAGGGCCTGATGCTGGGGCTCAAGCTCGGCGTGCCGAATACCGACTTCGCCGCCGCCGCGCGCGACGCGCATCTGCTGGTGATCCCGGCCGGCGACAACATCGTGCGCCTGCTGCCGCCGCTCACCATCGGCGACGCCGAGATCGACGAAGCGGTCCGCCGGCTGGACGCGGCCGCGTCCGGCTTCGAGGCCGCCCGCGGCGCAGCCGAGTAACGCCGAGCCCGACCGGCTCAGAATACCGCCCCCCGGACCCCGGGGGGCGGCCCGAAGCATTTCCGGGCGCGGCCTGTCCCGCCGCGCGTGACGGAGATGCCCCTGCCAGGAGGTAGAGTGCGGTTCATGATCAGGTGATCGTTGAGCAGACTCTAGTTATTGTGACGCGATGAAAGCCCAGATTGACGGCCGGGCCCCGGCCCCCGCCAGGCACCTGAACGGTGCCGGCCCTCGCCATTTCCTCGATCTCAAGGATCTCTCCGGGGCGGAGCTGCGCCGGGTGCTGGACGCCAGCGCCGCCATCAAGGCGCTCCGCCGCAAGGGCGAGGTCGCCGCCGAGCGCCCGCTGACCGGCAAGACCCTCGCGATGGTGTTCGACCGGCCCTCGACCCGCACCCGCGTCTCCTTCGACGTGGCGATGCGCGAGCTGGGCGGCGAGACGCTGATGCTCACGGGCTCCGAGATGCAGCTCGGTCGCGGCGAGACCGTGGGCGACACCGCGCAGGTCCTGTCGCGCTTCGTCGACGCGATCATGATCCGCATCCTCGACCACGGTCAGATGCTGGAGCTCGCCGAATACGCCACCGTCCCGGTGATCAACGCCCTGACCAAGGTTTCGCATCCGTGCCAGATCATGGCCGACGTGCTGACCTTCGAGGAGCATCGCGGGCCGATCAAGGGCCGTACGGTGGCGTGGTCGGGCGACGCCAACAACGTGCTGGCGAGCTGGGTCCACGCGGCCGCGCGGTTCGACTTCACCTTGAACGTCGCGAGCCCGCCCGAACTCGCCCCTCCGTCCGCCCTGCTCGCCTGGGCGCAGCAGGAGGGTGCCGACATCCACGTCACCACGGACGCCTTCGCGGCGGTCGAGGGCGCGGATGCGGTCGTGACCGATTGCTGGGTGTCGATGGGCGACGACGACGAGGCCCACCGGCACAACCTGCTCAGTCCCTATCAGGTCAACGCCAAGCTGATGGCGGCAGCCAACCCGGACGCGATCTTCATGCACTGCCTGCCCGCCCACCGGGGCGAGGAGGTCACGGCCGAGGTGATGGACGGCCCGCGCTCCGTGGTCTTCGACGAGGCCGAGAACCGCCTGCACGCGCAGAAGGGGATCCTGGCCTGGTGCCTCCACGCGGGCGGGCTCTGAGCTGGCCTGCGTCGGCCTGCCCACAAGAGGGCACGGCAGCGCGAAGGCTCGGACCGGCCTTCCCATCCACCCCCCTCATCCTGAGGTGCCGGTGCGTAGCGGAGGCCTCGAAGGAGCCCTCCAGATCGTTCCGAGATCCCTGAAGCCCTCCTTCGAGGCCCGCTTCGCGGTCACCTCAGGATGAGGCGGTGGGTGGGATCGTCCGATCAACGCGCCGCCGGCACTGGCGTTTACCGTCGGCAGCCCACCGCACATCCGCTGAGCCCTGGGCTCGCGCTCGGAGAAGCGGCGCACCATATAGGCATGAGCGGGCGGCCGACGCCGTCCGCCTCCCCATCACGGCCGCCGGCAGGCGGCGTCCCGGCACCGGATACGGCGTTCCGCGCCTCCGCTCGGGCGCGGGCGGGGTGAGGGATCGATCGCTCCGTCAAGGTCCATTCCTCACGCGGCCCGGCCCACCCGGAACACGGCTCCGCCCGGGCGGCCGCCCGATCCGCGAACGGGTCGTGACGGGCGCCGGACTCATCGATCGGAGAGGGCATGACCTCAGGAACGCAGTCGCCATCCCAGTCGCCATTCCAGTCGCAGCCCCCCGCCGCCGGCAACGGCCACGCGGGGGCGGACGACGCCGTGCTGCCCTTCGCCGTGGAGGCGCTGGATGTGCGCGGGCGTGTCGTCCGGCTGGGGCCCGCCGTCGACACGATCCTGCGCCGCCACGGCTATCCGGACCCGGTCGCGCGGCTCCTCGGCGAGGCGGCGGCACTCACGGTGCTGCTCGGTTCCTCCCTCAAGTTCGAGGGGCGGTTCCAGCTCCAGACCAAGACCGACGGTCCGGTGTCGATGATCGTGGTCGATTTCGAGGCGCCCGACCGGCTGCGCGCCACCGCGCGGTTCGAGGCCGACAGGGTGACCGCCCTCGGATCCGGACCGCTCAAGGATGCCGACCTGATCGGTACCGGCCACTTGGCCATGACCATCGACCAGGGCACCGCGGCGAGCCGCTACCAGGGCGTCGTCGCCCTCGAGGGCCAGAGCCTGGAGGAAGCCGCACACCAGTATTTCCGCCAGTCCGAGCAGATTCCCACGGAGGTCCGCCTCGCGGTGGCCGAGGCCGTGGGGGAGGGCGAGGGGCGCTGGCGGGCCGGCGGCCTTGTCGTACAGTTCCTGCCCCAGTCGATCGACCGCGCCCGCCTCGCGGACCTGCCGCCGGGCGACATCCCGGAGGGGCACGCGCATCTCTCGGGCGACGCGCCGGAGGACGACGCCTGGGTGGAGGCGCGCTCCCTGGTCGCCACGATCGAGGATCACGAACTGGTCGACCCCAACGTGTCGAGCGAGACCCTGCTCTACCGGCTCTTTCACGAACGCGGCGTGCGGGTGTTCGAGCGGCAGCCGGTCCACGAGACCTGCCGCTGCTCGCGCGAGCGCGTGATGGGCATGATCCGCTCGTTCACCCCGCAGGAGCGGCGCGACATGGTGGCGGACGATGGACGCATCGTCATCACCTGCGAATTCTGCTCCCGGCGCTACGATCTCGATCCACAGGAGGTCGAGGCCGAGATCGCGGAGCAGCCGCGCCAGTAGAGGCAGAATCACCCGTGCCGACGACCAGTAGAACGACGCCTACGGTCAAGCTTCATCGCGCGAAACGAGTTGACCTCGGTATTCGTTGCGTAAATTTTTGGGCCCTCCAGGCTGAACCGTTCCGCAATCTTCGACGTTGCGTGGCAGATTCAACATTGGAGAGTTCGCCATGCGGAAATTGTCCATCGGGTTGGCCGCGCTGCTGATCAGCACCTCGGCGTATGCGCAGCAGCAGGGCGGCGCCGGGCGGGGCGCAGACGGAATGGGCGGCCGCGCCGGTCAGGGCGGGGCCGAATCCAGCATGAAGTCCGGGGCCGAGGGCGGTCGCATGGGCGGCGCCGAGCGCGGCGGCGCGCAGGGCGGCCAGTCGGCGGAGCGCGGCTCCGCCGATGCGGGCCGGTCGGCACAGGGCCGGGATGCGGGCGGCGAGGGGCGGATGGCCCAGGATCGCGGTCGCGCCGGCGCCGAGCGCGGTGATCGCGATGGTGCCCGCGCGGAGCGGAACGAGCGCGGCGACCGGAACGGCGCGCGCGCGGATCGCGGCGACCGCCGCGGGGACCGCGCCGATGTCCGCGGGCGGACCGATGTGAGCAGCCGGACCGACGTCAGCAGCCGGACCGACATCCGCGGCGGCCGCGTCGAGGGCGGCTTCCGCCGCGAGGGCCGCTACGTCTTCATCGGCGGCCGCCGGGTGGTCTACGGCTCGCCCGAGTACCGCCGCCTGATCGTCACCGAGAACCGCGGACCGCGCGAGCGTTACGTCGTGATCCGCGGCCAGCGCGTGCTGTACGGCTCGCCCGAGTACCGCCGTCTGGTCAGCGTCCGTGAGACCGGCCCGCGCGAGCGCTACGTCGTGATCCGCGGCCACCGGGTGCTGTACGGGTCGCCCGAATACCGCCGCCTCGTCTCGGTGCAGGAGGATCGCTTCGTCACGATCCGCGGCCAGCGGGTCCGCTATGGTTCCGCGGAGTACCGTCGCCTGAGCGGCGGCGGCACCGTCAGTGCGAGCTTCCGTTCCGAGCAGCGCGCCGGCGCGCGGTTCGACAACCACGGCGGCCGGGACGGCGTCCGGAACGCCTCGCGCACCGAGGGGCGGAACGACGGCCGGATGGACCGGGGCAATGACCGCAACGCCGATCGCGGGATGGACCGGAAAGCCGGCCGTGATGGCCGGAACGAGGGCATGCGCAACAGCGACATGCGCGGCGGCCAGCAGGATGGCATCCGGAACGCCTCGGACCGTGGCGGCCAGCAGGGCGGCATGAAGGCCGGCGGCAACGAGGGCGGCCGGACGGGCGGCGCCGAGCGTGGCGGCATGAGCGGCGGCAGCATGGGCGGTGCCCAGGGCGCAGGCCGGTCGGGCGGCCAGTCGGGCGCGCAGACGACGGGTGCCGGCCGCAACTGAGCGGTACGAGGGGGAGGGGCTCCGGCCCCTCCCTCACACCTTCAGCACGGGCTCGGCGATGTCACCACCGCCGCGGGCCTTGAGGTAATCAGGCTGGAACAGGCACATCCGCACCGCGTCGCGATAGCGCCCGTTCACGAAGAACTCGTCCTTCAGTACCCCTTCGGCGTGGAAGCCGCAGCGCTCGTAGATGCGCACCGCCCGGGCATTGTCCCGGTCCACGTGCAGGTAGAGCTTGTGGATGTTGAGCACGCTGAACGCGTAATCCATGGCGATCCTTGTCGCCTGCCACGCGTAGCCCCGCCCCTGGAAGCTCGGGTGGATCGCGATCTGGAATTCGCAACGCCGGTGGAGATGGTTGATCTCCACGAGCTCGATCAGCCCGGCCGGCTCGCCGCCCGGATCGGCCACGATGAAGCGCCGCTCGGTCTGGTTGTGGATGTTGCGCTCGTAGAGCTGCTGCAGCTCGGCGAAGGATTCGTAGGCCTCCTCGAACCAGTAGCGCATGATGCTGTCGTTGTTGTTGAGCTGGTGGACGAAGCGCAGATCCTCCCGCTCCAGCGGCCGCAGCTTGATGGTGATTCCGGTGATGGCGTTCATGACGCACAGGCCTCGATCAAGTTGCGCAGGAACCGCTCACCCTGTCCGAGGGCGTCGAGGGTGATGAATTCGTCGGGCTGGTGAGCCTGCGCGATGTCGCCGGGCCCGCAGACGACGGTCGGGAGGCCTGCCGCCTGGAACTGCCCGGCCTCGGTGGCGTATGGCACCGCGATGGTGCGGTTGCGGCCGGCGAGCCGCAGGCAGAGCCGCTCGGCGTCCGATCCCGGCTCGGGGGCGAGGCCGGGGATGTCGACCTCCTCCAGGGTCTCGATCCGGCCGAAGTCGCCGTAACGGTTGAGGCGCTCGCGGGTGACCCGCTCCACCTCCCGGGCGAAGAGGCGGGGGATCTCGGCCGGGTCGAGGTCCGGCAGGCCGCGATACTCCCAGTGGAACCGGCATTCCTTGGCCAGGATGTTGCGGGCCGTGCCGCCGTGGATCGTCCCGACATGGACCGTGGTCGCGGCCGGATCGAACCGGCCCGAGGGATCGCCGCGCTCGATCATCAGGTCGGCGATCCGGTTGAGGCCGGCGACCAGCTCGCACGCGGCCGACACGGCGTTCGCCCCGAGGGCGGGCCGGGCGGAATGGGCCTCGTGGCCGTGGACGGTGGTGAGGCAGGTGACGATGCTCTTGTGCGCGTCCGCGACCTCCATCCCGGTGGGCTCGCCGACGATCACCGCCGCCGGCCGCGGCAGGTCGGCGCCGAAGCGGGCGATCCCGTCCATCGAGCCGAGGCAGGTGGTCTCCTCGTCGTAGGAGAGCAGGATATGGATCGGCCGCCTCAAGCTGGCGGCGAGCATCTCGGGCACCAGCGCCAGCGCCAGGGCGTCGAAGGCCTTCATGTCGACGGCGCCCCGACCGTAGGCCCGGCCGTCCGAGACGCGCAGCCTGAACGGGTCGCTGGTCCAAGACTGGCCGGCCACCGGCACCACGTCGGTATGGCCCGAGAGCACGACGCCCCCGTCGACCATCGGGCCGACCGTGGCGAGGAGGGCCACCTTGTCGCCCGCGGCGTTCGGCAGGCGCAGAGAGGGAATGCCCCATCCGTCGAGATAGGCGCAGACGGACTCGATCAGGGCGAGATTCGATTTGTCGCTCTCGGTGTCGAAGGACACGAGGCGGGCGAGCATGTCGAGCGGGCTCAGCCGCTCGCCGGTCGCGGACATGGATTCCTCCGGAGCGGGGCCCCGGCTGCCGGGACCTCAGTGCAGGCTGCGGCGGACGTGCGGGCTGTCGAGGGAGAAGGCGGGGATCTCGGCCTCGAAGCTCTCACCGGCCACCGTCGCCATCGTGTAGCTGCCGGCCATCAGCCCGTCGGGCGTGTTCAGCGGGCAGCCGCTCGTGTAGCAGAAGGACTCCCCGGGCTCCAGCACCGGCTGCTTGCCGACGACGCCGGTTCCGCGCACCTCCTGACAAGCACCGTGCCCGTCGATGATGCGCCAATGACGGGAGCGCAACTGAACCTGCACGCTGCCGTTGTTCACGATCTCAACCGTGTAGGCGAAGAAGTATCGGCTCTCGTTCGGCGAGGACTCCTCCTCGACGAAGCGGGACTGAACCGTCACGCTAATTCCCCGCGTCTCGGCCTTGTACATCGCCCTATTAGGCCCTTCTTCGGACGGTGCGATTCGACGAAGCAGAATGAAACGCGCTCCATGGCCGGTGGTAGTAGGCAGCGGAATCGCCGTCAATTGCGGCGGACTACCTCGCGGATTGCCGAACCGCCCCGCTTCCCGGCCAGGACGACCGGCCCAGCATGACGGGACGGCCGAGACGGGTTAAGCCCCCATTAGCCAGTCCCGGCGAAAACGGACGGCGGACGCGGACCTGCCGGTGGCGCGCGAGGGAGTCAGGGGCGCGATGAACGCGGGCGCAGGCAAGGAAGCCGCCGATTCGGGCGCGGAGGGCCGCGCCGGGATCCTGCCGGGCCAGGCGATCGCCGCCCTCGCGGCCTCGGGCGGCATCCGCCCCGCGCGCGCATTCGCCGCCGATCAGATCCAGCCCGCGAGCCTCGATCTGCGCCTGGGCGACAGGGCCTATCGGGTCCGCACGAGCTTCCTGCCCGGCTCGGGCCGTACGGTCCAGGCCTGCGTCGAGCGCCTGTCGCTGCATGCGATCGATCTGCGTCCCGGCGCGGTGCTGGAGACGGGCTGCGTCTACATCGCCGAACTCCAGGAGAGCCTGGCCCTCCCGGGCGATCTGGCGGCCGCGGCCAATCCGAAGAGCTCCACCGGCCGCATCGACGTGTTTACCCGGGTCATCACCGACCGGGGCGAGGCGTTCGATCAGGTCGAGCCAGGCTATACCGGGCCGCTCTACGCGGAAATCTCGCCGCGCACCTTCCCGGTCCTGGTCCGGACCGGCTCGCGCCTCTCCCAGATCCGCTTCCGCCGGGGGGCGCCACGTCTGACCGAATCCGAGCTCGGATTGCTCCATGCGCGTTCGGCGCTGGTCGACGCGGGCAGCCCGTCCTTCCAGGGCGGCGTGGCCGTCTCGGTGGATCTCGCTGGCTTCGACGGCCTCGTCGGCTACCGGGCGAAGCGCCACACGGGGCTCGTCGATGTCGACGCGCCGGGCCGTCACCGGGCCGCGGATTTCTGGGAGCCACTGGCGGCCGACGGATCGGGGAGCCTGATTCTCGACCCGGGCCAGTTCTACATCCTGGCGTCGAAGGAGGCGGTCCAAGTCCCGCCCGACCACGCCGCCGAGATGGTGCCGTTCGATCCCCTGGTCGGCGAGTTCCGGGTTCACTACGCGGGCTTCTTCGATCCCGGGTTCGGCTATGCCGGAGCGGGCGGCGCAGGGGCCCGCGCCGTGCTGGAGGTGCGTTCGCGGGACGTGCCGTTCCTGCTGGAGGACGGCCAGATCGTCGGCCGCCTCGTCTACGAGCGGATGCTCAACCTGCCCGAGACGCTCTATGGGGCCGGCGCCGGCTCGAATTATCAGGCCCAGGGTCTGAAGCTCTCGAAGCACTTCGTCCTGTAGTCAGGGCGCCGGGATCCGGATCAGGAGCCGATCACGGAGCGCTCGAACGCGCGGACGAGGTCCGCGTCGAGCTTACCCTCCATGCCGTGCAGGATTTTCACGGCATCCGCCGCCGGCAGGGGCGGTCGATAGGGACGGCGCTCCACCAAGGCTGCGTAGACGTCGCAGACGGTGATCAGCCTGACGATGTCGGGGATGGCCGCGCCCCTCAGCCCATCGGGGTAGCCCGACCCGTCGAGCATCTCGTGGTGGTGGCGCACCACGTCGAGGACTATCCGGTCGAACCCGCCGGCCTGCACGAGGATCTCGTGGCCCAGGGCTGCGTGCTCGCGCATCACCGCGCGCTCGGCCGGATCGAGGGGGCCGGGCTTGTTCAGGATCGCCAGCGGGATTCTGGCTTTGCCGACGTCATGGACGAGGGCGGCGCGCACCAGCAGCTGGCGGTCCGCCGCCGAGAAGCCGAGGTCGATGGCAAAGGTCGCGGCCAGACCCGCCACCAGCAGGCAGTGCTGGTACGTGGCGTCATCGTAGGCGCGGACTGTCTCGAGCCACGCGGTGAGACCGCCGACCCTGATCGCGCCGAGGATCGGATCGAGGCCCTCGTCGATCAGCGCGGCGTCGACTCTCCCGGTCTCGCGCGCGGAATCGAGAAGGTTGGCGATGACAGCGCCGGCCCGGTCGGCCGCCTGGGCCACGAGCGGCTCGCCCGGTTCGACCTGCGTCGGCCTCTCCATCGGGGCTGGGGATCTGACGGCCACGCGCAGGGCCTCGACCACGGTGGCGACCGGCGTGTCGGCCGGCAAGCAGAGCCGCCCGCCGAGGCTGCGCGCCGCGGACAGGCTGCGCGAGCCCATGCTGCGCAGCAGGAAGAGGCGCGGCAGCGCGGGCGAGGCGACCAGGAGTGAGCGCAGACCGATGAGTGGGCAGGGCCGGAGCAGGTCGAGGTCGCCGATGACGGCGAGGCATGGATCGCTCGGGGGCGCCTCCGCGGCATGGAGCATCACGCAGGGCGCGAACGCCTCGAGCGCGCGCAGAAGATCGGCGCGGCGCGTCGGCTGGTCGGTGTAGAGGACGAGGGTGCCCGCGCGCATCTGGCCCTTGAGGCGGCATACCCGCCCCGCCGGGTCTACCACCGCGACCTTGCCAGACCGTAACGCCAGGCGGAAGCGTTAGCCGGCTGCAGCTGCGTCGAGGAGCCACGCGACCGCGCCGAAGCTGGTCACGCGCCCGGCGGGCAGAGTCTCGCCCGCAGCGAGGCGAGCTAGAGGGGCGCGCTTGCCCGCGCCGGTCACCAGGAACAGCACGTGCCGGGAGGAGGCGAGTGCCGGGAAGGTGAGGGTGATGCGCGGCACGAACGGTGCCAGCCCGGACTCGGGCACTGGCGCGACTAAACGGCCGGTCTCCGCCACGGCCGGCTTGCCGGGGAAGAGGGAGGCGGTGTGCCCGTCTTCGCCCAATCCGAGGAGCACGAGGTCGAAGAGGGGCCGGTCTGGATCGAGGCTGTCGGCCCCGTAGAAGTCCAGCAGCGTGCGCTCGTAGGCGCGAGCCCCAGCTTCCGCGCCCTCGTCCGAAGGAATGAAGTGCAGGTGGGTCGGCGGGATCCGCGCGCCGTGGCCGAAGGCCTCGCGGACCATCCGGACGTTGCTGCGCGCATCGTCCCAGGGCACCACCCGGTCGTCGCCGAAGAACCAGTGGATCCGCTCCCACGGCACCCTGGTCGCGTAGTCCGGTCCGGCGAGGAGGCCGTACAGAACCTTGGGCGTCGAGCCGCCCGAGAGGCAGATCGCGATCCGCTCCGCGTGGTTCTCGCCGCATGCCACGATGAGCCGCTCGGCCGCCTCGCGGGCGACCGCCTCCGCATCCTTCAGGATATGGGTACCGGCGGGAAGGCTCATGGGACTGCCCTCTACTTCTTCGGCTCCTGATGGCCGCCGAAGCCCTTGCGCATCGCCGACAGGAGCTTGTCGGCGTAACTCGCATGCTCGCGGGAGCGGAAGCGGCGGTAGAGGGCCGCGGAGAGGACCGTCGCCGGTACGCCCTCCTCGATGGCGGCGTTGATGGTCCAGCGCCCCTCGCCGGAATCCTCGACGTAGCCGGAGAAGTCCGTGAGTTGCTCGTCGCCCGCGAGCGCCTGGGCGGTGAGGTCGAGGAGCCACGAGGACACGACGCTGCCGCGCCGCCAGACCTCGGCGATATCGCCCATGTCGAGATCGAATCGTCGCTCGGCCGGCAGGTCCTGGGAATTGGCGTGACGGAGGATGTCGAAACCCTCCGCATAGGCCTGCATCAGCCCGTATTCGATACCGTTATGGACCATCTTCACGAAGTGTCCGGCGCCGGTCGGCCCAGCATGGATGTAGCCCTGCTCGGCGCGCGGGTCGCGGCCCTCGCGGTTCGGCGTCTTCGGTATATCGCCGATGCCCGGCGCCAGAGTCTTGAAGATCGGGTCGAGCCGGTCGACGGTTTCCGTGTCGCCGCCGATCATCATGCAGTAGCCGCGCTCCAGGCCCCAGACGCCGCCCGACGTACCGACATCGACGTAGTGCTGGCCCTTTTCTTTCAGGGCAAGGCCGCGCCGCACATCGTCGCCGTAGAAGGAGTTGCCGCCGTCGATAACGCAGTCGCCGGACTGCATCAGATTCGAGAGCGTCTGGACGGCTTCCTCGGTGATCGCGCCGGCCGGCAGCATCACCCAGGCCGCACGCGGCACCTCCAGCTTGGCGACCAAGTCCTCCAGGCTCGACGCGCCGACCGCACCGGCCTCGACCAGGGCCGCAACGGCCGCCGGGTTCTGATCGAACACCACCGCCGTGTGCCCGTCCCGCAGGAGGCGCCGGACGATATTGCCGCCCATCCGGCCGAGGCCGATCATGCCGAGTTGCATCGCTGCTCTCCTCCAGATTTCCCCTCCCCCTTGCGGGGAGGGGTCAGGGGTGGGGGTGGTCCAGGATCGAGCGGCGCGGTCTATCCTGCGCCACCCCCACCTCCGGCTCCTCCCCGCAAGGGGGAGGAGAGAGGGTTGGCCACCTACGCCACAGCCGCCTTCAGCGCCGACGCCACGCGCTTCAGCCCGGTCTCAAGGTCGCCCTTGATGTGAACCCGGAGCGCCCGGCGGCCGCGCTCGGCGAGCACCGCGAAATCACCCCGCGCCTGCGCGGCCACCACGGTGGCGAAGCCGAGCTTACGGCCGGGGATGGGGAGATCCTGCGACGGCTCCGCGGTGATCTGCAGGAACACGCCGGTGTCCGGGCCACCTTTATAGGCCTGACCCGTGGAGTGCAGGAACCGCGGGCCGAATTCCAGGCAGGTCGCGACCTTCCGCACGTCGCGCACGGCGATCCGCGCCTCCTGGAGGATCGAAGCCGCACGCTCGTCGCGCGGCACGTAGGCGAGCAGTCCGAGATAGTCCCCGTCCTTGAGCCGGGCGAGCTGTGCCTTCAGCGCGACCTCCAGGCCGTCGGATGCCTGCGGCAGGCCCTCGGCATTCCGCGGATCCGCGTAGAGCGCGACCGCGTCGTCGGCGAAGAGCGGGGTCTCGGAAGGCAGGGCACCGCTCGCCTCGGCCTCCGCGAACAGCTTCTTGGTCTCGACCTTGCTGGCCTCGACATCGGGCTGATCGAACGGGTTGATGCCGATCACCGCACCGGCGACCGCGGTGGCCATCTCCAGGCGGTAAAATTCCTGCGGCAGCTGCTCGATGGAGTCGAGGGTTATGCGGGCGATCGGATGGCCGTCTCGCTCCAGGGCGCGCAGGGCCTCATCCTGCGCCGCCTCGGCCTTGCCGTCGACGCGCAGGTAGATGAAGAACCGATCGTGCCCGTAGACCGCCGGAACGCCGACCGGTTCCCCGTCCACCGGCACGAGGCCCTTGCCCTGCTTGCCGGTCGATTCCGCGATGAGCTGCTCGGCCCAGGCGCCGAAGCTGTCGATGGCCGGCGAGGCGACGATCGTCACCTTGTCGCGGCCGGCCAGCGCCGCCGCGCCCATGGCCGTGCCGAGGAGCACGCCCGGGTTCACGGCCGGCGGCACGGCCGGGCCGCAGGAACGGACCATGATGCGCGCCGTCTCCAAGAGAGCCTTCACGTCGAGGCCCATGGCGGCGGCCGGCACGAGGCCGAAGGCCGAGAGCACCGAGTAGCGCCCGCCGATCTGCTTCACCCCGTAGAAGGTCTTCTTGAAGTTGTCCGCCTTCGCGGCGCGCTCCATGTCGGAGCCCGGATCGGTCACGGCGACGAAATGGTCGCCGGCCCGGTCGCCGAGCACCGCCTTGGCGCGGGCCAGGAAGTAGTCACGGAACACGTTGGGCTCCAGCGTCGAGCCGGACTTCGACGCGACGATGAACAGCGTCTTGCCCAGGTCGATGCTCGCCTCCAGGGCGCGCACCTGATCCGGGTGGGTCGAGTCGAGGATCTGGAGCTTCGGAAAACCTTCGCGCTGGCCATAGGTCAGGCTCAGCACCTCCGGGCCGAGGCTCGACCCACCCATGCCGAGCACCACGGCGTCGGTGAAACCCTGCGCCTTCACCCAGTCGGAGAAGGCAGCGTAGTCGGCGGCCTTCTCCAGCTCATCCTCGACAATGTGCAGCCAGCCAAGCCAGTTCGCCTCGTCGTGGCCGGACCAGACCGAGGCGTCGCCCGCCCAGAGCCGGCGGATCGACCCGCTGGCCCGCCAGGATTCGACAGCCTTCTTCGCCTCGGCCGCCAGGGTGTCGTCCATGGCGAGGCTCTGGCCGTCCAGCCGGTGACCCAGCAGCGCGACGCGCTTGCCTGCGACGGCGCCCAGCAGGTTGTCGGCGGCGTCGATGAAGAGCTGCACGCCCTCCTTCACCAGTTGCTCGGCGACCGCCTCGATGTTGATCCCGGCCCGGGCGAGGCGGTTCATCACCGCCTCGGCGCCCGGCACGTCCTCCTCGATCGTGGCCCGCACCACGCCGTGGTCGCGGAACGCGTCCATGGTGGCGGGCGGCATCGTGTTGACGGTGTTCGGCCCGATCAGCTCCTCGACGTAGAGGACGTCGGAGTAGGCCTTGTTCTTCACGCCCGTGGAGGCCCAGAGCAGGCGCTGCGCTCTGGCGCCCTTCTCAGCGAGGGCGGTCCACTTGGATTCGGCGAAGATGGCCTTGTAGCGCTGGTAGGCGAGCTTGGCGTTGGCGATCGCCACTTTGCCCTTCAGCTGCTCCAGGGCGAACTTCTCGTCCGGGTCGTTGGCCTGCGCGATCTTCTCGTCGAGGAGCTTGTCGACAAGCACGTCGATCCGGCTGATGAAGAAGCTCGCCACGCTGGCGATCCGCGACACGTCGTGGCCGGCCTTCGCGCGCGCGTCGAGGCCGTCGATAAAGGCGCGAGCCACGGCCTCGTAGGCCTCCTGCGAGAACAGCAGGGTGACGTTGATCGAGATGCCCTCGGAGGTGAGCTGGTGGATCGCCGGGATGCCCTCGGGGGTCGCCGGCACCTTCACCATGAGGTTGTCGCGGGAGACAGCCTTATGCAGGCGGCGCGCCTCGGCGAGCGTCGCCTCGGTATCGAGGGCGAGGTAGGGCGAGACCTCAAGGCTGACGTAGCCGTCGGCGCCGTCGCTCGCCTCGTAGACCGGGCGGAGCACGTCGGCCGCCGCCTGGATGTCGGCGATGGCGAGCCCCTCGTAGAGATCGATGACGCGGCTGTCGCCGGTCGCCTGCACGGATTTCAGGCTGTCGTCGTACTCGTCCGAGTGACCGATCGCTTTCTCGAAGATCGACGGGTTCGAGGTGACGCCCCGAAGTCCGTCGCGCTCCACGAGCTGCTTCAGCTCGCCCTTCGCGATGAAGCCGCGGGCCACGAAGTCGAGCCAGACCGCCTGATCCTGTTCGTCGTGCAGGGCCTTGAGCGCGTTCATGTCGTTTCCTCGTCAGCGGACTGCGTCCCGGATCCGGAACGCACTCGCCTCCCCCCAGCTGGAGGGAGGCGGAAGCCGTCAAGCTACTTCTTGTGCTTGGTCACCTGCGCCTTCGCGGTCTCCAGCACCTTCTCGGGGGTAAAACCGAACTTGGTCTGAAGATCCTTGATCGGCGCAGAGGCGCCGAAAGTGTGCATGCCGATGATCGCGCCCTCGGAGCCGGCGTACCGGTCCCAGCCGATGACGCTGCCCTGCTCCACCGCCACCCGGGCCTTGACGGCGGGGGGCAGCACCGAGTCGCGGTAGGCCTCGTCCTGGCGCTCGAACAGGTCCCAGGACGGCATCGACACGACCCGGGCCTTCACCCCCTCGGCCTTCAGGGCCTCGTAGGCACCGACGCAGAGCTGCACCTCGGAGCCCGAGGCGAGCAGGATCACGTCGGGCGTGCCCTCGCTGTCGGCCAGCACGTAGCCGCCCTGGGCGGTGCCGGAGGCGGCCCCGTACTTCGCGCGGTCGAGGGTCGGCAGCGGCTGGCGCGAGAGGGCGAGAACCGCCGGCTGGTTCTTCAGCGTGAAGATCACCCGGTAGGCCTCGGCGACCTCGTTGGCGTCGGCCGGGCGCAGGGTCACGAGGCCCGGGATGCAGCGCAGCGACAGGAGCTGCTCCACCGGCTGGTGGGTCGGCCCGTCCTCCCCCACACCAATCGAGTCGTGGGTGAAGATGTGAAAGACCGGCAGCTCCATCAGCGAGGCGAGCCGGATCGGCGGCCGCATGTAGTCGGCGAAGACCAGGAAGGTCGCGCCGTAGGCCCTGAGCCCGGAGAGGCCGAGCCCGTTCACGATCGAGCCCATGGCATGCTCGCGGACGCCGAAATGCAGGTTGCGGCCGCCCGGCGAGAACGGGCCGAACGAGCCCGCGCCCTCGAAGGTCAGGTTGGACTTGTTGGACGGCGCGAGGTCGGCCGAGCCGCCGAGCAGGAACGGCACATGCTGGGCGATCGCGTTCA
Organism: Methylobacterium sp. A49B; assembly: GCF_053346215.1. NCBI lineage: Bacteria > Pseudomonadati > Pseudomonadota > Alphaproteobacteria > Hyphomicrobiales > Methylobacteriaceae > Methylobacterium > Methylobacterium sp. A49B. Next base: position 94,012 of record NZ_JBKFBO010000114.1, read on the forward strand.
ACACCTTGCCGGAGGATTCGCGGGTCGCGAGGCCCTTCGCGTCCGGCTCGAAAACCGGGATGTCCTTGTCCCAGCCCGCGGGCAGGCGGCCCTCCAGGAAGGCGTTCAGATCTTCGGCGTGGTCGGCATCGGCCTCCTTGGCTTCGGCGAGCAGGCCCTGCCAGGCATCGTAGAGCCCGGCGCCGCGCTTGCCGATGCCGTTGCGGAAATTCTCCTGCACGCCGTCCGGCACGAGGAACTGGGCATCCTCCGGCCAGCCATACGCGCGCTTGGCGCCCTTCACCTCGTCCTCGCCCAAAGCGTCCGAGTGGGCCTTGGAGGTGCCCTGCTTCTTCGGCGCGCCGTAGCCGATCACCGACTTGACGATGATGAGCGTCGGCCGGTCGTTCGTGGCGAGGAAGGTCTCGATCGAGCCCGCGAGCGCATGGACGTCGTTGGCGTCGGCGACGCGCAGCACCTGCCAGCCATAGGCCAGGAACCGGGTCGCCACCTCCTCGCCGAAGGCGAGTTCCGTGTGGCCCTCGATGGTGACGGTGTTGTCGTCGTAGATCCAGCAGAGGTTGGCGAGCCGCAGGTGGCCGGCCAGCGAGGCGGCTTCCGAGGCCACGCCCTCCATCAGGTCGCCGTCCGAGCAGACCGCGTAGACGTTGTAGTCGAACAGCGGCAGGTTCGGCCGATTCAGGTGCTGGGCCAGGAAGCGGCTGCCCATCGCCATGCCCACCGAGTTGGCGACGCCCTGGCCGAGCGGCCCCGTGGTGGTCTCGACGCCGGTGGTGAAGTGGTATTCCGGATGGCCCGGGGTCCGGCTGTCGAGCTGGCGGAATTTCTTGATGTCCTCCAGCGACACCGCCGGAGCGTTGCCGCCGTCGCTCTCGGCGACGCCCGCGAGGTGTAGGAGCCCGTAAAGCAGCATCGAGGCGTGGCCGCAGGACAGCACGAACCGGTCCCGGTTCGGCCAGTGCGGGTGCGCCGGATCGTAGCGCAGGTAGCGGTTCCACAAAGTGTAGGCCACCGGCGCGAGCCCCATTGGCGCACCGGCATGGCCGGAATTGGCCTTCTGCACCGCGTCGATCGCCAAGGTGCGGATCGTGTTGATGCTGAGCGTGTCGATCTCAGCGAGGGCCGCCTTGGCGGGAGTGTCAGCACCGCTCATGATGTCGCATCTTCCAGTTCGCCTCGCGCGGTCCGCTTCGCGGCTTCGCGCTGCCGCAGGACGGCGGGAGGAGCTCCATTGCCCTTACCACCCTGCCGGTCCGCCGGCCCTTCGCCGCGCGTATAGCTGAGGAGCGTGTTGACGAGCGCGACGTGGGTGAAGGCCTGGGGGTAGTTACCCACAAGGCGCTTGGCTTGCACGTCGTATTCTTCGCTGACCAAGCCGAGATCGTTGCAGATGCCGACGAGGCGCTCGATGATCGCCCGCGCCTCGTCCCGCCGGCCGAGGCCGATCAGGTTGTCTGCGTACCAAAACGTGCAGGGCAGGAACGCCCCCTCGTTGCCCGACAGGCCGTCGGTGGTCTGCCCTTGCGTCTCGTAGCGCAGGATGAAGCCGTCCCGCATCAGCCCCGTGCCGATGGCCTCGACCGTGCCGACCACTCGGGGATCGTCCTGCGGCAGGAAGCCGGTATGGGCGATGAGCAGGAGACTCGCGTCGAGCGCCTTCGATCCGTAGGATTGAACGAAGCTGTTGAGCTCGGGATCGAAGCCCTTGTCGCAGACCTCCGCGTGGATCGCGTCCCGGGCCGCGCGCCAGCGTTTGGCATGCTCCTCGGTGGCGCCGGATTCGTGCATCTCGTGCATGCGCAGGGCACGATCGAACGCCACCCAGGCCATGACCTTCGAATGGGTGAAGTGGCGCGCGCCCCCGCGCACCTCCCAGATCCCCTCGTCGGGCCGGCGCCACGCCTGCTCCAGATGGCCCAGGATCGCCAGCCCGACCCGCAATCCGTCCTTGCTCACCGGCAGGCCGCGGGCATGGGCTTGGTAGAGCGCGTCGAACAACTCACCGTAGACGTCGAGCTGGAACTGGCTGGAGGCCGCGTTGCCGATCCGCACGGGCTTCGAGTTCTCGTAGCCCGGCAGCCAGTCGAGCTCGATCTCCGGCAGCAGTCGCTCACCACCGATACCGTAGAGGATGTGTGCCTGCTCGGGGTTTCCAGCCACGGCCCGCTGCAGCCAGTCGAGCCACTTGCGGGCTTCGTCGATGTAGCCGCCATCCATCAGGGCGATGAGCGTCAGCGTGGAGTCGCGCAGCCAGCAGAATCGGTAATCCCAGTTGCGCTCGCCGCCGAGCCCCTCGGGGAGGGAGGCGGTGGGCGCCGCCACGATGCCGCCGGTGGGCTCGTAGATCAGCGCCTTGAGGGTCAGCAGGGAGCGCTGCAGCATCCGGTCCCAGGCGGTCCCGCCGGCGCAGCGGCTCGACCAGTCCCGCCACGCCTGGTCGGCAATCTCGAGCGCCTTGCGCGGCTCGATGGCGACCGGGTCATCCTCGTGGGACGGGCCGTAGCTCAGGACGAAACGGTGCTTGTCGCCGGCATGCACGGTGAACTCGGCGACCGTGGTCTGCGCGTCCGAGCCCTTGAGGTGCACGTCGGTGCGCAGCACCACCTTGTGAGGGCCCGAGACGGCGCGCAGGTCGCCGAGTTCCGATCGCGACACCCAGGGTACGGCCGAGCCGTAATCGAACCGGACCGCCATCTCCATCCGCATGGCGACGCGCCCGTGCACGCCCTCGACGAGGCGCACCAGATGAGATCCGTCGCCGATCGGCATGAAATCGGTGACCAAGACCTCGCCCTGGCGCGTGACGTGCCGGGTCTCCAGCACGAGACTGCCCGGCCGATAGCTCCAGTGTGTCTCGACATGCTCGGCTTCGGGGAAGATCTTCCAGAAACCGTGCGCCTCGGTACCGAGCAGGCTGGTGAACAGGGCAGCCGCGTCAAAGCGCGGCCAGCACAGCCAGTCGACGCTGCCCTGACGGCTGATCAGCGCGGCGCTGCGGCAATCGCCGACAAGCGCGTAATCCTCGATGCGTGCAGCCATCCGGCCCCGGCTCCGGTCCACGGACGGCTGCCCGGACCGTCCGCTGCGATGCACCTAGGACGGGAGTGCGAGAGGTCTAGGGCAAGCGCTCGAAGGTCAGAGGTCGAGAGTAGGAGGTCGAGGGGAACGCAGCGTTCGCCGTGGCACGCACTGAACCGGGTATCGGCCGGGACGCGGGCATTCCGTGCCTGCGGTTGGCTCGCCCGGCGAAACGGCTTCGGCGACATCCACCTCGTCTGGAGATGACGCAACAGCCGGATCCACGGCTCTCGCTCCCAACCCTGCGGGCCACCCGGCCCACACTTTCCAGGATCGCACCAACATCCTGCGGCGATAGCGCTTTTCCCTCCTCGTGGAAGGAGCCTGGGGTGGGGATGGTTGAAGATGAGGCAGTGCTGCGCCTTTGGCACCAGTCCCCGCTCCCAATCCCTTCCCGCATGAGGGAAGCGGGAGCCCGGCAGCACCGAGGTTCGAAGATCTCGGCCGTAAAATTCGGTCCGCGCGTTGCCTCAGCGCAGGCACTCGGCCACCGCTAGGGACACGGAGCCCTTCACGGCCGCAGCGCCGGTGCGCACGAGTTCGGCTGCGTCTCCGACGACACGGGCGGCGGGGGCCAGAGTGTCGGCCACCGTGTCGACAAACGGCAGGGCCGGTCTGGGGAGCGAACCGTCCTCTGCGGGCTCTGAGGCCTCGGCGTGGGCGGCGGCGAACGGGTCGGCGCCGCGCTGCGGCGCTTCCGGGCAGCGGCGGCCGGGACAGGAGCGGCGGTTCGCGGCGGCGAGGCGCGACGCCGGCCGAGCAGAACCTCCCGCGTGCAGGGTCGAGGGTGCCGTCTTCGTCACCAGCCCGTCGAGTGGATAGGCTTCCGCGAAAGCCAGCGAGGCCGGCATCCGGCTCGGCACAGGAACGTTGGCGCCCGACCGCACGAAGGCCGTCGGCGACGGCGCGGCAGGGATCGAGGGAAGAGATTCAGTCGTGAGAGGATCCAGTTGCGCCACGTTCGCCTGGACGACAGGCCGGGCCGGATTCGAGGACGGGCAATAGAGCGAGGCGACGCCCAGCAGTGCCACGACGGCCAGCGTTGGCAGGAATGGCATCGAGACGCGGCCCGTGGCGGCGTCCGTGAGGGCGGGCTGACTTGGCCTGCGCATCCGAATCACCGATCTCCATGACCGCTTCGAGACCTGCAAGATGCGGCCAGCATTGCGGCGGAAGCTGGACCGGATCTTTTCGCGGTCGTTGCAACTGATGGCATTGGGGGAAGGCGTGAAACCGGACGCGATGCGAGCGCCCGCGGCCTTCCCGGCGGCCGTCGCCGAAGGGCATATACCTTGCTTAGCTTGGGATGCCCCAACGGGGTGCCCTGCCGCGAGGATCCGCCCCGAACCGGGCTCCGATGACCGAATCCAGCCTGACCGTCGCCGTTATCGATCCAAGCCGCGCGCGAGCGGCGATCCTGGAAGAGGGGTTGCGCGCGGCCAGCGTCGGCCGCGTCGTGATCATCCCCGACACGGCCGACCTCACGGAACGCCTGACCGCGCTCAAGCCCGACGTGGTGGTCATCCACCTGGAGAGCCCGAGCCGGGACATCTTGGAGCAGATGTCAGGAGTCTCCCGCCAGGTCGAGCGGCCGGTGGCGATGTTCGTGGACCGCTCGGACTCCACCATGATGCAGGCCGCCGTGGATGCCGGGATCTCGGCTTACGTCGTCGACGGGCTGCGTGCGGAGCGGATCAAGTCGATCCTCGACATCGCGATCCTGCGCTTCAATGCTTTCGCACGCCTTCAGCGTGAACTCTCGGAGGCGCGGGGCGAACTCGCCGACCGGAAGCTCATCGAGCGGGCCAAAGGCATCTTGATGAGCGTGAAGGGTCTCTCGGAAGACGAGGCCTACAAGCAGCTGCGGCGTAAGGCCATGAACGAGAAGCGCAAGATCGCCGACATCGCCCGGGCCATCGTGACGACCGCGGACCTGCTCGGATGAGGCTTCAACTCGGCTACGTCCCGCTCTGCGACGCGGCGCCCCTAGTTGCCGCACACGAACTCGGCTTCGCGCGATCCGAAGGGCTCGACCTCGACCTGACACCCGAGCCGTCCTGGGCGACGCTGCGCGACCGGCTGGCACTCGGTCACCTCGACGCTGCGCACATGCTGGCGCCGCTGGCGCTTGCAAGCCGCCTCGCCCTGTCGGGGCCCCCCTCCGACCTGATCGTGCCCGTGCAGCTCAGCGTCAACGGCAATGCCATCACCCTGTCGTGTGGCCTCTGGGCGGACATGCAGCCGGCGGGGACGGGGCTGCAGGCGGTCGCCCGTGCCTTCGCCAAGGTCGCCGAGGCTCGGCACCGGGCTGGCCAACCTTTGACCCTCGGGACGGTCCATCCCTTCTCGTGCCACACCTACCAGCTTCGGCTCTTCGCCGAAGCCGGCGGCCTCGATCCGACGATCCTGCGAACGGTCGTGGTCCCGCCGCAATACAGCGTCGAGACCCTCGCGCGGGGTCTTGTGGACGGCTTCTGCGCGGGCGCTCCGTGGAACGCCGTGGCGGTCGCCGCCGGCCATGGGCATGTCGCGGTGCTCGGGCACGCGCTGGCGCCTGACGCGCCGGAGAAGGTACTGGCCGTATCGGAGCGACTTGGCGGCGCCCTCCAGCCGCTGGTCCGGGCGGTGGCGCGGGCCGGGCGCTGGTGCGCCGACCCGGACAACCGGCCGGAGTTGATCCACCGCCTCGCCCGCCGGAATTATCTCGGTCTTGACGCGACGCTCCTCGCCGCCGCCATGCCGGGCGCCACGGCCGCAGAGGCAACGGACGGGGCGCATCTCCGCTTCGGCACCACCGTTCAGGAGCCCAGCCTCGACCAAGCCCGCTGGCTCGTTCAGCAAATGTGGCTGTCGCGGCAGATATCGGGGCGGGGCGATCTCGAGGCCGCTGTGGCGACAGTCTACAGGCCCGACATCTACCGGGCGGTTGCCGCGGATCTGTGAGCCCGGAGACAGCCGAGCTCTTTCGTCATTTTCCTGGGGCAGCGTCACGGTCGGTGCTGGAACGGCGGACGTCCTCGGCCGTTGTGCTCTCGCCATGCCCGGATGCCGCAAACTCGACACTGGTTCGTTGACGTCGCATCCGCGCATGCGGGTCGAGCTTCGACGGTATGTACGCCGAGGCGGCCGGGTCCCCCGGGCGTGCAACGACAACCGCCGTCCAGGCGCAAACCGTGCCTGGTACTGGGCCCTCGCCGTGGGCGCCATGCCGACGCTCGGCCTTCTGGCGATCCTGTCATCCCTGATCTGATCGCTCGGCGCCGCACAACAGCGCAGATACCGATAAGGCCTGCGCGCCGGTGAGCCTGCCTGCGATCGCCCGGCTCGGCGTAATCGCGAACCGAGCCAGCAGGCTGAACTGCGAAACCGAGTAGACCGCGCGGCGGCTTCCCGACATCCGGACTGCGCCGACTCTGCCGATTTGGCTGTCGCCCGCCTCATTTTTGTGCAGCGCACTTGCGACGCAACGGGGGGACGCGCTGCCGCGAAATATCGGCATTTCGCGAGCCGCCGCGAGCGCTTAGCGCTCCATTCCAAATCTGGCACGAAACCTGCTCGGTACGTGTCGTCCGTCAACGGCGACGGGCAGCGCCGTCAGCGAGGCCGCTGATCCGGTTCTCCTGGGGCTGAAGCCTGCTGGGAGCCAACCGGCAGCGGCTTTTTCGTGGGCGGTCCGCCAACGATCCTGCAATCGAGGTTCCAAACGCGATCGAGCGATGGCGACATCTTCAATGCACACCTGCGCAGACGACGCGGGCGCTGAGACCGGACTGCCGCGCGAGAGACTGGTGGTCGTCGGCAACGGTATGGCCTCCCTGCGCTTCCTCGAGCGGCTGACGGAGGGTTCACCGGGCCACTTCGACGTCACCTGCATCGGCGCCGAGCCAACGGCCGCCTACAATCGTGTGCTGCTCTCCTCGCTGCTGGGCGGCGAAGTCGATGAGGCAGCCTGCGCCTTCCGCGGCCTCGACTGGTACGCGGATCACGGCATTCGCCTGATCACCGGCGCTCCGGCGACGCAGATCGACCGCGAGAACGGCCTCGTGATCGTCGGCGAGACCCACGTCCTCCCCTTCGACAAACTGGTGCTCGCGGTCGGATCTCTGCCGATCCGCCTGCCGAAGCCAGGCATGGATCTCCCCGGCGTCATCACATTTCGTGATCTCGCCGACGTGGCGGCGATCCGGCGGGCTGCGGTCCAGCACGCCCGGGCCATCGTCATCGGTGGCGGCCTTCTGGGACTCGAGGCTGCGGTCGGCCTCGCGCGCCTGGGTGTCGACACAACGTTGCTCCACGTCATGGACCGGCTGATGGAGCGCCAGCTCGATCACCATGCCGCCGGGCTGGTGAAGCGCGCCATGGAGGCGCGCGGCGTGCGGGTCATCCTCAAGGCCGACACCGACCGGATCGAGGGGGATGGCCGCGTCGAGCGCCTCGTCCTGGCCGACGGTACCGTTCTTCCGGCCGATCTGGTGGTGATGTCGGTGGGCGTGCGCCCCTCGGTGGCGCTGGCGCAGGTAGCCGGGCTGACGATCGGCCGCGGCATCACGGTCGACGACCGGATGACGACCTCGGATCCGCGCATCTTCGCGCTGGGCGAGTGTGCCGAGCACCGCGGTCAGATCTACGGCCTGGTCGAGCCCGCCTACGAGCATGCCGAGACGCTGGCCCGCCACCTTGCCGGTCATCCGGCCGAGTACCGGGGGACGGCTCTGTCCACGAGCCTGAAGGTGTCGGGCCTGCCGGTCTTCTCGGCCGGGATCGTGGATACGCCCGACGATGCCGAGGCGATCGTGCTCTCCGATCCCGGTGCCGGCCTCTATCGCAAACTGCTGGTGCGCGAGGGCCGGCTGATCGGCGCAGTGTTCGTCGGCGACATCGCCGAGCAGGGCGCCTGCAAGGGGCTGATCCGCTCCGGCGATCCGATCGAGAGCGTGGACGACTTGATGTTCGGGCGCCCCGCGCCCGAGCCGCTGGCTGCTTGAGGAGGCGCGGATGTCCGAGACCACCACACAGATTGCCGCGGGCGCGTTCGAGGCCGAGCAGAAGCGCTACCTCGAAGGCTTCGCTTCCGGCATCGCCGCCGCCCGGTTGACCGGCGGCCTCGCCACGGGCGGGGCCGGAGCGGCCGCACCACCCACCGAGCCCACCGGCCCGGACGCGATCCACATCAAGGCGCAGGATCGGACCGTCAAGGACGGCGGCAAGCTCTGCGAGCAGGAGAAGTGGAAGCGCGCCGAGAACCCGTTCGACGGCCACAATCGCCTGATCCAGGAGGCCGCCGCCGGCAAGCAGCCGAAGCCGGAGGACAATTTCCGCTGGCGCTACCACGGGATGTTCTGGGTCGCGCCCAACCAAGTCTCGTACATGTGCCGGATGCGGATCCCCAACGGGATCCTGCACCATTGGCAGTTCGCGGGTGTCGCCGACCTCGCCGACCAGCATGGCGGCGGCTACGTTCACGTGACCACCCGGGCGAACCTGCAGGTGCGCGAGATCGGCCCCGAGCACGCCCAGCCGTTCCTCGACGGGCTCACCGATATCGGGCTGACCGCCCAGGGCGCGGGCGCCGACAACATCCGCAACGTCACCGGCTCGTCCACCGCCGGTATCGACACGCAGGAGCTCTTGGACACGCGCCCGCTCGCCAAGTCCTGGCACAACTGGATCCTGAACGACCGCTCGCTCTACGGCCTGCCGCGCAAGTTCAACGTCGCCTTCGACGGCAGCGGCGTGATGCCGACGCTGGAGGAGACCAACGACATCGGCTTCCAGGCCGTGGAAGTGCTGGACGGCGCCGCCGTGCCGCCCGGCATCTACATGCGCCTCGTGCTCGGCGGCATCTCGGGCCACCGGGACCTCGCCCGCGATACCGGCATCGTGCTGAAGCCGGAGGACTGCAACGCCGTCGCCGACGCGATCATCCGGGTGTTCATCGAGAACGGCGACCGTACGAACCGCAACAAGAGCCGGATGAAGTACGTCCTCGACGCCTGGGGCTTCGACAAGTACCTCGCGGCCGTCGAGGACAAGCTCGGCCGCAAGCTCGACCGGGTCGCGCCGGAGCAGGTCGCGCCGCGGAAGGCCACCGACCGGTTCGCCCATGTCGGCGTCCACGCCCAGAAGCAGCCCGGCCTCAACTGGATCGGCGTGGTCCTGCCGGTCGGCAAGATGACCAGCGATCAGGTCCGGGCGCTCGCCAAGATCGCCGCCGAGTGCGGCGACGGCCAGATCCGCCTGACCGTCTGGCAGAACTTCATCTTCTCCGGGGTTCCGGACGCGAAGGTCGCCGAGGTCGAGCAGCGGGTGCTCGATCTCGGCCTCACCACCAAGGCGGCGGGCATCCGCTCCGGTCTCGTGGCCTGCACGGGGGCGAAGGGCTGCAAGTTCGCGGCCTCCGACACCAAGGGCCACGCGCTGATCATCGCCGACCACGTCGAGACGGCCCTGCCGAACCTCGACGTGCCGGTGAACGTCCATCTCACCGGCTGCCACCACAGCTGCGCCCAGCACTACATCGGCGATATCGGGCTGATCGGCGCCAAGGTCGTCGTCTCGGAGGAGGGCGACACCGTCGAGGGCTACGACGTCGTGGTCGGCGGCGGTTTCGCCGAGAACCCGAAGATCGGCACCGAAATCTGGAAGGCCGTGAAGGCCGAGGATGCGCCCGCCCGCGTCGAGGCGCTGCTGCGCGCCTACCTCGCCCTCCGCCAGGGCCCCGAGGAGAGCTTCCAGTCCTTCACCAGCCGCACCGGCGCGGAGGCGCTCCGCGACGCCGCCGAGGACCAGCCCGCCCTGAAGGCCGCCGCATGACCCAGCACGTCTCGCCCCCCCTCGTCCTGATCCCCGAGACCGCGCCCTTCAACGAGGACCAGCGCGCCTGGCTCTCGGGCTACTTCGCGGCCCTGCTCGGCCCCGCCGTCGCGGGCGCGACGGCACTCGCGCCCGGCGAGGGCCCCGCCACGGGCCCCAAACTCGCCGACAACGACGACGCCCCCTGGCACGACCCGTCCGTGCCGATCGCCGACCGGATGGCGATGGCCAAGGACCGGCCCGAACCGCAGAAGCTGATGGCCGCCATGGCCCAGCAGGATTGCGGCCAGTGCGGCTACAACTGCGCCGACTACGCCAACGCCATCTTCCTCAAGAACGAGGCGCGCCTGAACCTTTGCCAGCCCGGCGGCAAAGAGACCCTGCGCATGCTCAAGAAGCTGGACGAGGAGTTCGGCGCCGCCGGGGGCGCCCCGGCGGCGCCGAAGGCGGACGACGATGCCCCGAAGGCGGCGGCCGATCTCGGCCCGCTCGGCTACTGCCGCGAGAACCCGGTCGAGGCGCTGTTCCTGTCCCGTCGACGCCTCAACGATCCGGGCGGCGAGAAGGAGACGTGGCACATCGAGATCGGGCTCGACGGCACGCCGATCCAGTACGAGGTCGGCGACTCGCTGGGCCTGTTCCCCGCCAACGCCCCGGCACTGGTGGATGCCGTGATCGCGGAACTCGGCGCCCGGCCCGAGCGGGTGATCGGGGAAAGGACCCTGCGCGAGCACCTGCTGATCAACTACGCGCTCGGCGCGGCGCCCGACAATCTGTACCAGCTGCTGTCGCTGCTCACCTCGGGCCCGGCCCGCAAGAAGGCGCAGGCGCTTGCCTCGGGCGAGGATCCGGATGGCGACGCCGCCTATCTCGACGTGCTCGGCGCGCTCCACAAGTTCCCGGGCGCGCGGCCCGACGCCGAGGTCTTCCTGGAGGCCTTGGACGAGCTGCAGCCGCGGCTCTACTCGATCTCGTCCTCGCCCAAGATGGATGTCGGCCGCGTGTCGCTGACCGTGGACGCGGTGCGCTACAACCACCGCTCGCGGCTGCGGCTGGGCGTGGCCTCGACGCACCTCGGTGAGCGCCTTCCGGAGCAGACCAAGGTGAAGGTCTACCTCCAGAAGGCGCACGGGTTCGGCCTGCCGGCCGACCTGTCGAAGGACGTGATCATGTGCGGCCCCGGCACCGGCATCGCGCCGTTCCGGGCCTTCCTGCGCGAGCGCGCCGCCACGCGGGCGCCGGGCCGCAACTGGCTGTTCTACGGCCACCAGCGGCAGGCCTCGGACTTCTTCTACAAGGACGAGCTGAACAGCCTGAAGGACGACAAGGTGCTCACCCGCCTGTCCCTGGCCTGGTCGCGGGACGGGACGGAGAAGACCTACGTTCAGGACCGGATGCGCGAGAACGGCGCCGAGCTGTGGAAGTGGCTGGAGGGCGGCGCGCATTTCTACGTCTGCGGCGACGCCAAGCGCATGGCCAAGGACGTCGAGCGGGCGATCATCGACGTGGCGGCGCAGTTCGGCGGCAAGAGCCCCGAGGACGCGGTGGCCTATCTCGCGGCGCTCAAGAAGGCCGGGCGGTATCAGGCCGACGTGTACTGAACCGCAACTTGCTCTCCTCCCCCTTGTGGGGAGGAGCCGGAGGTGGGGGTGGCGCAGGATGGGGCTCGGGCGGTGCCTTCTGCACCACCCCCACCCCTGACCCCTCCCCACAGGGGGGAGGGGAACGGCGGCGCGAAGCTTGCTCCCGCCCAGGACGACCCTGCGAGGATTCAGCCATGACCCAGCCAGTGGCGGCGCCGACGGTGCGGACCACCTGCCCCTATTGCGGGGTCGGGTGCGGCGTGCTCGCGACCCCGGACGGGCAGGGCGGCGCCACCATCGCGGGCGATTCCGAGCACCCGGCCAATTTCGGCCGCCTGTGCTCGAAGGGCTCGGCGCTGGGCGAGACCCTGTCGCTCGAGAACCGCCTGCTCCACCCGCAGGTCGACGGCGCCCAGGTCTCGTGGGATGCCGCGCTCGACACGGTCGCGGGCAAACTCCGCGCGGTGGCGGACGAGCACGGGCCGGACGCGATCGCCTTCTACCTCTCGGGCCAGCTCCTCACCGAGGATTACTACGTCGCCAACAAGCTCGCGAAGGGCTTCATCGGCACGCCGCACGTGGACACCAACTCGCGCCTCTGTATGTCGAGCGCGGTCGCGGCCCACCGCCGGGCCTTCGGCTCCGACACGGTCCCGGGCTGCTACGAGGATCTCGACGAGGCCGACCTGATCGTGCTGGTCGGCTCCAACACCGCGTGGTGCCACCCGGTCCTGTTCCGCCGCATGGCCGACGCCAAGGAGCGCCGCGGCACCAAGTTCGTGGTCATCGACCCGCGCCGGACCCAGACCGCGCAGGAATGCGACCTGTTCCTCGGCATCCGGCCGGGCACCGACACCGCCCTGTTCTCGGGCCTGCTGGTCTACCTGTCGGACAACGGTTTCCGCGACCGCGCCTTCATCGATTCCCACACGGCCGGCCTCGACGGCGCCCTCGACCGCGCCCGCCAGATCGCGCCGGACCTCGCGGCTGTCGCCGCCGTCACCGGTGTGACCGAGGCCGACATCGCGGCCTTCTACGCCCTGTTCGCCGGCACCCGCCGGGTGGTCACGGCCTTCTCGCAGGGGGTGAACCAGTCGGCGCAGGGGACCGACAAGGGCAACAGCATCATCAACTGCCACCTCGTCACCGGCCGGATCGGCGAGACCGGGATGGGGCCGTTCTCGCTGACCGGCCAGCCGAACGCCATGGGCGGGCGCGAGGTCGGGGGGCTCGCCAACATGCTGGCCGCCCACATGCACTTCACCCCCGAGGAGGTGGACCGGGTGCGCCGCTACTGGGGCGCCCCGCGGATCATCACCGGCGAGGGCATGAAGGCGGTGGCCCTGTTCGAGGCGATCGGCCGGGGCAAGATCAAGGCGCTGTGGGTGATGGGCACCAACCCGCTGGTCTCGATGCCGCGGGCCGACGCGATCCGGGACTCGCTCACCGGCCTCGACCTCTACGTGGTGTCCGAGGCGGTGGCGGATTCCGACACCGCGCGGGGGCGGGCCAAGACCACCGTGCTTCTCCCCGCCCAGGCCTGGGGCGAGAAGGACGGCACGGTCACCAATTCCGAGCGCCGGATCTCGCGCCAGCGCCGCTTCCTCGCGAGCCCCGGCGAGGCCAGGCCGGACTGGGCGGCGCTGGCGGATGTCGGGCGCCGCCTCGGCCACGGCCGGGCCTTCGCGTTCGACTCTGCCGCCGCGATCTTCCGCGAGCATGCCGGGCTCTCGGCCTACGAGAACAACGGCACCCGCGATTTCGACCTCGGCGCGCTCGCGGACATCGGCGACGCCGCCTACGAGGCGGCCCTGCCGGTGCAGTGGCCGATCCCGAAGCGCTCCGGCTTCCGGGGCGCCCCGCAGGGGAAGGCGAGGCTGTTCGGTGACGGCCGGTTCTACACCTTCGACCGGCGCGCCCGCTTCGTCGCGGTGCAGCCGCCGGCCCTCGCGCTCGCGGCCTCTGCGGCGTTCCCGCTCATGCTCAACACCGGCCGGGTCCGCGACCACTGGCACACGATGACGCGCACCGGGAAGAGCCAGCGGCTCTCCGCGCACCGGGCCGTGCCGTTCGTCGAGGTCCATCCGGACGACGCGGCGGCCCACGGCCTCGCGGAGGGCGACATCGCCCGGCTCACGACCGCGCATGGCGCGGCCGAGCTGGAGGTGACGGTCACCGACACGGTGGTGCCGGGCAGCCTGTTCATGCCGATGCACTGGGGCGGCGCCTTCGCGTCGCGGGCCCGGGTCGGCGCGCTGGTGCGGGGCATGACCGACCCGGTCTCGGGTCAGCCCGAGCTCAAGGCGACCCCCGCGGCGATCGAGTCCGTCGGCTACCGCGCCCGCGGCTTCCTGCTGACGCGCCGACAGGTGGCGCTGCCCGAGGACTGGTGGTGGGCACGCGCCGCGATCACCGGCGGCTGGGGCGCGCAGTTCGCCACCGCCGACAGCTCCCGCGCCGTGGCGCTGATGGTGCGCGGGCTGATCCAGAGCGAGGCGCTGCCGGGCGGCGAGCTGGCGGAATATGCCGACCACGCCCGCGACCGCTACCGCTGCGCGGTCTACGACGGCGACCGCCTCGTCGCCTGCCTCGCCTACGCCCCCGCCGCCGAGCGGCCGGACTGGGAGGCCGCCAAGGTCCTGTTCGCCGCCGAGTCGCCCGACGCCGCCGAGCGGCGGGCGCTGCTCTCGGGCCGCGCGGCGACCGCCTCGGCGGGTCCGGTGGTCTGCGCCTGTCACGGCGTCGGTGCGGACGTCATCGCCGCGACCGTCGCCGGAGGCGCCGGCTCCGTGGAGGCGGTGGGCGCCGCCTGCAAGGCCGGCACGAATTGCGGCTCGTGCATACCGGAGATCCGCAAGATGCTGGCCGGGCAGACCGCCCGCGCCGCATGATTATCTGATAGACTCTCGTTGAGGATGGATCGGCTTCTCCTGTCGGATCACCTCATCCTGCGGTGCCCGCGCGTGCGGGCCTCGAAGAAGGGCTCCAGGGATCGCGCGGCCGACTGGAGCCCTCCTTCGAGGCCTCCGCTACGCTCCGGCACCTCGGGATGAGGGGGCAGACGGGATCGGTCGGATCAGGACGATTCAGGACAGGCCCGTGACCGAGACCCCCCTGCGCGCAGCCCGCGCGCCCCGCGAGACCAAGGCCGCCGGCCTGGAGCCGCTGGCGGTGCTGCCCGTCTTCGTCCCCCTGCGCGGCAAGCGGGTGGTGCTGGCCGGCTCCTCCGGGGGCGCCCCCTGGAAGGTGAAGGTCCTCGCGGCGGCCGGCGCCCACGTCGACGTCTACGCGCCCGAGCCCAGCGAGGAGCTGCGCGCGGTGCCGGGCGAGATCGTCGACGGGCAGGTGGTGCTGCACGAACGCGCCTGGAGCCCGGACGACCTCTGGGGCGCGACCTTCTGCGTCGGCGCCTTGGAGGACGAGGCCGAGTGCGTCGCCTTCGTGGCGGCTGCCCGCGGGGCCGGCGCCATCGTCAACGCGGTCGACCGGCCGCATCTCTGCGACGTGAAGTTCGGCGCCATCGTCAACCGCTCGCCACTCGTGGTCGGCATCTCGACGGAGGGCGCCGCTCCGGTCTTCGGCCAGACGGTGCGCGCCCGGATCGAGGCGATGCTGCCCCGTGGATTCGCCCGTTGGATGGCCGCGGCCCGCGACTGGCGGGACGGCGTCACCGCGCGCTTCCACGGGTTCGCCGAGCGCCGGGCCTTCTGGGAGCGCTTCACCGACCGGGCCTTCGCGGAGCCCGACCGGGCGCCCTCGGACCGGGACCTCGCCGAGCTGCTCGGCGAGACCGAGAGCGCCCCGAAGGGCGGTGCCGTGACGTTGGTCGGCGCCGGTCCCGGCGACGCGGAGCTCCTCACCCTCAAGGCGCTGCGGGCGCTGCGCAACGCCGACGTCATCCTCTACGACGACCTCGTCGCCTCCGAGATCCTCGACTACGCCCGCCGCGAGGCGCGCACCATGCTGGTGGGCAAGACCGGCCACGGCCCGTCCTGCCGCCAGGACGACATCAACGCGCTGATGGTCCAGCTTGCCCGCTCCGGCAAGCAGGTGGTGCGGCTGAAATCCGGCGACCCGCTGGTCTTCGGCCGGGCCGGCGAGGAGATCGAGGCCTGCCGGGCCGCCGGCATCCCGGTCACGGTGGTCCCCGGGGTCTCGGCCGCGCAGGGTGCGGCGGCGTCCCTCGGCCTGTCCCTCACCCATCGCGATGCCGCCCGCCGCCTGCAATTCGTCACCGGCCACGACCGTCGCGGCGCCCTGCCGGACGATCTGAACTGGGGGGCGCTCGCCGATCCAAGCGTCACCACGGTGGTCTACATGCCCAAGCGGACCCTGCGGGCGCTGCTGGCGCGCGCCGTGGAGGAAGGTCTGGCGCCCACGACCCCGGCGCTGCTGGTGTTCAACGCCACCCGCCCGAGCCAGCGGGCGCTGCGCGGCACGGCCACCGACCTCGCCGACCGGGTCGAGGCCGCCGGCCTCGACGGCCCGGCTCTGCTGATGGTCGGCGAGGCTTTCGCCGAGATGCGGGGCGCGCTCCTAGTCCAGGCCGAGCAGAACCGCGTCGCGGTCTGAAGCGGCGTCTGAGTCGGTTTGAGCGGACGGCGCTCCGCGGGACGATGCCGGCTCGTCCCGCGACGATCTGCGGCGGCTTCCGAACCTGGGCAAAACCAGGGCCGGAGCCACAACAAGCCGCGGGGACACGATCCCCGGCACGACTCGGGAGGGTGGAATGACACGAACTTGGATCGGCGCCGCGGCGGCGCTGGCGATCCTCGGAGGTATCGCGCCGGCGACGGCCGCGGAGCACGACCATGCCGGTCTCGTGATCGTCCCCGACGGAGCCGCGGCCATCTACGAGCCGGGACCGCCGAACCTGCCGAAGGGCACGCAGATCAGCCGGGTCGCGGGCGATCCGTCGAAGCCCGGACCGTTCGTGCTGCGCGTGAAGGTTCCGGCCAACACGGTGATCGCGCCGCACACCCACGCGAAGCCGGAGACGCTGACGATCCTTTCGGGCTCGATCTACCACGAGCACGGGCGTACCCTCGGCAAGGCCAAAGGTTCGGCGCTCAAGGCGGGCGGCTTCGTCTACCTGCCCGAGGACATGCCCCATTCGCTCTGGACGACCGACGAGCCGGTCGAACTGCAGGTCAACGGCTCCGGCCCGTTCGGACTGAACTACATCAACCCGGACGACGACCCGAGCCGGAGTGCCGGCAAGCCCGGCTAGTCCGGATCAGGTCTCGCCGGCGACGAAGGCGCGCATCAGGTAGTTGGCGATCGCCATGGGCGGCGGGGCCTGGATGCCCTCGGGATGCGTGCCCGCCAGCATGGCGGCGACCGCGTCCCGGGTGAACCAGCGCGCATCCTCCAGCTCGCTCGGGTCGGTGACGATGGCGTCGTCGAGCGCCTCGGCGGCGCAGCCCATCATCAGCGAGGACGGGAAAGGCCAGGGCTGCGACGTCCGGTAGGTCACCGCGCCGACGCGGATCCGCGTCTCCTCGAAGACTTCGCGGCGCACCGCATCCTCGATCGTCTCGCCGGGCTCGAGGAAGCCCGCGAGGCATGAGTACATGTGCGGCCGGAAATGCGGCCCGCGGCCCAGCAGGCAGGTATCGGCCCGGCGGACCAGCATGATGACCACCGGGTCCACCCGGGGGAAATGGTGGGCGGCGCAATTCGGGCACTCCCGCCGGAAACCGCCAGCCTTCACCGTGGTGGCGGTGCCGCAATTGGCGCAGAAGCCGTGGCGGGCGTGCCAGTCGAGCATCGACTTGGCTACCGCCAGAAGTCCGAGTTCCTCGGCTTCCACGGCGGCGTCAGTGGCGATCGACCGCAGATCGAGGGTGCGGGTCCCGGCGTCGGCGAACCGCTCCGCCGCCTCGGCGGGCGCCGCGGCGGCGAAGACGGGAGCACCGTCCCGGTGGCCGAGGAAGATGCGCGGGCCATCAGTGAGGCCGGCGGCGTCCGCGGGCGCGATCAGCGCGGTGGGTCCGCGCAGCACGATCCGGTCGCCGCAGAGCAGGACAAGGCGTGCCTCGGGCGCCTCAAGAGGCGGGACAGCTTCCTCGGGCTGCTCGGCGGAATGGCGGTCCAGGCGGTTGCGGACGAAGCCGAGGATGTCGCGGGGATCGGTCATCGGAAGGTTCAGGCCGCGGTGAAGAGAGCGCCGGCGCGTTCGAGGAGCTGGGCGCGGGCGTGGGGCGGGTAGGGCGTGCGGGTCTCGAAGCCCCAGACCGGGCCGGGCCAGGCCGGGTCCGAGCGGAAGCGGCCGACCACGTGCACATGAAGCTGTGCCACGATGTTGCCGAGGGCGGCAATGTTGACCTTGTCGGGCTTGGCCAGCGCCTGCATTACCCGCGTGGCGATGCGCGTCTCGTGCCACAGGGCCGCCGCATCGTCCGCGGAGAGGTCGGTAATCTCGCTGATGTCCAGCCGGCGCGGCACCAGGATGAGCCACGGAAACCGGGCATCATCCATCAGCAGCACACGGCACAAGGACAGGTCGCCAACCTCTGCGGTGTCGGCCTCCAGGCGCGGGTCGAGAGTGAAATCCGAGTCGCTCATCGCGGATCGGTTTAGCGCAGCTCATGCGTCGGCGCGCGGTCCGGCGTCGGGAACGATGACGCAGGCCAGGGCAATCCGTCAGAGGCCGGGTATGACGCCCTGGCGTCCCACCGCGACGGTGCCGGCGTCGAGGGCGCCGTCCGGCTCCGACCGCGCGAAGATCGTCACCGCGGCGCCGGGTTCGAGCAGCGCCTTCTCGCCGGGCGAGAGCTGAGTCACCGGCGTGTCGGCGGGGATCTCGAAGGCGGATTGGCCATCGCGGTAGGCGAGCGCCAAGCGCATCGGCGCCAGCCCCCGCACATTGGCCACCCACCCGGCCGTCAGCGTTGCGCCGGGCTCGCTGTCCCAGGGCTGAGTCCCGGCCTCGAAGCCGCGCTCGGACGGGGAGTAAAGCGTCACCGCCCGCGCGCGCTGGGAGCCGTCGCCCGGAGCTCCGACCACGCTGACGTAGCTCTCCGGCTTGATCGCACGAAGGGTCGCTTGATTGACCGCGTAGACGCGGGTCTTCGGCGTCATCCGCAGCGTGAGTGTGCTGCCGCTGCCGCGCCGGATCTCCAGGCGGTCGGCGTCGGCGCGCACGACGGTTCCCCGGAAACGCATCGACTCGGCCTGGACGGCGGAGGCGGCGGACATCGACAATAGGGCGGCGAGGAGAAGGCGGGTCACGGGGCTCCTTATCGCTTCCGTCCGGATGCGGGAGCCGAACGCCACGTGGGCGCGGCGGTTCCCAGTGCGCGGTGGGGATGCCGTGCGGCAGTCCGGTCGGCCATCGCCTCGGCGGTCGGCGATGCGCCCCTCATCAATGGGCCATCAGCACAGGCATATCGGCCTGGGCGAGCACGTGGCTGGTGACGCCGCCGAAGATCATCTGCCGCAGGCGGCTTTGGGTGTAGGCCCCCTTGATCAGCAGGTCGCACCCGAAAACCTTGGCCTCGGCCAGGAATGTCTCGCCGGGGACGCGCCGTCCCGAGGGAAGGGCCCGGTGCGAGGCGTCCACGCCCTCGCAGGCCAGCGCCTGGGCGAGATCCTGGGCGGTCGGGCCCGGCACCATCCCGCCTTCGACGCTCAGTACGAGGACCCGTTCGGCCCGCCGCAGGAACGGCATGGCGAAAGCCACCGCCCGGGCGGTCTCGGTGGAGCCGTTCCAGGCGATCAACACCGCGGTGCCCAGGCTCGCCGGCGGCTCGGGCGGGGCGAGCAGGATCGGACGGCCGCTCTCGAACAGCGCGGTCTCGAAGGTTGTCATGCGCGGCGCGTTGTCGGTGGTACCCGGTCGACCCACCACGGTGGCCGAGAACAGCCGCGCATACTGGCCCAGGAAGGCGTCGCCCGTCGGCACGTCCTGGCGCCATCGGTAGCGTGGGCCCGCGTCGGCAACCCGCTCGGGGATGCACAGGCCGTCGCGGGCGTGGCGCGGGATGCCGGCCGCATCCATGAACGCGACGAAGCGGCCGCCCGCCTCCTCGGCCTCGGCCCGGTCGGCTTCCTCGTCCCGCAGCCAAGTCATGCCGCCGACCATGTCGACGGGGACGTACTCGGCCAGCGCCGGACGCAGGGACACGCCCTCGATCAGGCTGCCGAAGCGCGCCGCCGCCAGCCGCGTCGTCTCGAAGACGGAGGGCAAGGCATCGTGCATCGCGACGGGTACGAGCAGGGTCTTCATGGCGGCGTCCTCCTCGGCGGCAGGCTAATCCGGGTGGCGCCCGTGGGAAACCGGTAGGGAGACGGCACCCACACGGTTCTGCCCGGCGCCGGGATCGAGGAGGACGCGGACCCGGCGGGTCAGCGGCCGCTCCACGCAGCGGTGGACCAGCAGCGCAGCCGCGACGCTCGCCAGCAGCATCAGGACCATCCCGCCCCAAGGATAGGCCGCCGACGCGAGGCCGGACCTGACCAGGCCCTCGCGCACGAGCCGCAGGGCGAAGGGATGCACGAGGTAGAGGGCGTAGGACGCATCTCCGAGTGCCACGAGGCCGCGCACCGCGTCCGGCAGCCGCGCGCGCGCTCCCGCATCCCGACCCGGCCCGAGGGCGGAGGCCACCAGCAGGGCCGCGGGGACACCGACGAGGAGCGGCCGAAGAAACCCGTCGGCGCCGTCGATGCCTGCCAAGGCGCGGGCGGACACGAGAAGACCGAGCACACCGAGGCCTGCGAGCCCGAACCGGGCCGCAGCGGACGGCCGAAAACCTTCACGATAGGCGAGGGCGAGCCCCGCACCGGCGGCGAATTCGAGGACGATGGGATCCGCCCAGAAGCGGAGCGGCAGCGGCAGATCCGACGCGATCGTCCCGGCGGCGACGAGGAGCACGAGGACCGCGGCCAGCCACGCGACCGCGCCGCGCCGGCCGAAGCCCAGCCCGAGAGCGAAGATCACGTAGAAGAAGGCTTCGTAGTTCAGGGTCCAGCCCAGCCCGTAGAGGGGCTGGACGGTGCCATCCGGACGGGCCGCGGGCCAGAACAGGAAACCGGCCACGAGCGCGCCGGGATCCCGCACGAGGCCCGCGGCTTCCCCGAGGAGATCGGGCCGCACGAGCGCGATGAGCAGGAAGACCAGGCTCATCAGCCAGTAGAGGGGCACCACCCGCGCGACCCGGTGGGCGAGGAACCGCGCCCGGCCGCCGGGCACGCGGAACAGGCGGTCGCTCGCGTGCACGATGACGAGGCCGGAGATCACGAAGAACAGATCGACCCCGCCCCACCACGGCAGGAGGGTCTGTGGATCGAGCTCCGGGCCGGCACCGCGCGCGGCCATCAGGCCCGCCTCATGCCGCGCGTGGTGCCACGCCACCGTCAGGGCGGCCAGCGCGCGCAGGACCTGAACGCCGACGAGGATCACCGGGCGGCCGCGCGGATTGCCGGGGTCCCGTCCCCCGAACGGAGGGTCGGTGAACCGTGTCCGCGCCTTTCCCGCCCGCTCCCGGAGGGGAGCGGTGATGCGCGAAGGCGGTCGGGCCACTGCGCGGAGGGGCAGGGCAAGGCCGCAGAGGCCGACGTGTGCCCCCTCCGGTGCAGGCTGCGGTGTTCGCACATCTCGAACAGGCAATCTGGGCCATCGCGGTCCAGTCGCGAACGCTGATCTCCACGCGTACGTCCACCCGACTGATCCCGTCGTCCCGGTTGGGATCCGACTTGGCCCGAAGCGAAAACCGCAGGAACCATAAGCTGATGGCCTCGTTGACGCACCAATTCGCGAACGCGTCGACGCGAGCTCTCGCCTCGCCGCATGGTATGGACCATGCCCGTTCGCGCATCCATCTCGAACCAGAGGTCCCGATGCTGAAGAACTATGCTGCCGCCTCCGCGCTGGTCCTGGCGCTGTCGAGCCCGGCTTTCGCCCAGGGCGCCAACGACTTCCGCCTCCAGTCGATGCAGGCGAACGCCTTCGAGATCCAGTCCTCGCAAATCGCCCTGTCCAAGTCGCGCAACCCGCGCGTTCGGTCCTACGCCCAGGAGGTGATCCGCGATCACCGCGCCGCCAACGTGGCGCTCGCCGGCGGTCAGCCCGGCATGATGGCCGGTGGCGATCCGGGCCTCGGCGGTCTTGTGACGGCTCCGATCGCGGTGGCAGGCAGCGCCGTGGGCGCCGGTGTTGGCGCGGCGACCGGTGCGGTCGGCGGCACCCTGGCGGGCGGCCCGGTCGGCGGCCTCGAAGGCGCGGGCGCCGGAGCGGCGCGGGGTGCCGCGGCGGGTGGCCAGATCGGCCGCGGGGACGTGGCGGCCACGGGCGCCGCGACTCTGGTGGCCCCGAGCCCCGAGCAGCAGGCGATGCTGTCCGAACTGTCGGCGGCCCCGGCCGGGGCGCGCTTCGACCGTCTGTACGCCGCTCAGCAGATCCAGGCGCACCAGATGACGATTGCCATGACTCAGGCCTATGCCCAGGGCGGCCCGAACCCGGCCTTGCGCAACTACGCCCAGCAGGCCCTTCCGGCCCTGCAGATGCACATGCAGCAGGCTCAGCGGCTGCCGGGCGCCATGTGAGGCGCCCCACAAAGTAGAACGACGCGCGGCCCGGCCGAGACCGGGCCGGCAGGCGGCGGGTGCGAGCCCGCCGCCTTTTTTAAGTTGGATCGGCCTCAGTCGCACGCGATGGCGGCAACCGAGCGGACGGCGAGCCCAGCGGTATCCAGCGGCGGCTTGAACTCGCCGGTTTTCGGGTCGCACACGAGGAGGGATCCGGTCGCCACGCCGAAATGCGCGCCGTGAAGCTGGGTCCGTCCGTCGTCAACCCGCTCCTTCACGAATGGGAAGGTCATCAGGTTCTCGAGGCTCTGCTTGACCACGGCGTATTCCAGCTGCGTCAGGTAGTCCGGCGCGCTGGGATCGCCCGCCTTCGACTCCGCCTGCCCCACGAGAGAGACCCATTTGCCGATGAAGTCGCCTGGAGACAGCGGCTTGGCCTTGTTGGCGTAGGCCTTGATGCCGCCGCAGGTGGCGTGGCCGAGCACGACGATGTGCTTCACTTCCAGGGCCTGGACGGCGAATTCCAGGGCTGCCGAAGTGCCGTGGTACTGGCCGTCCGGCTGATAGACCGGCACGATGTTGGCGACGTTGCGGATCGTGAACAGCTCACCCGGACCGGCATTGAAGATCGCGCTGGGCGAGACACGGCTGTCGCAGCAGCTGATGATCAGGATCTCGGGGTTCTGGGACGAGGCGAGCTGCGCGAAGCGCCGGCGCTCCGTCGGGAAGCGGTCCTGCAGGAAAGACCGGTATCCTTCAGTCAGGTATACGGGGAACATCAATTCGTCTCCGGTTAGAGGAAACCGCGTCTCGCGGAGTGGAACTCAAGGATCCTGCCAAGTCAGAACGCGCGGCTGGGCCGGAATAGTCCCGGCGGCGACTTCGGCTGCAAGGTCGGCGAGGCCCGCCGGCTCGACGCGCGCGCCGCTGGCACGCAATTCGTCGAGGGGCCACCAGCGCGTCCCGATCACGGGATTGTCCTCGGTCTCGGCGAGGCGGCTCGTGTCGACGCGGTCGTCGGGCAGGCGGACCAAGAAGTAGCGCTCGCGGGCATCCCGGGACTGGCGGAACAGGTGAAACGGCCCGTCGCAGACGGCGACGAGCGGGCCGATCGCGACGTCGTCCCGGCCGATCTCCTCTCCCAGTTCGCGCCGGCAGGCCGTGACGTGATCCTCACCCGGCTCCAGGCCGCCGCCCGGCATGAACCAGAATCGCAGGGGCTCACCATCCGCGCCTCTGGTATGGACCGACGCGTAGGCGATCAGCAGGATCCGGTCGTGCGGATCCAGGACGACCGCCCGGGCGATGTGTCGGATCGGGAAAGGGTTCGCGGCGCTCATGCGACCGAAGCTAGGGCGCGACCTTAGCGCTGGACACCGCTTGTGGTCCCGTAGGCGCGCGCGCGCCGGTTCGGAAAACACAGCTCTCGCCTTCATCCATCGAGGGCGCGTGAGGGTAGCGGAGGTGCCGCTGGAATGCGGCCTGATGTGCGTGGCCATCAGGAGAATGCTTCGGGCGCTGTGGCGCCTCTGACCGAAGCGCGGTCGAAGGTCCCGATGTCCGGGGGCTTGCGCGATCGCGCTCTTCAACACCGACGCCGCGCCGGATCCCGTGAAGGCCGCCGCTCCATGCGGCGCTCGTCACAGTTCGACCGCAACGTCTTCCAATGAGCCTACCGCTGAGGGATTACAGCGGCTTCCAAAGCGTATGAAATCTGACATCTTCGAATGCTGTATTCGCTTTCTGAAAATTGCATTGACACCGGATCTTAGCTACGCGAATATAGTATTCGCGCAATCTAAATGTGCGCAAATCCACGAAGATCAATTCTATGGAGGATGTCCGATGCCGATCGCGCTGCGATTCTCCACCACGGCCCTGTTGCTTCTGACCGGAGCGACAGGCGCCATTGCCATGCCGATGGGCGGCACCTTCACCCTGCACTACGACGGCCAGAACGTGCAGCCGATCGCGCCCGGCAAGATGAAGATCGAGGAGCGCGGCTCCGGCATCAACAGGAGCCCTGGCCAGCCCCTCGACAACGCTCAGGTCACCATCGTCGAAACGGTGACGCTGGAGAGCGGGCAGGGTCCGCTGAAGGGCACGATCACCTTCGCCACGCCGAACGGGGCGGCGACGAGCCCGTTCACCGGCCGTGTCGTGACGGACGCGCAGGGTCGGATCACCGCCATGGGCACCTTCAAGGTCGCCAAGGCGACGGGGGCGTTCGCAGGCCTGAAGGGCACCGGATCATTCACCACCGTCTTCGCATCGCAAACCGACCAGACAACCGAATGGCGCGGCGAGTTCAAGCCACCGCCTGCCCTGGCCTCGTCGCGCTGAGACGTACCACGCTCACGGGATCCGCGGGGTCTCGCGCACGGCCGGCGCCCATATGACAACCGGCAGGCCGTGCGCGTCCTGCGCAGGCGGGTCGGGGAGAGGCCGAGCCCGCCCCGCGAGGATGTCGGCTGCCACCACCAGAGCCGCCAAGGCGTCGAGGTGGTCGTCCTCGGGCACGCCCTTGACGCGGGCATCGAGCAGGGTCGTCGGCAGCCCCGCCGCGGCGAGAAGCGCCCGCCGGAGATCGAGGCCCCGCCGGGCGTCGCGCCCCTTCTTCGCCAGGCCGAGAGGCCGGTCGCCGTTGAGGGCGTGGAACGCGACTTCCGGGTGGACCTCGTGAACCCGTCCGCGCACCTCCGGGCGCGCTCGCAGGAGCGTGTCGACCGCGCGGACGTAGCGAAAGATGTTGTAGCCTTGGATGGAAGGCGCGAAGGGCGGCTCGCTTGCGGCGCGCGAGGCGGCCTTGGCGGCGTCGTAGTCGGACGCGTAGACGGCGGCCCGCGGCGGCATCGGGAAGACCGACGACCGTGCCGGACCGAGGCGGGCGCGCGCCGCGCGGTCGGCCGCCCGGCCGCCGCCGAGGATCCGGTCGGGCAAGCCGATCGGCACGTCGATCCCTACGATCAGTGGGCGCTCCGGCGCGTCGAGGAGGGCGGCCACGTCGGGAAAGAGGCCGCAGCGGTGTCGTCCGGGATCGTCAAGATCGAGGAGCGCGCCCGCCCAGGCTCCGCGGCATCCGTCCAGTCCCGCGACCCAGCGCGCCATGTCGTGTCCCCCCCGCGGCCCGCGCCCTCGGCGCTTCTTGCCCCTCCGCCCGCAGAAAGCTATCCGCGTCGCGGCGGGCACCGCCGCCGCCCGGGAGAAGCGTGATGAGCGAGATCCGTCCCCGCCGCAGCGTGCTGGCCATGCCCGGCGCCAACGCCCGGGCCCTTGAAAAGGCACGGTCGCTCCCCGCCGACGTGATTCTGATCGACCTCGAGGACGGCACCGCCCCGGAGGCCAAGGCGGCGGCGCGCGCGCAGGTCGCCGCGGCCGTGGCCGCCCGCGGCTTCGGCCCCCGCGAGGTGGTGGTGCGGATCAATCCGCCCGAGACCGAGGACGGCGAGGCCGACCTCGTCGCGCTGGCTCCGGTCGCCCCGGACGCGATCCTCGTGCCCAAGGTCCGCACGTCGGACACGCTGATCGCCGTCGGTTCCCGCCTGCGCCGCCTCGGCGCGCCGCTCGCCACGCGGGTCTGGGCGATGATCGAGACGCCGATGGCGGTGGTGAACGCCGCCGAGATCGCCGGCGCCGCCCGCGACGTGGACGGGCGTCTCTCCGCCCTCGTGATCGGTCCCAACGACCTCCTCAAGGCAGCTCGCATCCGGCCGCCTGGACGGGCGGCCCTCATTCCCTGGCTTATGACTGTGCTGGCCGCCGCGCGGGCCTACGAGATCGCGGCAATCGACGGCGTGTTCACGGATCTCCGGGACGCGACCGGGTTCGAGGCCGAGTGCACGCAGGGTCGCGACCTCGGTTTCGACGGCAAGATGCTGATCCACCCGAGCCAGATCGGCCCTGCCAACGTTGCCTTCGGGCCGGATGACGGGGAGATCGCCGAGGCACGGCGGATGCTCGACGTCTTCGACGCCCCGGAGAACCGCGCCCTCGGGGTTGTCGCCGTCGACGGGAAGATGGTCGAGCGCCTCCACGTCGAGGCCGCCCGTCGGACGCTCGCGATGGCCGAGGCGATCGCGCGGCTCGGCGCGTGAGCGCGCTGCCGGAAGTCGGCCTGCGGCTGCTCGATCCGCGGCTGCCCGGCTGGGGATTTCCGCGCTGGGGCTCCTCGGCCGCGGCAGGCCTCGATCTGCACGCCTGCCTCGACGCGCCGCTGGTCCTGCCGCCCCAAGCCAAGCCGGCTCTGATTCCGGCGGGGTTCAGCGTGCTCATCCGCGATCCCGCATGGTGCGGGCTGATCTTTCCCCGCTCCGGACGTGGACACCGCGAGGGCTTGGTGCTGGGCAACGGTACCGGCGTCATCGACGCGGATTACGAGGGGCCGTTGATGGTCTCCGCCTGGAATCGGGACGCGACGGAGCCGGTCCGGATCGAGCCGGGTGAGCGAATCGCGCAGCTCGTCTTCACGCGCATCACGCGACCGATGCTCACAGTACTGGAGGGTGAGGCCGGTCCCGCCTCCGCACGCGGATCGGGCGGCTTCGGGTCGAGCGGGCGGTAGGCCCAGCCCCTCAGTCGAGCGTCGTCCCCAACCGACCGGCCAGATCCTGGATGAACTGGAAGGCGGTCCGGCCCGAGCGCGAGCCGCGGGTCGTGGCCCATTCGAGGGACTCGGCGCGCAGCTGCTCCGGCGGCACCGCGAGACCGTAGCGCTCGGCATAGGCGCGGATCATCGCCAGGTACTCGTCCTGGCTGCACTTGTGGAAGCCGAGCCAGAGGCCGAACCGGTCGGAGAGCGAGACCTTCTCCTCCACAGCCTCGCCGGGATTGATCGCGGTGGAGCGCTCGTTCTCCATCATGTCGCGGGCGAGCAGGTGGCGGCGGTTGGAGGTGGCGTAGAACAGCACGTTCCCGGGCCGGCCCTCGATGCCGCCGTCGAGCGCTGTCTTGAGCGACTTGTACGAAGTGTCGTCGGCGTCGAACGAGAGGTCGTCGCAGTAGACCAGCCAGCGGTGCGGGTCGGGCCGCAGCAGCGCCATCAGGTCCGGCAGGGCCTCGATATCTTCGCGGTGGATCTCCACGAGTTTCATGGGCAGGCTGCCGACGGGGCGGCGCGCGTTGATCTCGGCATGGGCCGCCTTGACCAGCGAGGATTTCCCCATGCCGCGGGCGCCCCACAGCAGGGCGTTGTTGGCCGGCAGGCCGCGGGCGAAGCGCTCGGTGTTCTCCACCAGGGTGTCGCGCGCCCGGTCGATGCCGGTGAGCAGTCCCATCTCCACACGCGCCACCTGCGGCACCGGCGTGAGCCGGCGTTCCGGCCCCCACAGGAAGGCGTCGGCCGCCTCGGGGTCGAAGGCCGGCGGGACCGCGGGCGCAGTCCGCTCCAGAGCGGTGGCGATGCGCTCCAGAAGAGGCATCAGGGCGTCGAGGGTCGTCGGGCTCGTCATCGGATCGGGTGTTCGCTTCCGGGTCGGTCAGGCGGCCGGTTCTACGGGGAAGAGCCGGGGAAATCATCCGTATCCGGACGCATGGCGCGGGCCTGCCGAACGCGAACGCGGATCGGGCGTTTGCTATCGGACGGGGAGGGGACCCGGGGGGGATCCGCCCGCGCCGGACGACCAGATCCTTCACGTCAACGCCGCTCGCGCCCGGGAGGGGGACCTGCCGCGTCCCTCGAAGCGTCGCGCGACGCCTTATTGATCGATGAGAAGGACCGCGATGGAAGAGGGACCGACGATCCGGATCACCCAAGTCGCGGATTACGTCTTCACCGTCGACTTCAGCGCGGCCCTGCCGGCGCTCCGGACCGACGAGGCGCCGCCGATCGGCGGCGGGACCGGGCCTTTCCCGGAGCAGCTCCTGATCTCCGGGGTCGCGAACTGCCTCTGCGCCAGCCTCGTCTTCGCCCTGGGCAAGTTCCGGCAGGATGCGCGCGGCGTCGCGGCCGAGGCGTCCTGCCGGGTGGCGCGCAACGCCGAGGGGCGGCTGCGCATCACGGGAATCGGCGTCCACATCCAGCTCGGGGCGGCCGCCGCCGACATGCCGCGGATCGACCGGGTGCTGGAGCAGTTCGAACGGTTCTGCACCGTCTCGGAGAGCGTGAAGACTGGGATCCCGGTCGCCGTTTCGGTGGCCGATCGCGAGGGAACGCGGCTCAAATGACCTCGAGCGGGAAAAGATCGGCCGCCCGAAGCATTGCCGCAGCACCCGAACGGCCGCCAGGGCCGGACGACGACCGGAGGACACGCCATGTCGGATGAGACGCGAGAGGCCGCCCGGGCGCCCGAGGCGCTCGCCAGCCTGTTCAACCAGCGCGCCAATGCAGGCGACGTCGAGGGGCTGGTCGCGCTCTACGAACCCGACGCGGTGCTAGCGGCCGGCCGCGTCGTCGCCACCGGGCATGCCGAGATCCGGACCTTCTACGCCGACCTGCTGGCACGCAAGTCGGATTTCCCGACCCCCGAGACCCTGCCGCCCCTGCGCAACGATGGCCTTGCCATGACCTTCGCGCGGCTTCCCAACGGCGCGTTCTCGGTGGAGGTCGCCCGCGAACAGGCGGACGGGACATGGCTCTGGGCGATCGACCAGCTGAAGCTCGCGCCGCCGAAGGGCTGACGACGAACCGGACGCTCCAGGGCTGCGAACTCGGGTCACCACGAGTTGGCCCCATGCAGGAATGGCTGATCCGTTATTCCGAGGCTGCGAAGCAGGGCCCGGAAGCCGGATCCGACACGCGTGCACGGCATGGCGCGGTCCGCGCTTCTGGATTCCGGGCTCGCCTTCGGCGCCCCGGAACGACGGGGTGGTTGTCACAGGGCCGCCGACACACGGAAGCACTGCAATCCGTTGACCCGGGTCCGCCGCCCTGCCGGCCGCTCCCCCGCGCTTGTCCCACCGGACGCGATGCGGCAAAGCGGGGCCCGCGCGCCTGACGCCGCGCGGAAGACCCGAGCCGACTCGATGCACGACATCCGCGCCATCCGGGAGAACCCGGACGCCTTCGACCGCGACCTCGCCCGCCGGGGCCTCGCGCCGCTGTCGGCCGAGCTGATCGCCCTGGACGAGGCGCGGAAGTCGTCCGTCTCGGCGGCGCAGGTCAACCAGGAACGGCGCAACGCCCTCGCCAAGGAGATCGGCGGCGCCAAGAAGGCCAAGGACGAGGCGCGTGCCGCTTCCCTGATGGCGGAAGTCGCGGCGCTGAAGGGCGTCGAGCCGGAGCTGAAGGCCGCGCAGGACGCCGCCGATGCGGCCTTGACGGACAGGCTCGCCGCGATCCCGAACCGGCCGAAGGCCGACGTGCCGGAGGGCGCGGACGAGCACGGCAACGTCCTCTATCGCAGCCACGCCGCCACCCGCGAAAGGCTGACCGAGGGCAAGGAGCATTTCGAACTGGGCGAGGCCGCCGGCCTGATGGATTTCGAGG
Source organism: Methylobacterium sp. A49B (assembly GCF_053346215.1). Taxonomy (NCBI): domain Bacteria; kingdom Pseudomonadati; phylum Pseudomonadota; class Alphaproteobacteria; order Hyphomicrobiales; family Methylobacteriaceae; genus Methylobacterium; species Methylobacterium sp. A49B. Next base: position 123,436 of record NZ_JBKFBO010000114.1, read on the forward strand.
CGGCCGCCAAGCTGTCCGGCTCGCGCTTCGTGGTGCTGAAGGGGCAGCTCGCCCGGCTGGAGCGGGCGCTCGGCCAGTTCATGATCGACCTGCACACGCAGGAGCACGGGTACTTGGAGGTGGCGCCCCCGGTGCTGGTGCGCGACGCCGCGATGTTCGGCACCGCGCAGCTGCCGAAGTTCGAGGACGACCAGTTCTCGGTCTTCAAGGGCCTCGATTACGTCAAGTCGCTGCAGAGGCAGGCTGGTACGGAATCCGCCCCGGTCAGCGACGAGCATTTCTGGCTCGTCCCCACCGCCGAGGTGCCGCTGACCAACCTCGTGCGCGAGTCGATCCTCCGCGAGGAGGAGCTGCCCCTGCGCTTCACCGCGCTCACCCCCTGCTTCCGGGCCGAGGCCGGGGCGGCGGGGCGCGACACCCGCGGCATGCTGCGCCAGCACCAGTTCAGCAAGGTCGAGCTGGTCTCGATCACGACGCCGGAGATGTCCGCCGACGAGCACGAGCGGATGCTGACCAGCGCCGAGGCGGTCCTGAAGAAACTGGATCTGCCCTACCGGGTGATGACCCTCTGCACCGGCGACATGGGGTTCGCCAGTCAGAAGACCTACGACATCGAGGTCTGGGTGCCGGGGCAGCGCACGCACCGCGAGATCTCGTCGTGCTCGGTGTGCGGCGACTTCCAGGCGCGGCGGATGAACGCCCGCTACCGGGCCAAGGACGGCAAGCCGGCCTATGTCCACACCCTCAACGGCTCGGGCGTCGCGGTCGGCCGCGCGCTCATCGCCGTGATGGAGAATTACCAGAACCCGGACGGGAGCATCACGATCCCGTCGGTGCTCCACCCCTATATGGGTGGGCTCAACCGGATCGAGGGCACCCGTTGATGCGCATCCTGGTCACCAACGACGACGGCATCCACGCGCCGGGGCTCAGTACCCTGGAGGAGATCGCCCGGGAGCTGTCGGACGACGTCTGGGTGGTGGCGCCGGAGAGCGACCAGTCCGGCGTGTCGCATTCCCTCTCCCTCAACGATCCGCTGCGGCTGCGGCAGGTCTCGGAGCAGCGCTTCGCCGTGAAGGGCACGCCGTCGGACTGCGTGATCCTCGGCGTGCGCCACATCCTCGGCGATCACGGGCCGGACCTCGTCCTGTCGGGGGTCAACCGCGGCCAGAACGTCGCCGAGGACGTGACCTATTCGGGCACGATCGCGGCCGCCATGGAGGGGACGATCCTCGGCATCCGCTCCATCGCCATGAGCCAGGCCTACGGCGCCGGCGGGCGCGGCGCGCTCAAATGGGAGTGCGCGAGGACGCACGGCGCGAAGGTGGTCCGGAAGATCCTGGAGACCGGGATCGAGCCCGGCATCCTGATCAACGTGAATTTTCCGGATTGCGAGCCGGCCGACGTGCAGGGCGTCGCGGTGGCGGCGCAGGGCTTTCGCAACCAGGCGCTGCTGTCGATCGACGCGCGGGTGGACGGGCGCGGCAACCCGTATTTCTGGCTGGCCTTCGCCAAGGCGCGGTTCGAGCCGGGCCACGGCTCGGACCTGAAGGCCATCGCCGAGAAGCGGATCTCGGTGACGCCGCTGCGCCTCGACCTCACCGACGAGCCGACGCTGACGCGCTTCGCGCAGGCCTTCGCCGCGTGATCGACCTCGGCAGCCTGGAGGAGGCTGCCGGCAACGCCGCCTTCGTGATGGCGCTGCGGGGCAGGGGCCTGCGCGACACCGCGGTGCTCCGGGCCATGGAGCAGGTGTCGCGCGACGCCTTCGCGCCGCCCGAGCACCGGGTTCATGCGCGGCGGGACATCGCCCTGCCGCTGCCCTGCGGCGCGTCGATGACGGCGCCGTCTACGGTGGCGCTGATGCTGGCGCTGCTGCGGGTGGAGCCGGGGCAGCGCGTCCTGGAGATCGGCACGGGCTCGGGCTACGCGTCGGCGCTGCTTGCCCGGCTCGGGGCCGGCGCCGTGTTGAGCCTGGAGCGTTACGGGACGCTGGCGGCAGACGCTGCCGCACGCCTCGCCGACCTGTCCGACGTGCACGTCGTCCAAGCGGACGGGCTCGCCCCGGAATTGCCGGATGGTGGCTTCGACCGGATCCTGGTCCATGGCAGCGTCGACGCGATCCCGCCGCACTGGCGCGCGGCGCTGGAACCCGGCGGGCGGCTGGTGACGGGCCTCGGCGGCGACGGGCTGTGCCGGGCCGCCGTGCTGGCCTCACCGGAGGCCGATGTAGGGCTGGGTGCGCCGATTCGTCTGGCAGCTCTGGCGCCTGGACTGGCGCGGGTTCTCTGATCCGGTGGCCCTTGCACCGCGGCGGCCGACTCGTCATCCTTCGGGCATGTCGGTCGACGCGCATTACATCGTCAGACGCAATGAGCTGCGGTCGGATCTGCGGGATCTCGATCGGGTGGCCTTGACCGCCGCTGCCGTGACGGATGACGGTGTCACGATGGAGGTGGGGTCCGAGGGCACGATCGTCGGCGTCTGGCGTGACGGCGAGGCCTACGAGGTCGAATTTGCGGAGCCGGCTGGCGCGCTTGCTACCGTCGAGGCAATGGACCTCCGCCTCGTCAAACGGGCGAACGCTTGAGCCCTCCGGACTGGCCGCGGAGTTGGTCGCTCGACCCGCGTAAGATCGACGGCTACCTGCTGGACGAATCCCACATCGAAGGCGGCCCAAAGGCGCGGTTCTTCAAGCGTTTCGGGTTCCATCTGGGCGACCCGCTCTCGCTCTCGTCGGCGCTGCTCGATCATCCGACCGAGACCTCCTACATCGGCGAAACGGTCTCGGCGCGTGGGGACGTGAAACTGATCTTCGAGGGACCCATTCTATCGCCGGATGGGCGTAATCCGCATATCCGAACGGTCTGGCGCAGCGATGCGACGGGGCACGCCCATTTCGTCACCTCCGTACCGATGACCTGAGTGCGACCGCTCACCCCACTCGCCGCGCGGCCCGCCACAGGCGCCACAGCCGGCGCCAGCGCGGCAGCTCGAATGGCGTGTTGAGCGGGTCGTAGGACGCGCGCTCCATGGCGGCGAGGTAGGGCTCCACCAGCGCCACCGGCAGGAACGCGGCCCCCGTCGAGGGCGCGATGGTCGGGCGCGCCGCCTCGAAGGCCTTCAGGTGCTGCCGGGCAAGATCGCGCAGGTCGGCGCAGGCGCGGCGCAGGCCCGGCCCGCCGCGACCGGTGACGATATCCTCGCGGGTGACGCCGTAGCGGCCGAGGATGTCGGCCGGCAGGTAGACCTGACCGGAGCGGGCGTGCCAGGGCAGGGCGCGCAGGAGCCCGGTGATCCCGTAGGCCACGCCGGCATGGCCGGCCGCCCCCGCGCCGCCCGGCTCTGAGCCGTTGCCGATCACGAGGCTCGCCAGCCGGAACAGGGCCGAGGCGGTCTCGCCGCAATATCCCTCCAGGTCGTTCACCCGGGGCATCGGATCCTCGTAGAGGTCGAAGACGCGGGCGTCGATCAGGTCGACGAAGGGCTGGCGGCCGAGGCGGTTCACCCGGATCGCCTCCTCCAGGGCCGCCGCCACCGGGTTGGCACGCACGTCGCCGCGGGCCTCGCCCTGCAGGGCGTCGCGCCACCATTGCAGGCGGATTTCCCCGGCCATCGGGTTCGAGGCGGCCTCACGCACCCGCGCGACGGTCAGACTGAAGGCGTAGAGCGCGAAGAGGTGCGGGCGGGCGGCGGCGGGGGCGAAGAGGGTCGCGTAGTAGCGGTCCGGATCGCCGGTCCGCACCAAGCCCTCGCAATGGGATTGCGCGAAGGCGAGCCCTGTCTCGGCGGTCTGGCCCTCCACCTCCGGCATCAGGCCACCGCGATCAGCGCGGCCGCGACCTTGCGGTTCTCGGCGACCAGGATGTTGTAGGTCCGGGCGGCGGCGCCGGTCTGCATCACGTCGAGGCCGACGCCGACATCCTTCAGCCAGCCCCGCAGGGCGGGATCGATCGCCGCGATGTCGAGGCCTGTTCCGACGAGCAGCAGCTCGATGTCTCCCGCCTCGGCCTGGACCGGGCGCAGCGCCGTGCGGTCGATGTTCCGCGGCTCCGTCACGTCCCAGGCCCGCACGCCCGAGGGCAGCAGCAGGATCGAGCCGCGATGCGACATGCCGGCGAAGCGGAAGCCGCCATTGCCGTAGGTGTCGATGATGTGGCGCCCCGGCACGAAGCCGGATTCGAAGCTCTTCGGACTTGGCTGATCGGCCATCTCGGGAAAAGGACTACTCCGCCGGTTGCGGGACGCCCGAACGCTCGGCCGCCGCGCGGGCGCCCGAGAGCATCAGGCCCAGATAGATCAACACCGGCGTCGAGATGAAGATCGCCGAGTAGGTGCAGATCAGGACGCCGCAGAGCATCACCACGGCGAAGCCCTTGATCGCCTCGCCGCCGAACAGCACCAGGGCCAGCAGCGACAGGGCGGACGAGATCGACGTCATCACCGTGCGCGACATGGTCGAGTTGATCGACAGGTTGAGCAGGTCGACGGTTGGGATTGTCTTGTAGCGGCGCATCAGCTCCCGGGTCCGGTCGAACACCACCACGGTCTCGTTCAGCGAGTAGCCCACGATCGTCAGGATCGCCGCGATCGAGGTCATGTTGAACTCGATCCGGCTGATGATGAACACGCCGACGGTGAGCACGATGTCGTGGAGCGTGCCCACGATGGCGCCGAGCGCCAGCTCCCGCTCGAATCGGAACCAGAGGTAGAGCAGCACCGCCACGACCGACAGCACGACACCGAGCGTGCCGGACTGGACGAGTTCCCCGGAGACGCGCGGGCCGACAGTCTCGGTGCGGCGGAAGTCGTAATCTTTGTCGAAGGCGGCGTGCGCCTTGTTCATCACCGCGGTCTGGCCCTGCTCGCCGGGCTGCAGCGGCAGGCGTACCAGCACGGTACCTTGGTTGCCGAGTTCCTGCACCTCCGGCTCGCCGAAGCCGAAGCCCGCCGCCGTGTGCCGGATCGACGCCACGTCGGCGGTGCCGGACTTCGCCTGCAGCTCGACGAGGGTGCCGCCCTTGAAGTCGATGCCGAAGTTCAGCCCGATCGACAGGAACAGCGCCACCGTGGCGAGCGAGAGCAGCGCCGAGAGCGGGAAGGTGAAGCGCCGGAATCGCATGAAGTCGAAATGCGATTCATCGGGCCAGAGGCGGAGCAGGCGCATTTTTCGGACCTAACGTTGGGAAGATCGCAGCGCCGGCCCGATCGCCTGTCCCACTCTCGCCCTCATCCTGAGGTGCCGGAGCGGAGCGGAGGCCTCGAAGGAGCCCTCCAGTGACAACCGTGATCCCTGGAGCCCTCCTTCGGGGCCCGCTGACGCGGGCACTTCAGGATGAGGGGTGATTTGGAACAGCGGTATCAGGCCGGCGGTGACGCGTCTCCCGAAAGTGAGTTCATTCAGAACGGCAGGGCCTTCGGCCGGAAGGTCTTGTACCACACCGCGATCATCATCCGGGTCAGCGTCACCGCCGTGATGACCGTGGTGAGGATGCCGAGGATGAAGACCACGGCGAAGCCCTTCACCGGGCCCGAGCCGAGGAAGAACAGGATCAGGGCGGCGATCGCCATGGTCGAGTTCGAATCGATGATGGTGGCGAAGGCCCGGTCGAAGCCCGCCTGCAGCGCCGAGATCAGCGAGCGGCCGGCCCGCTGCTCCTCGCGCATGCGCTCGTAGATCAGCACGTTGGAATCCACCGCGGTGCCGATCGTCAGCACGATGCCGGCGATGCCCGGCAGCGTCATGGTCGCCTCCAGCACCGACATCAGGCCCAGGATCAGCCCCACGTGGACCATCAGAGCGATGTTGGCGATGAAGCCGAAGGTCCCGTAGGTGGCGAACATGAAGGCCACCACCAGAGCCGCCGCCACCAGGGTGGCGAGCTTGCCGGCCTCGATGGAGTCGCGGCCGAGACCCGGCCCGACGACGCGGCGCTCGACCACGGTGAACTTGGCCGGCAGGGCGCCGGCCCGCAGCAGCACCGCGAGGTCGTTGGCCTGCTGCACCGTGAAGTTGCCGGTGATCTGGCCGGATCCGCCGGTGATCGCCGAGCGGATGACCGGCGCCGAGACCACCTCGTTGTCCAGCACGATCGCCATGCGCCGGCCGACATTCTCCGAGGTCGCCTGCCCGAAGCGCTGCGCGCCGCGCAGGTTGAACTTGAAGCTCACCATCGGCTCGTGGGACTGCTGGTCGAAGGCGGGCTGCGCGTCGGTCAGCTCGCCGCCATCGGCCATGACCCGCCGCTCGACCGGGACCTTGGCGCCCTTCTCGTCCTTGGAGGGCAGCATGTCGACGTCGCCGGACGGGCTGTCGGCGAGCATGCGGAACTCGAGCTTGGCGGTGGAGCCGAGGAGCCTCTCGAGCCGCTCGGGGTTCTGCTCGCCCGGCACCTGGATCAGGATCCGGTCGGCGCCCTGCTGCTGGATCGAGGGCTCGGTGGTCCCGGTGGAGTCGAGGCGGCGGCGGATGACCTCGATGCCCTGGCTCACGGCGCGCCGGGTGCGGTCGGTGATGCCGGCATCGGTGAGCGTCAGGCGGACCACGCCGCCGGGCTGCTCGGCGATGTCGAGGGTGCGGGCGGCGGTCTGGCCGAGCGACGTGGTGATCGGCTGCGCCAGCTCCTGGAGCTTCGGCAGGACCTTGGCGCGCGCCGCGTCGTCCGCGATCTTCACCTGCACGCCCCGCTGGAGCAGGCCGATGCCGCCGTCGGCGCGCACGTTCTCCTGCTGGAGCACGCGGCGAACGTCGTCGCGCAACGCCTTGGCCTGTGAGGCGATCAGCTCGTTCTGGTCGACTTCGAGCAGGAGTTGCGAGCCGCCCTGGAGATCCAGGCCGAGCACGATGGCGCGCGTCGGAACGATCCAGCTCGGGAACCACGCGGGCAGGCTGGCGACGAAGCCCTTGCGCTGCTCGGGGGAGAAGAAGCTCGGCACGGCGAGCATCAGCCCCACCAGGATCAGGCCCAGCGTGGCGAAGATCTTCGCACGGGAGAAGCGCAGCATCGGCCGTCTTTTTCTCTTGTGGGCCGGCGCTTTGCGCCGGCCGGTTCAACCAGCGGTTCAGGCAGCCTTCACGGTGCCCTTGGCGCGGACCTCGGAGATCATCGACCGGACGACCCGCACGCGGACGTTCGGGGCGATCTCCACCTCGATCTCGGCGGCGTCATCCGCAGCCTTGGTCACGCGGCCGATCAGTCCGCCGTTGGTCACGACCGTGTCGTCCCGGCGCACGGACTTCAGCAGCGCCTGGTGGTCCTTGACCCGCTTCTGCTGCGGTCGCAGGATCAGGAAATACATGATCACGAAGATCAGGACGAACGGGACCACCTGAAAGGCGATCTCCGCTCCGCCAGCGGCCGTACCGGCCCCTTGCGCGAAGGCGGGGGTGATCAACGAGCGTCTCCTGCGAGTGGCGAGCGGGCCTGCCGCCGGATTTCGGCATGGGCAGACCGGTCGAAAAGCGCGCGGACTATAGCCAGGGGCTTCCCGAAAGCAACGCCGAAGCGAGTGGGTCCGGCCGCGCCCTCACAGCAGGGCGCGCACCGCCTCGGCGAAGACGTCCGGCGCCTCCTGGGGAAAGTTGTGGCCCACCCCCGCGACGATCTCACGCCGGTAAGGACCGGTGAAGCGGCGGGCGTCCGCGTCGGTGGCGGGCGGCGGGCCGACGCCGTCGTCGGCGCCGAGAAGCACGATCGATGGCACGGCGATCTCCGGCTGGGCCGCCAGCCGTGCCTCGACCGCCCCGAGGGCCGGATCGCCCGGCACGAGGCCGAACCGATGGCGATAGGAATGCACCACCACGTCGACGAAGTCCGGATTGTCGAAGGCTTGCGCGGTCGCCGCGAAGGTCGCAGCCTCGAACGCCCAGGTCGGCGACCAGAGCTGCCAGAGCAGGCGGCAGAACGCCTCCCGGTTCTCCGCGAGGCCGGCGCGGCCGCGCTCGCTGTGGAGATAATACTGATACCAGAGCCGGTGCTCCGCCTCGGGCGCGGCAGGCCTGCCTGCGGCCGGGATGTTCTGGATGTTGTAGCCGACGCCGCAGCTCACCAGCCCCCTGGACCGGTCCGGCCAGAGCGCCGAGACCACGCAGGCGGCCCGGCCGCCCCAATCGTAGCCGGCGAGCACGGCGCGCGCGATCCCGAGGGCATCCAGGAAGGCCACGAGATCGGCCCCGAGCGCCGCTTGCTCGCCCGAACGCGGCGTCGAGGTGTCGCGAAAGCGGGTCGGCCCGTAGCCGCGCAGGTAGGGGACGAGACAGCGCGCGCCGGCCTCGGCCAGCTGAGCCGCCGCCACGGTGCAGGCGTGGACGTCGTACGGGAAGCCGTGGAGCAGCACGGCGGGCGGTCCGTCCGGCGGTCCGAACTCCAGATAGGCGATGTCCAGCACGCCGGCCTGCACACGCTTCATCATCGGCTCCCGCATATCCCGGACGCGCATCCTATCGGATCGCCCGCGCAATTGCCGCACGCGCTTGCCGGGGCCGGACCGCGCCCGATCTTGCCACGCGGCGAACCAGCGTGACGGGGAGATCCATGGGCCTGCTAGACGGTGCGAGAAACCTGATCGGCGACGTGGCGGCGGCGGCCGAGCGGGCCCTGGACGGGGCGGGCAGCGGCAAACTCGCTCTGGCACTGGCGAAGTTCTATCCCGGCGGTCTGGCCGCCTTCCTCGGGCGGCTGCGCGAGACCGGCCACGGCGATGCAGTCGGGTCGTGGCTCGCGGCGGGCGGACGGCCGGACAGCCGGCAGACCGTGCCGGCCTCCGCGATCGCCGCGTGCCTGCCGGACGGCGTCACCGAACGCCTCGCCTACGACCTCGGCGTGCCGGAGGGCCGCGTGGCCACGGTTCTGTCCGAGTTCCTGCCGGCGGCGGTGGCGGATCAGAGCGAGGACGGCAAGCTGAAGCCCCAGCCGAACTTCAGCACCCAGGTCGGCGCGTAGGCCCGACCGGGCGCAACGTTCCTGGGGCATCACGGCACCGCGCATTTCATCAGAGGCGGCGCCGTAGCGCAGCTGAGGTAGCAACTCTGCTTGGCGAAGCAGTACCAGGACAGCCCACCGCTCTTGAGGCACGCCCCGCCGCAATGCCGGTAGACGCCGTAGAGCGGCCGCACGAAGACCGCGTCCGTCAGGCTGTGTTGATCCGCTTGACGGCCCGTGCCGGACGGCGCCGCCAGGGCCACGCTGATCCACAACGAAAGTAAAGAGGACAGGACCAGGAGTTTCATAGCCGCGAGACTGCAGGAGCGCGTTCCGGGCCAGGATTCCGCGCGACTGTCCGTCCTCTGTCGACTAAATTACACTTCACGCGGCACGGCGGCCGCCTCCTGCCCGCGGTGGGCGACGGGCACCCGTGTGACCGCCGGCGACTAACGACAGGAGACCCGCATGAGCCTGCTCGATTCCCTCGGCGGTTCGCTGGGGCAGATGGCGCTCAAGGCGTTGCCCGGCATCATCCAGCAGGTGCTGCCCGGTGGCCTGAACGCGCTGCTCGACCAGCTCCGCCGCTCGGGTTACGAGAGCCAGGTCAATTCCTGGCTCGGCCGCGGACCGAACGAGCCGATCACCGCGGACGACCTGCGCAGAGTCCTCGACAACGAGCAGGTGCGTCAGATGGCGCAGAAGCTCGGTATTCCGATGGATCAGCTGTTCCCGACGCTGGCTCGGGTGCTCCCCGAGGCGGTGGACCGCCACAGCCCCGACGGGACGCTGCAGGAGCCGAAATCCTAGACGCGCGGTCGGGGACCACCGAGCGCGAGCCTGCCTGTCCTGCCGCCATCCATACAGGCGAGCGGCGGCCCCTTCCGGGACCGCCGCGCCGCGCGATCGGGATGCGCCGCTCAGTTGCTGGCGAGCTGGGACATCGGGTCCACGGGCGCGCCGCCCTTGCGGATCTCGAAATGCAGCTGCGGCGAGGTCACGTTGCCGGAGGCGCCGGATTTGGCGATCGTCTGGCCGCGCTTGACCTTGTCGCCGGGCTTCACGTCGATCTCGCCGTTATGGGCGTAGGCCGAGACGTAGCCGTTGGCGTGACGCACCAGCACGAGCTTGCCGTAGCCCTTCACGTCGGAGCCGGCATAGGCAACCGTGCCTTCCTCGGCCGCCTTGACGGGCGTGCCCTCCGGCACCGCGATGTTGATGCCCTCGTTGCCGGAGCTGCCATAGCCCGAGATCACCCGGCCCTTGGCGGGCCAGCGGAAGCTCTCCGAGGGCGTCGCGTCGGCGACCGAGCCGGTCGCGGCCGGCTCGGGCTTCGCCGGAGCGGCGGGCGCGGCCGGAGCGGCAGCCTTCGGCGTCTCCTTGGCGGCGACCTTCTCGGCCTTCTCGGCGGCGGCAGCCTTCTGCGCAGCCTCCTTGGCAGCCTTCGCCTCGGCGAGCTTCTGGGCGGCCTCCGCCTTGGCGGCAGCCTTCGCCTCGGCCTTGGCTTCCTGGGCCTTCACCTCGGCCTTGGCCTTCGCCTCGGCCTTGGGATCCGCCTTCTTCTCGTCGGGCTTCTTCTCGTCGGCCTTGGCGACCTGACCCGGACGCACGTGCCGCGGCTTGTCGCCCTCCTTCGTGGCCTTCGCGTCGGCGACCTTGCGGGCCGCGGCCTCGCGGGCAAGGGCTTCCTTGCGATCAGCTTCCTTGCGGTCGGCTTCCTTGCGGTCGGCTTCCTTGGAGGCGGCACGCTTGGCCGCCTCCTTCGCCTCCTCGCGCTTGGCCGCCTCCTTGGCTTCCTCGCGCTTGGCGGCGATCTTGGCCTCGACCTGCTTGGCGTCCTCGCGCTTCTCCTCGGCCGCCCGGGCCGGGCGGGCGGTCATCGGAGCCGCGGCCGGGTTCATGCCGGAGGCGTTGTAGACCGGGATCACGATCTGCCGGCCGGGCGTGATCTGGCTGGCACTGGTCAGTCCGTTGGCGGACAGGATCGCGGACGCCGGCACGCCGAACCGCGTCGACATCTGGTTCAGGCTGTCGTTCTGCGACACGGTGATCTGTGTGCCGCCCTGCGCGTTCCAGCCGACCGTGCCGGTCGAGGCGACGCGCGTCGCGGGCGCGGCGGCGGGTGTGGCGGCAAGCGCGGCGGAATGGGTCGCGGCCGAGCGCGGGGTTGAGGGCGGGCTGAGCGCCTCCGACTGGATGCGGCCCGTGCGGATCGCGGGCGCGGGCTTGAGCGTCCCGTCCGGCAGGCTGCCGGTGGCGGAGGGCTCCGAATCGAAAGGATTCGAGAAGGGATTGCTCAGCCGCGAGGCATCCGACGAGCAGGCGGCGGCCGCACCGCCGATGATGCCGATGAGGGCGAAGCGCGAGAGCGTCCGCAACATCTGACCCGTACCGCGCACCCGCATCGACGCACCCGTTTGCCTGACGCAACCTGATGCCCCAATGAAGACGGATTCAGGTTAAGCAACCGTTCCCGTTCGGCAGAACTGCGACCCTTGCGCGAAGGACCGGGTCCGGTTTTCGTGCGGCCTACGGGATGATCAGGGCCGTTGGAATCGTGCCTTTTCCGGTCCGGCTTCCACCCCACATCGAAGGGATGTTTACCATCCGCGCCGCACGCGACAGCCTTGCCGTCCTGCCCGGGATCGAGACCGCTCGCCTGTCGATCGCCGCTCTGCGGCCCGAGGATGCGCAGGACCTCCGCCGGCTCACGGACGACCCGGCGATCACCGCGGCGGTGGACTTCCTGCCGGCGCCCTTCACGCTGCAGGACGCCGAGGATCTGATCCGGAGCGGCGCGCGTGGACAGGACCGTTTCCTCGGCGCCTGGCATCGCGTCGCCGGCGCGGAGCCGACGCAGGCGTCGGCGCGCGAGCTTGTGGGCGTGGTGGGGACGCACCTGCGCGGCGCGGGCGTGATCGAGATCGGTTACTGGATCGGCGGGGCGGCCCGGGGGCGCGGATTTGCCTTCGAGGCGGTCTCGGCAATCATCGGGGCGCTGAGGGGGCACTTCCCGGCGCGCATCCTCGTCGCCGAGTGCCGCCCCGCCAACCTCGCCTCGTGGAGCTTGCTCGAGAAGCTCGGCTTCCGCGATACCGGCGAGGAAGGCCACCGGCCGGGCCGACGCCTGCTCCGGCGCGACTGACGCCGGCCCGCGGCGCTCAAACCGCGACGGCGACGGGTTGGGCGATCGTTGCGGCGACCGACGCGGCGACGCGCCGATGCCGCCTCGTCCGCCGGGGCGCCACCGAGACCGGCTCGTCGTCGACGGACGCGCGCTCCGCCAGGGCAAAGCCGTGGAGGGTGTCCACCGCGAGGGTTTCCTGTGACTGTGATTCGATCAGCGCGTGGAAGGCCGCGCGCACGATCTCCTTCTTGGAGGCGTCAGGATATTCCTCGAGGACGGCGGCACGCAGCGCCTTGGGTGTCATCCCGGGCGCCGCGAGGCTCCGGAGCGCCGCCGAAAGTGCCTCGATCGAAGCCATGTGAACCTGTCCCTGATCTGACGACGGCCAGCATAGGACGCAGGGTAAACGCGTTCAGCACAGCATTGCAAGTTCTATCGAAGACCTATCGGATCATGATCGAACATCTTATAAGCACTATATTGTTGCTTAAGGCAATAGAGACGCAACGTTGATGCGCGCCATCATAGCTTGATCTTGATTGAACCTGAGATACGCGGTTCTTTCCAGGAACAACTCGGGACGCGAAGTTCGTTCGGGCGCACCCGGATCGAATGGCCCGGCTCTCGGCTTGGGGCGGATCAGACTCACCCTGTGCCATCTCGGAACCGCGTCGCGAAGCCCATCGAGCGGGCGCGCAGCCGGGCTAGCCAGGCGCATTCAGGCCCGCACAATCGCGTTCTAGACCCGCAACGTCGGCACAAAAAAGCCCCCGGCGCGAGGCCGGGGGCTGCTGCGGTCCGGCCCGAGGGCCGGGACGCGCACCGGATCAGAAGGTGATGCCGGTCTCGACCATGTAGCGGTCCTGCGAGGTGCGGTTGCCGGTCCGGCCGAAGCCGGTACCGGGGATCAGCAGCCCCTCGTCGGTGATGGCGGCGCGGGTGATCCCGCCGAGTTCGACGTGCGCGTACTCCACCCGGAAGAAGAAGCGGTCGAACGTGAAGGTCGGCGTGATGGTGAACGAGAAGGCGTTGCTGCCGGCGCCGAAGCCCAGCAGGTTCGTCGTCCCGGACCCCCGCACGCCCGACTGCTCGGTGTACTCGATGCGGCCCGCCAGGGAGAAGTTGTCGGTGAACGAGTAGGCCGCCAGGAGCGCCCCGCCGTAGGTCGAGGCGGAATTGAAGATGCCGATGCGCGGATCCCGCTCGACATTGGTGAACTGGAAGTAGGGCGAGACGATCCAAGGACCGTTCGCGTAGGTGTAGTTGATGTCGAAGATGCCGCTGTTCTGCTGGAAGCCCGGCGTGGCGAACTGGTAGCGCGGGCTCCGGGCGAAGGCGTTGGTGCGGCCGAGGTTGAGACCGCCGTTGACGCCGACCGTGTTGAAGTCGTCGAGCTTGTAGGCGACGTTGCCGGTGAACCACGTGATCTCGTTGGAGAAGAACCCGTCCGTGCCGGCGAGCGACACCGAGAGCGGTCCGCTGGCGTAGTTGAGCTGGACGCCCTGGTTGATGAAGTTCTCCTGCACGAACAGCAGGCCGCGGTTGATGTTCAGGTTCTGGTAGGTGAACAGCAGCTCGGTGCCGATCAGGGTGAACATCCGGCCGCCCTGGACGGACCACTCGTCGTTGATCTGGATCTTGCCGAAGGCGACCGGGACCGGGCCGAACAGCAGGTCCGTCTGGGTGAAGGTCCCGAGGGTCGGGAAGCCGAGCTGCGGGATCGAGTAGCCGCCCGCCTGCACGTAGAACTGGAACGCGCCCTCGGGCTTCTGGATGATGCCCTGGATGTTCGAGAAGTCGAAGCGCGCCGCGCGGTCCCGGTCATTGGGCGCCGCCGGAGTCGAGAACGACGCGAAGGGGTTGGTCTGGGTGTAGCCGTAGCCGGTCACGGCGCCCCCGACGTAGAGGTCGCCGAGCGGGCCGGCGGAAAAGCAGGTCGGGCTGGGATTGGCCTTGATCACGCCGCCATAGGTCGGGCCGAGAAGCGTCGCCTTGCAGGGCTCGGCCGGGGGCGGCACCGGCACCGGGGCCGGAGCGGCCAAGTCAGCCGCCAGGGCGCTGGCGGAGGACAGCATCACGGCGGCGAGGCCGGTCAGGGTTGAACGCTTCAGCATGGCTCGCAGCTCGTTGGGGTTCGTCTACGGCCAAGCTGACATCGCGCGGCGAATGACACAAAATCAAAGAACTAGCATTTGCATATTTTTTGAGCAGTTCCGTATCGCTGGCATAGGTCTAGGCATGAATGTGGTTTTCTCGCCACAATCGACCGGGCGGAGCGTAGTCAACACTGTTGGGGCCGCGGCAGTGCTTGAGAATGGCCGCCCAAAGCTGCCCGGTCAGGCCGAAGGGCCTAACGGATCGCAACGAAAACCTCCGAAGTCATGGCGCGCCAAGCGCTCCGCCAGGGCCGGGAGAAACAGCGTCGCCTCCTCGGCGAGCCGCCAGGGCGGGTTGACGACGATCAGGCCGCTGCCGGTCAGCCGCGTGGGGTCGTCGGGCCGGTCGATCAGCAGGTCGAGGCGCAGCGCCGGGCGAGCCAGGGCGCCATCGAGGTCGCGGACCATGCGATCGAGGGCGGCGGCATCCTTGACCGGGTACCAGGCCAGGAAGATGCCGGTGGGCCATTTGGCGACCGCGCGCACGAGATGGGCGCCGAGCCGCTCGATCTCGCCGGGAACCTCGTAGGGCGGGTCGATCAGCACCAGGCCGCGCCGCTCCGGCGGCGGGATCTGGGCGTTGACGGCGGTCCAGCCGTCGAGGGTCAGCACCTTGGTCCGCGAATCGCGCTCGTAGCGCCCCCGCAGCGTGGCGGCGTCCAGTGGATGGAGTTCCACGAACACGCCCTTGTCGCCCGGCCGCAGGGCCTCGCGGATGAGAGCCGGCGAGCCCGGATAGGCCGTGGCGCCGTGGCGTGCGCGCACGGCCGCCACGGCCGCTCGATAGGGCGCGAGCAGCGCCTCGACGGGTTCCGCGAAGGGCTCGTCCATCCGGCCCCAGCCGTCCCGCCACTCGCCGGTGCGGGCCGCCTCGTCGGCATCGAGGTCGTAGACGCCCAGGCCCGCGAAGGCATCGAGCGCGCGGAAGGGCTTGTCCTTGCGGCGCAGGTGGTCGAGCACCCGCGCCAGCACGAGATGCTTGAGCACGTCGGCGTGGTTGCCGGCGTGGAAGGCGTGTCGGTAGTTCATGGACGCGCGGTGAAGCGGATCCGGGCCTCCAGGTCCAGCGGCGCCCCGCCGAACCGCCCGAAAATGTCAGCGCGCCGCGTCGAGGGTGATTTCCGGCGCGCGGCAATTGCCGCGGGTGACCTCGGGACAGGAGGCGAAGCCGCGCAGGTCCTTGCCGAAGCAGATACGGACCTCCTGCAACTGCCCCCGGGCGCAGGTGACCGACATCATGTCGGGCCGCAGGCCGCGATTGGCGGCCACGAATTGCCGGGCGATCTCGATCGGGGCCAGGGTCTGCGGCGGGCCGCCGCCCTTGAGCGCCTCCGGAATGGTCACCGCGAGGCGGGCCTCCCGTGCAGCGGAGAAGTAGGCGGCGGGGTCGAGGCCCGAACAGGTGCCGTGCTTGCGCCACTCGTACCGGGCGAGCCCCTCGCTGGGATAGACCTGTCCGGCCACGTCCATGGCCTGCCGAGTCGGCGGGCGCGTCACCGCCGAGCAGTTCTCGGGGTAGCTCCGCGCATATTGCGGCCAGAGTCCGTGCACGACGAAGCCGAGGCCGCGACCCGGGGCGCACTGAACGTCGTCCCGGCGCTGGCCTTGGCCCGCGCAATAGGTCGGCGACCACGACAGGGCGAGGACGTAGAAGTCGAACTCGCCGGGCGTGCCGCGCCGGGCGAAGCCGCCGAAGTCCTGGGCGGCAGCCGGGCCGGCCAGGATCAGGCCGGCGAGGCAGGCGGCGAGCCCGCGCATGGTCAGGGGCGCGCCATCCGGCACGCGGTGGCGTAGGCGTAGGCGAGGTCGCGGTCGAGCCCGTGGACGCAGAACTCGACGCCCCAGGTCGCGCCGATGATGCCGAGGCTCTCGCGGACCGAGTAGTCGACCTTGCGGCGCACGCCGTCCGAGGTTGTCACGGTCGCGGTGCAGAACCGGCGCGGGTAGGTGTCGAGCCCCCACGGCCGCCAGGCGGTGCGCTCGATCGTGTCGAAGGACAGGATCGTCATCGACGAGTTCCAGAACTTCGCCTCCTTCTCGGCGAAGTTGGTCGAGACCCGCTCCAGAACCGACGGGTCCTGGCAGCCGGGGATCTGGGCGTCGAACGGGAAGACGCGCTCCTCGGCGGGCTCGATATCCTCCCGGGCCGAGCGGGCGAGCGCCGGCTGTGCCAGGGAGAGGAGGGCCAGCCCGAGGGCGAAGCCGTGACGGATCGGGCGCATGGCGCGTGCCTCGACGGATGTGCGGACCTGCATCGGTGAACGATGCCGCCACCGCGCCGCCAGTCAAGCTCCGAGGATCGCGCGGCCACGCTTTGGCGAACGGTGCGGCGCGGCCGCTACAGTACCGCGCGTCAGGAAGGCCACGCGGACAGGCAGCCGTCCGCTCAGTAGATGGGCCCGGTGCTCGGCGGCGGCGCGCCGAGCTGAAGCGGCTCGTCGTACTCCTGTGCCGGCTCCTCGGGCGCGGCGTTGGCGACGCGTGGCGCGGGCCGGACCGGCGGCGCGGAGGTGTAGGCCGATGCCGCCGGCAGGCGGGCCGGGGCGCGGGCCACCTGAGTCGCGCCGCCGGCCTTCGACATCGGCGAGAGGCCGTAAGGATCGTCCTCCTCCACATCCACCGGAGCCTGCGGGGCGGCCGGCTGGCGCGGCGGCGGGACCGGGCGGGACAGCGGCCGCTCGACGCCCGTGCCGAGCTGCGGGGTGAACTTGATCAGCGGCTGGCAGATCCGCTTCAGCCCGCGCGGATCGTGCCGGGCCAGGTCGACGTGGATATGGTCGTAGTGGAACACGTTGGAGCCGGGTGCCAGCACCGTGGTGAAGCGCTGACAGGCGCCGAGGAAGATCTCGCGCAGGAAGCCCTGCTCGGCCTCCGTGCCGCGCCAGCCGCCCTTCACGGTGATCACGTGGCCGTCCGCGAGCTTGATCGACATGACGTCGATGGCGTTGCCGAAGCCGTGCTCGGAGAGCTTGGCACCCGGCTGGTTGTTGCGGCCGCGGCAGGAATAGGAGCCGGCGTTGATCTCGGCCACCGGCACGCCGAAGTAGAGGTTGGCGGCCGGCTGGATCGTGTCGGCGAGCCAGGCCTCCGCCTCGGCCAGCGCCGGGCAGCCGAGCGTCATCCGCTGCTTCATCAGGACCGTGCCGCCGGCGAGCCGCGTCACCCGGAAGGGCTGCTGCATGCCGCAGGGACCCGGCCCGTCCATCGCGGCGATCGGCGTGATGTACTCCGACGGCTCCACGAGCTTCTTGGCCAGGCAGACCTGCTCCGCCTGATCACGCCACGGGTCACGCCGCTCGAAATGGTTGATCGAGCACGCGGTGAGGCCTGCGCCGAACAGCGCCAGGGCCGAGAACAGGGATACGCCACGCCACATGATCGGGACGATGCGCACGGTCCCGTAAAGCGTTCGTCAACGGCGTTTCGGGAATGCCGCAGCCTGTGGCGCCTCGGTTGACAGCGCCTCGGGGCGTAGACTGAATGCATTATGCTTTCGCTCCTCGACCTCCGCGCCCGCATCGCCGCCGGCACCCTGACGCCCGGCGGCGCGATCGACCTGTGCCGCGCCGCGATCGCCGCGCGGGAGCCGGACCTGCACGCCCTGGTCACCCTCGACGCGGCGCCGGCGATCCCGGACTCGGGGCCGCTTGCCGGCATCGCGGTGGGCGTGAAGGACATCATCGACAGTGCCGGCCTGCCGACCCAGATGGGCTCGACGATCTACGAGGGCTGGACGCCCCGGGGCGACGCTGCCGTGGTGAGCCGGCTGAAGCAGCTCGGCGCCGTCGCCCTCGCCAAGACCACGACAACGGCCTTCGCGAGCAGCGACCCGACCGCCACGGTGAACCCGCACGATCCCGGTCACACGCCGGGCGGCTCCTCGGCGGGTTCGGCCGCCGCCGTAGGCGCCGGGATGCTGCCGTTGGCGCTCGGCACGCAGACGGCGGGCTCGGTGATCCGGCCCGCCAGCTACTGCGGCTGCGCGGCGGTGAAGCCGTCGTTCCGGCTGATCCCGACGGTCGGCGTGAAGACCTACTCCTGGGCCCTCGACACGGTCGGGCTGTTCGCCGCCGGGGTGGCCGACGTCGCCCACGCCCTGGCGCTGGTCACCGGCCGCCCGGAGTTCGAGCGGGCGGAGGCCGGCTTGGCCCCCCGGATCGGTCTCGTGCGGCAGGATTTCGCCGGGGCCCCGGCGCCGGAGGCCGAGGCAGCGCTGGTCCGAGCCCGGCAGGCCGCGGAGCGGGCCGGGGCGCGGGTCAACGACCTCGCCCTGCCGGAGGAACTCGCCCAGGCCTGGGAACGCCACAACCTCATTCAGCACTACGAGGGCCGGCTGGCGCTGGCCTGGGAGTACGACACGCAGGCCGACGCGCTGCCGCCGCTGGCGCGGGCGCATCTCGACGCCGGCGCGGCGATCAGCCCGGCCCAGTACGACGACGCGCGCCGCCACGGCCACCACGCCCGGCGGGTGCTGAAGGGCCTCTTCGCGGATTACGACGCGATCCTGACCTTCTCGGCGCCGGGTCCGGCACCCGCCACCCTGGCGTCCACCGGCGACCCGCGCTTCAACCAGCTCTGGACGCTGATGGGCGTACCCTGCGTGAACGTGCCGGTGCCCGGCCACCGCCTGCCGGTGGGCGTGCAGGTGATCGGGCGCTTCGGCGACGACGGCCGGGCGCTGGCCGTCGCCCGGCTGATCGAGGACGGGCTGCGCGGCTGACGCGGTGGCGCAGGCCGCCGCTCAGGTGGCCGGCTGCTCGTGGAGCGTATCCTCCACGTAGAGCTGCTCCAGCAGGACCTTGATCACCGCCATGAGCGGCAGGGCCAGGGCGATGCCCCAGAGCCCGAAGATCACGCCGAGGATCAGCTGCCCGGCGAAAATCGTGGCCGGCGGGATGTCCAGCGCCCGCTTCTGGATGAACGGGGTCAGGCCGTAGCTTTCCAGGCACTGGACCGCGAGATAGACGCCGATCGCCCCGATCACCGCCTTCGCGCCGGACGCCAGCGCCGCCAGGATGATGACGAGGCCTGCCACCAGCGGCCCGACCGTCGGCACGAAGGCGAGCAGGCCCGCCTGGAGCCCCAGGATCAGCGCGCCGCCGATCCCCAGGAAGGCGAGGCCCGCCCAGGTGCACAGGAAGATCACCGCCATGATGATGAGCTGGCCGAACAGCCAGTGCCTCAGGGTCTCGCCGGCACCGTCGAGCACCTGGGTGGCGCGCCAGCGCTTCGCGGGCGGCACGAACCGGACGACGCCGTCCCGGTAGGCCTTCGGGTCGGCCGCGAAGGCGAGCCCGAGGAAGGCGATCACCAGGAGGTTGCCCAGGGCGTCGAACAGACCCAGGATGACCGCGGCGGCCGGCCCGAGGACGCTGCCAGCATCCGACACGAAGGAGCCGCCGCCCTTCAGGAGGCCGGAGGCGAGGCCGGCGAGGCCCCCTTCCTTCTGGCCGGACTCCGTCGAGCCGTCCTTGCCGCCGGCCTGCGGCGCGAGGCTCGGCACGTCGATGCCCCGCTCGGAGAGCCAGCCGGAGACCGTGCCGGCCTGATCCTTGATCGTCGTGCCGAGGTCTCGGCCCTGCTGCACGATCGTGGCGCCGCCGTAGCTCCCGAAGCCGATGACCGCCGCCGCCACCGCGAGGCTGGCGATCGACAGCCGCAGGGCCCGCGGCAGGGGCAGGACACGGCCCAGCCCGCGGGTCAGCCCATCGAGGAAGACGCCGAGGAGCATGCCGGCGAAGATCAGCAGGATCGTGCCCGCCGACATCCAGGCGAGCGCCAGCACCGCCACGAAGCAGACGACGGCTATCCCCGAGGCCGCGAGCGGCGCCGTCCCGCGCCAAGGCCCGACCGGGCCGTCCAGTTCCTTGGGGCTGCTGTCCGACATCGTTGCTCCTGCGCCGGGCTCACGAACGCTGCGAGCCCTCCCGGGTCAAGTGCGCTGGCCGCCAGAACTATGCACAGCGGTGCGACCGGACGGCGGCCTGCGCGTTGTCTCGGCGGCCGCAGGACAGCGGCGACGGCATAGGCAGGATGGCGCGCATGAGCACCTACGGCGAGACCCCGAGTTATTCCCTCGGCCTGGGCCGATCGGTCGACAACGGCGACCAGCTCAGCAGCGTGATGCTGTTGGGGATCGCGGTGGCCGGAGCGGTCGTCGCGATCCTCCTCAGTGCGCTGATCGTCTAGGCGCGGCTTCGCCGCGTCGAGGCCGGTTCGGCGACAGGGCGCATGAAAACGGAGACCTGACGCCGTGCGCGCTGGTAACGCCACGGAACACGGCAAGACAGTGGTCCGGTGGATCTCAACCCGCCGCCTCATCCTGAGGTGCCCGCGTCGACGGACCTCGAAGGAGGGCTCCAGGGATCGCGGTGGCTTCTGGGGGCTCCTTCGAGGCCTCCGCTGCGCTCCGGCACCTCAGGATGAGCGGGCGGATTGGACAGCCGATCCGAACGTTTCCCGGCGTGTGTCGTGTACCGTGGCGTTGCGATCGGCCGTGGCCCTGGCGGTCAGGTCCAGCGCTCGGCCGCGGCGTCGTCCCGAGCCGCAGCCTCGACCCAACCGCCGGTGGTGCCATCAGCGAGGTGCTCTCGCTTCCAGAACGGCGCCCGAGTCTTGAGGTAGTCCATCAGGAAGTCCGCGGCCTCGAAGGCCGCGACCCGGTGGCTGGAGGCGGTGACGACCAGGACGATGCCGTCGCCCGGGCGCACCAAGCCGTGCCGGTGGATCACCCGCAGGGCCTGAAGAGGCCAGCGCCCGATCGCCTCCTCGGCGACCCTCTGAATCTCGGCCTCGGCCATGCCGGGGTAGTGCTCGAGTTCGAGGGCCGCCAGCCGCCCGTCCTCGTCGCGACACAGGCCCGTGAAGGTGACGACGGCTCCGGCCCTGCCACCGAGTTCGGCACCGATCCGCGCGATCTCGGCGGCGGTGTCGAAGGGCTCGGCCTGGATGCCGATGCTCGGAACGGGGGCGCTCATGCCGCGATCCATAGGAGTCCGCGGACGGGCCGGCCAGTCCCCTGCCTGTCACACTTGCTCCCGCCTCTATATGACACGGTCCGTCGCGCCCTCCCGGTCCGGGGCGCGGTGCGCGATCGTCCGTTTCGACCCCGCTGATCCCGGACGGCGCCGGAGAAGGATAGCCGCGTGACCCCCGACCTGATCCTGGCCTATGACGGCGTCCAGCCGGACTTCGCGAGCCGTCCCGTCTGGTGCGGCCGCGGCAGCACGGTGATCGGCGCCGCGCGCATCGGCGCGCAGGCCTGGCTCGGCGACGAGGCGGTGATCCGCGCGGACGGACAGACGGTAACGCTCGGTGACCGCTTCTGGCTCGGCCACCGCTCGACCGTCCACATCGCCACCCGGACGCACGGCACGCAGGCGGGCGACCGCGTCACCGTCGGTCGCAACAGCGTCGTCCATGCCTGCACGGTCGGCTCCGACGTGGTGATCGAGGACGACGTTGTGATCCTCGACGGGGCGCAGATCGGTGACGGCGCGGTGATCGAGGCCGGGGCGACCGTCTTCCCCCGGGCCAATCTGCCCGGCGGCTACGCCTATGTGGGCAGCCCGGCCCGACCGAGCCGTCCGGTCGCGCCCGAGGAGGTCGCAGAGCGCGCCGAACGGCTGCGCGAGCGGATGGGCGACGGGCCGTCCCTACCGCCTGGGGAGCTGGCGGATGTCGAGGCCAGCGTGTTCGTGGCGCGGACTGCGCGCCTGCGCGGGCGGGTGAGTCTCGGCGCCGGGTCGAGCGTGCTGTTCTGCTGCGACCTGAACGCCGAAGTCGGCCCGATCGTGGTCGGCGCCGACACCAACATCCAGGACAATACCGTCATCCGCACCCGCGCGGACGGGGTCGTGATCGGCCGGGACACCACCATCGCCCACAACGTCCGCATCGCCGACTGCCGGATCGGCGCGCGGGCGCTGATCGGCATCGGCGCGACGATCGCGGCCGGCACCCTGATCGCCGACGACGTCATGCTGGCGGCCGGCGCCACCACCGATCCCGGCCAGATCCTGGAGGCGGGCTATCTCTGGGGCGGCCGACCGGCCCGGATCCTCGCGCCCCTCGATGCCGAGAAGCGCGCCATGATGATTCGCATCGTCGAAGGCTATTGCCAGCACGGCCGGGAATACCGGGCGGCTCAGGAGGCTCTGGGCTGACGACCCGCCGTCAGTGCTGCAGGATCTTCGACAGGAAGGTCTGCGCCCGCTCGGACCGGGGACTGCCGAAGAAGTCCTCCTTCTTGGCATCCTCGACGATCTCGCCGCGATCCATGAAGATCACCCTGTCGGCGACCTTGCGGGCGAAGCCCATCTCGTGGGTCACGACCATCATGGTCATGCCCTCCTTGGCGAGCTCCACCATCACGTCGAGCACCTCGCCGACCATCTCGGGATCGAGCGCCGAGGTCGGCTCGTCGAACAGCATCACCACCGGGTTCATGGCAAGCGCCCGGGCGATCGCCACGCGCTGCTGCTGGCCGCCGGAGAGCTGGCCGGGGAACTTGTTCGCGTGGGCGCCCAGGCCGACGCGGGCGAGCAGGTCGAGACCGCGCTTCTTCGCGTCCTCGGCGCCGCGGCCGAGCACCTTGCGCTGGGCGATGGTGAGGTTGTCGGTAATCGACAGGTGCGGGAACAGCTCGAAATGCTGGAACACCATGCCGACCCGCGAGCGGAGTTTCGGCAGGTTGGTCGCCTTGTCGGCGACCTTGGTGCCCGCCACCGTGATCTGGCCCTTCTGGAACGGCTCCAGGGCGTTGACGCACTTGATCAGGGTCGACTTGCCCGAGCCCGAGGGGCCGCAGACGACCACGACCTCACCCTTGGCGACTTGGGTGGTGCAGTTCGTCAGGACCTGGAAGTCGCCGTACCATTTGCTGATGTTGTCGATGGCGATCATCGTCTCGCCGGGCGCCGCCGCGGGCGCGCCGGAGGTCAGGCTGCCGGGCTGCAGGCCGGCATCCTTCGGCGCGTGGGCCGCGTCGGCGGCGGGTTCGGCGGCGGTGGGGGCCGGCATCGGGGACGAGGTCATGACGCGGTCTCCAGTGTCGGTCAGCGGATGATGGCCACGCGGCGCTGCAGGCGGCGCACCAGGAACGAGGCCGAGAAGCAGATCGCAAAATAGACCACGGCCGCGAAGATATACATCTCGACGAGGCGGCCGTCGCGCTGGGCCACCTTCGAGGCGGCGCCCATGAAGTCTGTGAGCGACAGCACGTAGACCAGCGAGGTGTCCTGGAACAGCACGATGGTCTGGGTCAGCAGCAGCGGCAGCATGTTGCGGAAGGCCTGGGGCAGGACGACGTTGCCCATAGTCTGCCAGTAGTTCATCCCCAGCGCCTGGGCGGCGGCGGTCTGTCCCTTCGGGATCGACTGGATGCCGGCCCGCATGATCTCCGAGAAGTAGGCGGCCTCGAAGGCCATGAAGGTGATCAGCGCCGACGGGAAGGCGCCGACCTGGATCGGCGTCGCGGATCCGGTCACGTAGGCGCCGATATACGGCACCAGGAAGTAGAACCAGAAGATCACCAGCACCAGCGGCAGCGAGCGGCAGAGCTCGACGTAGCCCTTGGCGAGGTGCCAGAGGCCCGGGATGCCCGAGAGCCGCGCCATCGCCAGCAGCGTGCCGATGATCACGCCGCCCACCGCCGCCAGGGCGGTCAGCGTCACGGTGAAGACCATGCCCTGCCCGAACAGGTAAGGCAGGGACGAGACGATGACGGAGAAGTCGAAATTCGAGAGCATCGGGGCCTGTTACCGGTGGCCGTCGGGCGGGGCGGAGGAGCGGGCGTAGGCGTCCCTCAGCGCTGGCCGGGGATCGCCACCGCCTTCTCCAGGAAGGTCGCCGCCGTGACGACCACGAGGTTGATGATCACGTACAGGATGGTCGCCGCCGTAAAGGCCTCGAACACCTGGAAGGAGAATTCCTGCATCGAGCGCGCCCGGGCGGTCAGCTCCAGGAGGCCGATGGTCAGGGCCACCGACGTGTTCTTGAGATTGTTGAGGAATTCCGAGGTCATCGGCGGCAGGATGATCCGGTAGGCGTTCGGCAGCAGCACGTAGCGGTAGGTCTGGTAGACCGTGAACCCCATGGCGGTGCCGGCCATGCGCTGGCCTCGCGGCAGCGACTGGATGCCGGCGCGGACCTGCTCGGCCACGCGGGAGGCGGTGAAGAAGCCGAGGCACACCACCGCCGTGTAGAACGGCGCGTCGGGCAGCTGCTTGATCGCGTCGCCGATCCGGGTCGGGACCACCTCCGGCAGCACGAAGTACCAGAGGAACATCTGCACCAGCAGCGGGATGTTGCGGAAGATCTCAACGTAGGTCGTGCCGATCGCGTTCGCAGTCTTCGACGGCAGCGTCCGCAGCACACCGATCAGGGAGCCGAGGAAGAACGCGATGATCCACGAGCAGAGCGCGGTGGCGATCGTCCACATGAGCCCCGAGAGCAGCATGTCGAGATAGGTGCCGTTGCCCTCCGGCGAGGCGTCGAAGAAGATCCGCCAGTTCCAATTGTAGTTCATCGCGCCGCTTCTGACATAAGACGTGTGAGCCCGGCGATCCCCACTCTCACCCTCATCCTGAGGTGCTGCGAAGCAGCCTCGAAGGAGGGTTCCAGATGGCGCCGCGGTCCCGGGAGGGCTCCTTCGAGGCCTCCGCTGCGCTTCGGCACCTCAGGATGAGGGTGGGTCTGGGAGAGCCGTCGACTTCGTATCTGGCGTGACGCACCGCGGGCTTCTGCCCGCGATGCGCCTCGTCGTGTCGAACCGATCTCAGTAGGCCGCCGGGTCGGGGCTGGAGATCGGCGTCGTGAACTGCTTCTTCATCTCCGCGCTCATCGGCAGGTTGAGGTTGATGTTGCGCGGCGGGATGGCCTGCGTGAACCACTTGTCGTAGAGCGCCTTGCCCTCCGGGCTCGTGTAGAGCTTGGCGGTGGCGTCGTCCGCGACCTTCTTGAACTCCGTGTCGTCCTTGCGGAGCATGATGCCGTAGGGCTCGGGCTTCGACAGGGCCTCGGTGGAGATCTCGTAGGCGGACGGGTCCTTCGAAGAGGCGGCGAGCGAGGCGAGCAGCACGTCGTCCATCACGAAGGCGGCGGCGCGGCCGGTCTCGACCATCAGGAACGCCTCGGCGTGGTCCTTGGCCGGCAGGATCGTCAGGCCGAGCTTGCGCTCCGTGTTGGCCTCGTTGATCTGCTTGATGTTCGTGGTGCCCGAGGTCGACACGACGGTCTTGCCCTTCAGGTCCTCGATCGTGTGCAGGTTGGCCGACTTCTTCGAGACGTAGCGGGTCGCGGTCAGGAAGTGCGAGTTGGTGAACCACACCTGCTTCTCGCGCTCGGCGTTGTTGGTGGTCGAGCCGCACTCGAGGTCGATCGTGCCGTTCGCCATCAGCGGGATGCGGGTGGCGGAGGTGACCGGGTTGAGCTTCACCTCGAGGTTCGGGAGGTTGAGCTTGGCCTTCACGGCGTCGGCGATCTTGTAGCAGATGTCCATCGCGTAGCCGACCGGCTTCTGGTCGGCGCCGAGATACGAGAACGGCACGGAGGCGTCGCGGTACCCGATGACGATGGCGTTGGAATCCTTCACCTTCTTGAGGGTGCCGGTCAGCTCCTGCGCCCGCAGGCTCAGGGGGGCGAGGGCGAGGGTCAGGCCAAGCGCCGCGGCGACGCCGCGGCGAGCGATATCAGACTGCATCGGTACGGAACTCCTGGATCGGGCCGAACGGTATCGGCTGGCGGCGGGGCACGCGGGCCCGCCCGCTCGGGCGACGCCGTTGCAATGATGGTGCCGGGAGGAGGGAGCGGGCGCCGCGTCGGGCGGCGGCCGAGGACCGACAGGGCGCGGCCAAGCTCGTGCAGTCGCACGCAGATGCGATCCCTGCAGCCCCCATGGCCTCCTCCATGGCGCTGAGCCGGCCTTTCGCTCGCGCCACCGGCATCTTGCACACTTCTTAGGCGTACGCACGCGGTGGAGAGGACGGATACGCCCCTCGGGCTGACGAATCCACGGCATAGAATACGACAACGCCGCCCGGCGCGGTCACGCGGGGCGGCGTCAGCATGAGACGCCGTGAGAACGGCGGATCCGTCTTACTTCGTCAGCTCATTACCGCTGTAGTCGATCTTGCCGTCGGCGCCCTTCTTCCACTCGTACATCACGTAGTCGGGCCGGGTGATGTCGCCCTTCTTGTCGTAGGCGATCGGGCCGACCACCGTGTCCACCGCCTTGCCCTGGTGCAGCCAGTCGGCGAGCTTCTTGCCGTCGCTGGAGCCGGTCTCGGCCATCGCCTTCGCGAGGACCTGCACGGCGGCGTACGAGTAGAGGGTGTAGCCCTCGGGATCGATGTTCTTGGCCTTGAAGGCGGCGAGCGCGGCCTTGGCGTTGGGGTTCTTGCGGGCGTCCGGCGGGAAGGTGGTCAGCGTGCCCTCCGCGGCGGGGCCGGCGATCGCCACGAGCTCGCGGTCGACCATGCCGTCGCCGCCCATCATCGGCGCCTTCAGGCCCTGGTCGCGCATCTGACGCAGGATCAGGCCGGCCTCCGTGTAGTAGCCGCCGAAATACACCACGTCGACGTTGGCCGACTTCAGCTTGGAGACGAGGGCGGAATAGTCCTTCTCGCCCGGGTTGATGCCCTCGAACATGACCTCCTTGCCGCCCTTGGCCTTGAAGGCCTTCAGCGTCTCGTCGGCCAAGCCCTTGCCGTAGGGTGTCTTGTCGTGGACGAAGGCGACCTTCTTGCCCTTGAAGTGCTCGGCCAGGTAATTGCCGGCCACCGCGCCTTGCTGGTCGTCGCGGCCGCAGGTGCGGAACGTGTTCCACATACCCCGCTCGGTGAACTTCACGTTCGTCGAGGCGGGCGTGACCTGGATGATGCCGGCGTCGAGGTAGACGTCGGAGGCCGGGATCGAGACGCCGGAATTGTAGTCGCCGACGACCATCTTCACGCCGTCGCTGGCGAACTTGTTGGCCACCGAGACGCCCTGCTTCGGGTCGGAGGCGTCGTCGCCGACCGTCACGGTCAGGGTCGTGCCCTTCAGGGTGCCGGCCTTGTTGAGGTCCTCGACCGCCTGGCTGGCGCCGTTCTTGAGCTGCGCGCCGATGGCGGCGCTGTTGCCGGTGATCGGCGCGGCGACGCCGAGCTTGACCTCGGCGGCCTGCGCGGCCGCCACCATCGCGCCGAGGGCGAGCCCGGCCAGCAGAATCGATCTCATCGCGTACTTCCCCTAGATGTCAGGACCGCACGTGCGGATCCGGCCGCACTCATCGGACCTCGCCCGGAACTGGCGCCCGCGCGCGCCACGTCAGCGGTGAGGTCTTCTCGTAGAGCCAGCGGTACTGGCTCGTCATCTGGCGCGTCCGCGTGTAGCGGAAACCCGCTGCGCCGATGACCATGACCACGATCGCGTCGACCGCGTAGTAATGCAGCGACAGCAGCGTGCCCGAGAACAGGGCGTAGTGGATGAAGCGCACCGCAGCGGCCACGAGGAGCAGCGCCAGCGCGCATTGCCAGAACGGCCGCCAGCCCCGGGCGATGCCGCGGGCCGCCATCCATCCGGCCCAGCCGCCCATCACCACGGTGACGAGCAGGAACAGCCAGGCCGATTCCTCCTCGTACAGAATCCCCTGCAACACGCTCATGCCCCGACCGGGCCGGCATGGCCCCCTTCCAGATAGGCGGCCTTGACGTTCGGATCGTCGAGCAGCGCGCGGCCGGTCCCGCTCATCGTGACCCGGCCGTTGACCAGCACATAGCCGCGATGGGCGAGTTTCAGGGCGTGGTAGGCGTTCTGCTCGACGAGGAAGATCGTCATGCCGTCGGTGCGGTTCAGCTCCCGGATGGCGTCGAAGATGCCTTTGACCACCAGCGGTGCGAGGCCGAGGGAGGGCTCGTCGAGCAGCAGCAGGCGCGGGCGGCTCATCAGGGCGCGGGCGATGGCCAGCATCTGCTGCTCGCCCCCCGACATGGTGCCGGCGCGCTGGTTGAGGCGCTCCTTCACCCGCGGGAACAGGGCGCAGACCTTCTCCAGGTCCTCGGCGAAGAAGCGCCCGTCATGGAGCGCGGCGCCCATCTGGAGGTTCTCGTAGACGCTCATACGCGGGAAGACCCGGCGGCCCTCCGGCGACTGGGCGATGCCCAGCCGGGCGATGGCGTGGGTCGGCAGCCGGGTGATGTCGCGCCCGTCATAGGTGATGGTACCGGAGCGCGCCTGCGGGCTTCCGAAGATCGTCATCATCAGGGTCGATTTGCCGGCGCCGTTGGCGCCGATCAGCGTGACGATCTCGCCCTCGGCCACATCGAGATCGACCCCCCGCAGGGCCGCGACGCTGCCGTAATAGGTCGAGACGTCACGCACCGCGAGGAGTGGGGGCTTCCTGCCCGCCTGGATCGCCCGGGTCTCCTCGACCAGGACGTTGATGCCGGCGACGCTCATGCGGACGCCCCCGTGTGGGCGTCGTCCGCTTGCGGCACGGTGATCCCGACCTCGGCCTCCACGGCCTCCACCTCCTCGTCCTCGACGCCGAGATAGGCGGCGATCACCTTCGGGTCGGCCCGCACCTCGGCGGGGGAGCCGTCGGCGATCTTCACGCCGTAGTCGAGCACGACCACGTGGTCGGAGATCTCCATCACCACCGACATGTCGTGCTCGATCAGGAGCACGGAGGTGTCGTGCGCGTCGCGAATGTGGCGCAGAAGCCCGTTGAGTTCGGCGGACTCGCGCGGATTGAGGCCCGCCGCCGGCTCGTCGAGGCACAGCAGCACCGGGTCGGTGCACATCGCCCGGGCGATCTCCAGCCGCCTCTGCGCGCCGTAGGGCAGGGCGCCGGCCGGGTCGTCCGCGCGCTTCATCAGGTCGATCCGGTCGAGCCACGCCTTGGCGCGCTCGATCGCGGCGCCTTGCGCGTCCCGGTAGGTCTTGAGGCCGAGCAATCCCAGGATCGTGTAGCCCGAGGCGCGCATCAGCGGCGCGTGCTGGGCGACCAGCAGGTTCTCCAGCACGGTCATGCCCTGGAACAGGCGGATGTTCTGGAAGGTGCGGGCCACCCGGGCGGTGCGGTTGACCTTGTGGTTGGGCAGCCGCTCCAGCAGGTGCGCTGTGCCGTCGGCGTGGGCCAGCGTCAGCATCCCCTCGGTGGGTTTGTAGAAGCCCGTGATGCAGTTGAACACGGTGGTCTTGCCGGCCCCGTTCGGCCCGATCAGGGCGGTGATGTCGCCGCGGCGCGCCTCGAAGGACAGGTCGGAGACGGCGGTGAGGCCGCCGAACCGCATGGTCAGATGCTCCACGGCGAGCACCGGCGGGGTGGCGCTCGCCGCTGGGACGTCCGGATGCGCCGCCATCAGCCGTGCCCCTCGCTCACGTGCGCGCCCGACACGGCGCGACGCTCGCCGAGCGACACCGAAGGCAGCCGCACCGAGATCAGCCCGCGCGGTCGCCAGACCATCATGGCCACCATGGCGAGCCCGAACAGGAGCAGGCGGTACTCGCTGGGATCGAATCCTTCGCCGAACACGGCCTTCAGGAAGCCGAGGTTGCGCAGCATCTCCGGGCCGCCGACCATCGCCACGGCGGCGATCGCGACGCCGACCTGGCTGCCCATGCCGCCCAGCACGACGATCGCCAGGATGATGGCGCTCTCTAGGAAGTTGAAGCTCTCCGGGCTGATGAAGCCCTGGCGCACGGCGAAGAAGGAGCCGGCCACGCCCCCGAAGGCCGCGCCGAGCGCGAACGCGGTGAGCTTGGTCGCCGTCGTGTCGATACCCAGCGAGCGGCAGGCGATCTCGTCCTCGCGCAGGGCCTCCCAGGCCCGCCCGATCGGCAGGCGGCGCAGGCGCAGGGTCACGAAGTTGGTGATCAGCGCGAGGGCGAGGATCAGGTAGTACAGGAAGACGAGCCGGTGCATCGAGTCGAACGGGATGCCGAAGGTCGCCGCGAACCCGTCCTCGCCCGCCGTGAAGGGGATCCCGAAGAAGGTCGCCCGCGGGATGGAGGAGATGCCGGCCCCGCCCCCGGTCACGTCGGTCCAGTTGATCAGGACGAGGCGGATGATCTCGCCGAAGGCCAGGGTCACGATGGCGAGGTAGTCGCCGCGCAGGCGCAGGACGGGGAAGCCGAGGATCATGCCCCACAGGCCGGCGAACAGGCCGGCGAGCGGCAGGCAGATCCAGAAGGACAGGCCGAAGGTGGTCGAGAGCAGCGCATAGGAATAGGCCCCGACCGCGTAGAAGGCGACGTAGCCGAGGTCGAGCAGGCCGGCGAGACCCACCACGATGTTCAGCCCCCAGCCCAGCATCACGTAGGTGAGGATCAGGATGCCGAGGTCGATCCAGTAGCGCGCCGAGGACAGGCCACCGGTGGCCAGGGCCGCGAGGATCGGCAGGGTCAGGGCGACGGCGATGAACAGGATGAGGCCGACCTTCGAGGTCTTCTGGCCCGCGTCGGGCTCGCCGTGGACCGCCTCGGTCGCCTGGGCCGGGGAGGGGGTCAGCGCCCGCCGCGCGTCCCGGCGCAGGAGCACGAGCCGCTGGACGATGCGGGCCACGAATATCGCCGCGCAGAGCGCCGCCACCAGCCCCCAGCGGGGCACGAGCACCAGCTCGCTGCCCGGTCCGGGATCCGTGCGGTAGGCGATGATCGGCACGCACAGGCCGAAGGTGACCAGGGCGTAGAGGGCGGCGTCGCGCAGGATGCCGGCCATCGCCGAGCCGGGGAGCGCGGTCTGGGAGCCGGCCATCAGACTTTCTCGACCTCGGGCCGACCCAGGATGCCGGACGGCATGAAGATCAGCACGATCGCCAGGATCGAGAAGGCGGCGACATCCTTGTACTCGATGGAGAAGTAGGCGGACCAGAAGGTCTCGATCAACCCGATGATCAGGCCGCCGAGCACCGCGCCCGGCAGGGAGCCGATGCCCCCGAGGACCGCCGCGGTGAAGGCCTTCACGCCGGGCACGAACCCGTCCGAGAAGGACACGACGCCGTAATACATGAGGTAGAGGACACCCGCGACGGCCGCCAGCGCGGCGCCGAGCACGAAGGTCAGGGAGATCGTGCGGTCGACGTCGATCCCGAGGAGCGCCGCCATCTTGCGGTCCTGCTCGCAGGCGCGCTGGGCGCGGCCGAAGGGCGTGCGCTGCACGAGGTACCAGAACCCGGTGAGCAGCACGGCGGTGACCCCCATGATCAGCACCTGCTTCCAGGCCAGGAACACCGCGTAGCCGTCCCGCTCGAACAGGGTGATGCCGCCCGACAGCATCGGCGGGGTCGGCTTGTTGCGCGCGCCCTGCACCACCTGCACGAAGTTCGACAGGAAGATCGAGACGCCGATCGCCGAGATCAGCGGCGCCAGCCGGAACGAGCCGCGCAGGGGCCGGTAGGCCACCCGCTCGATCGCCCAGCCCCACAGGGCGGTGAGCGCCATGGCGACCACCAGCACCACCAGGAAGGCGAGGGCGATGGAGCTGATTGCGAGCCAGACGGTGAGCAGCAGGAAGGTGATCAGCGCGATGAAGCAGGACACCATGAAGACGTCGCCGTGCGCGAAGTTCACCATGCCGATGATGCCGAACACCATCGTGTATCCGATGGCGATCAGGCCGTAGATCGACCCGAGCGTCAGCCCGTTGATCAACTGCTGTACGAAAACGTCCATGGACTCCTGCGCGCGCTCGTTTCTTCTGCCACCCGCGTCCGGCGCAGGCGGATCGTCGCCGCAAGTCTCGTACCGCAAGCGTAACCACCCGGCCACCGGTTTCATCGCGGCCGAAGCGTCGCGCGAAAACAGTCGACGGCGCCAGTAACACCCTCCGACGGGGTTGCGTCTGGCGTAGTTCGTGCTTCACGTTAACGAACTTTAATGCTCGCTCATCCCGGGCACCGGCAGGGAGCAGTACCGATGTCTGGTTCGCGGCTCACGACGATGATCTTCGTCGGCATGCTTCTCGGGATCGCGGTGGGCTACGCCTGCAGCATCACGTGGCCCGATCCGCAGACCGCCAAGGAGATCGCGGGCTACATCGCGCTGGTGTCCGACGTGTTCCTGCGGCTGATCAAGATGATCATCGCCCCGCTGGTGTTCTCGACCCTCGTCGTCGGCATCGCGCATCTCGGCGATACCGCCTCGGTCGGCCGCGTCGGCGGCAAGGCGCTGCTGTGGTTCGTCGGCGCCTCGTTCTGCTCGCTGATGCTGGGCCTGATCCTGGTCAACATCATGCAGCCGGGCGTGAACCTGAACCTGCCGCTGCCCGATGCGGGCGCCGGCACGGGCCTCAAGGCGGCCTCGCTCTCGCTCAAGGAGTTCGTCACCCACCTCGTGCCGAAGAGCGCCGTCGAGGCGATGGCCAACAACGAGATCCTGCAGATCGTGGTCTTCTCGATCTTCTTCGGCGTCGGCCTCGCGGCGCTCGGCGAGAAGGGCCGCCTGCTCGCCCAGGGCATCGAGGGCCTCGCCGACGTGATGCTGAAGGTGACGGGCTACGTGATGATGTTCGCCCCCGTGGCGGTCTTCGCCGCCATCGCGGCGACGATCACCACGCAGGGCATCGGCGTGCTCGTCACCTACGGCAAGTTCCTGGTCGAGTTCTACATCGGCCTCGCCGTGCTCTGGGCGCTGCTGATGGGCGTCGGCTTCCTGTTGCTCGGCGGCGGCATCGTCCGGCTGTTCAACCTGATCAAGGAGCCCTTCGTGCTGGCCTTCTCGACCGCGTCGAGCGAGGCCGCCTACCCGAAGATGCTGACGAACCTGGAGAAGTTCGGGGTGCCGAACCGCATCACCTCGTTCGTGCTGCCGATGGGCTACTCGTTCAACCTCGACGGCTCGATGATGTACTGCACCTTCGCGGTGATGTTCATCGCGCAGGCCTACAACATCCCGCTGAGCTGGGGGCAGCAGCTCACGATGCTGCTGCTGCTGATGGTGACCTCGAAGGGCATGGCGGGCGTGCCGCGCGCCTCCCTGGTGGTGATCTCGGCGACGCTGACGCATTTCAACATCCCGGAGGCCGGCCTGCTGCTGATCATCGGCATCGACCAGTTCCTCGACATGGGCCGCTCGGCGACGAACGTGCTGGGCAACAGCGTCGCCACCGTGGCGGTCGCCAAGTGGGAGGGGCAGCTGACGACCACCGACCAGCGCCTCGACCATGTCGGCACCGTGCCCTCGCCGGCGGAGTAGCGGCGGGACGCGTCTCGGAGAGCGGGTGATGGCGATGCGGTCCGTCGCGGTTCTGGTGCTGGCCCTCTGGGGGGCGACCCCGGCTTGCGCCGTCGAGGTGCTCACCGGCACGCTCAAGGGCGTCGCCGAGCGCGGCGAGATTGTGCTCGGGTACCGGGAGAGCTCGGTGCCGTTCTCCTTCGTGGAGGGCAAGCGTCCGGACGGCAGCCCCCGGGCGGTCGGCTACGCCATCGACCTGTGCGGGGAGATCGCCGACGACATCCAGGCGGCGATCGGCCGGACCGTGAAGGTGCGCTACGAGCCGGTCACCGCCGAGACCCGCATCCCGGCGGTGACGTCCGGCAAGATCGACCTCGAATGCGGCTCGACCACCGCCAATGCCGAACGCCGCAAGCAGGTGGCGTTCTCGCCGGTGGACTACATCAGCGCGACGCAACTGCTGGTGAAGCGGGGCGGGGGCATCGGGTCCTACCGCGACCTCGGCGGCAAGACGGTCGTGGTCACCGCCGGCACCACCAACGAGAAGGCGGTGCGCGACCTGCTCGGCCGGCTCAAGATCGACGCGAAGATCGTGACGGCGCCCGACCACGCCGCCTCCTACGCCCTGGTCAAGGCCGGCAAGGCCGACGCCTTCGCCACCGACGACGTGCTTCTCTACGGGCTGATCGCCACCGACGCGCAGGACGGGGCGAACTACACGGTGCTGCCCGACAAGCTCTCCTACGAGCCCTACGGCATCATGTTCCGCAAGGACGATCCGGAACTCGCCGGGATCGTGAGCCAGACCTTCACGCGGCTCGCCGAGTCGCGGGCGCTGCGCTGGACCTACGAGCGCTGGTTCCTCAAGCGCTTGCCGAACGGCGAACGTCTCGACATCCCGATGTCGAACGACCTGCGGGTGAGCTTCCAGTCCATGGGGCTCGACGCGGGGGAGTGAGCGGAACCGGTCGGGGCGGGCGCCTCGCTTTCGCCCAACCGGCACGCGAGGAGAGGCGTCCCCGACCGCCTGTCTCAGCGAGCGTGCCTCCGCCCATGCTGATTGCCGCGCACCGCCTCAAAGGGCTCGCCCTTCTCGCCGCCGGCCTCGTCTGCGCGGCCTCGGCGGCCTCCGCCCACCCGCACGTCTGGGTGACCGCGAAGGCGCAGCTCGTCTACGAGGACGGCCGGCTCGTCGGCGTCCGCGACACCTGGAGCTTCGACCCCGAATACACGGCCTTCATCACGCAGGGCCTCGACGCCAACAAGGACGGCACCCTCAGCCCGGAGGAACTCGCCGGGCTCGCCACGGAGAACACCGCCAACCTCGCCGAATTCGGCTACTTCACGAAGCTGAAGGTCGGCGGCAAGGAGCAGGCCTTCGCGGATCCGAAGGAGCCGGCGGCGCATATGGAGGATCGGGCGCTGGTCATGACCTTCCTGCTGCCGCTGAAGACGCCCGTCCAGCAGGGCCGGGGCGTCGCCGCCCTGGAAGTCTACGACCCGACCTACTTCGTCGCCTTCTCGTTCGCCGAAGGGGCCGAGGCGGCGACGCTGGCGGGGGCCCCGCAGGGCTGCGCCGCCACCGTCACCCGCCCGAAGACCGAGCAGCCCAAGACCGCCGAGGCCGGCACGCCCGGGATGACCGAGGCGTTCTTCGAGGCGCTCACCACAGCCTCCACCTACGGCGTCCAGTTCGCCAGCCGGGTGCTCGTCGCGTGTCCGTAGGCATCGGGATCGCCGCGCCCGCCGGGACGGGGCGCCTCGGCCTGAGGCTCGGCCTCATGGCGCTCGCCGTGGGCCTCGCCGCCCTGCTGGCGGTTGCGATCGCGTGGCTCGTCGCGCCCGGCCTCACCGCGCCGCCGCCGCGCTCGCCCTTCGGCATCGGCTTCCGCGAGGCCGCCCCGGCGGCCACCGGGCTCGGCGGGATCATCCTGGCGCTGCAGGCGAGCTTTTCCCGCAGCCTCAATGCCGCGGTGAGCGCGCTGCGAGGCGGCGGCAGCTGGACCCCGCTGATCGGGATGGCCTTCGCGTACGGCGTCTTCCACGCCGCCGGTCCCGGGCACGGCAAGGCGGTGATCGCCGGCTATATCGTGGCGGGCGAGCGGGCGCTCCGGCGCGGCTGCGCCCTCAGCGCCTGCGCCGCCCTGCTCCAGGCCTGCGTGGCCGGCGCGATCGTCGGCGTCGGCAGCCTGATCCTCAACGCCACCGCGGCGAGCCTGACCCGGGCCGGGATGCTGATCGAGACCGTGAGCTTCGCCCTCGTGGCCCTGGTCGGGCTGGTGCTGACCTGGCGCAAGGCCGGGCGCCTCGCCCAGCTCGGCGCCGCCTGCGGCCCCGGCTGCAGCCACCTGCCCGGGCCGCAGGCGCTCGAGACCCTGGATTCGTGGCGGGCACGCGCGGGCGTGGTCCTGGCGGCGGGCTCCCGGCCCTGTGCCGGGGCCGTGCTGGTCCTGATCTTCGCGGTGTCGCAGGGCGTGCCCTGGGCAGGAGTTCTGGCAGTGCTCGCCATGGCGCTCGGAACGGCGCTCACCACCTCGGCGCTCGCCTGCCTCGCGGTCTTCGCCAAGCGCGCGGCGCTGCGGCTCGCGGGCGGACGCGGACAGGCCGGAACCCTGGCCCTCGGCGGCCTGGAGCTGGTGGCCGCCGCCTTCGTGCTGGTGCTCGGGGTCGCGATGCTCTCCGGCCTCGCCCCGGGCCTCGCCGGCTGAAGGGCTCGCCATCGGGGCCGCGGCGTGCCACGCTGCACTCCGATACGGGAGAGCGCCGATGCACGCCGACTTCCAGACCATCCTGAACTGGCGCCTCCTCGCGGGATCCCACCCGTTTCCCGGTCCCGACGGCGGCACCTGCATCAACGAGGCGGCGATCGTCGCCGCAGGCCTGCCCTACCGCGCGATCCGCTCCAGCGCCGATTGCCCGCCCTGCTTCTCGCGCCCGATCGCCGCCTACGCCCTCGGGCTCAACGACGCCATGCCGGACGTGGCGCGGCCGCAGCTCATGGCCTTCGTGCTGCGGCTCTCGGGCAGCGCCGACACGCCGGAGGTCGAGGCGGCGCGCACCCGGCGCCTGGCACTCGAGAGCGTCCGCCGGATTCTGGCGCCCCTCTGCACCCTCGCCGGCATGGACGAGGAGGCCGAGGCCTGCGCCGGGGCGCCGGACCTGCCCACCGCGATGGCGGCGGCGCAGGCGGCAGCCTGGTCGGGCGGAGCGCGCTCGCAGGCGGCCGCCCAGGCGCGGCGCTGGCGCGAGGGAGCGATCACCGCCGCAGCCTCCCGGACGGCGACCGCCGCGCGGCGGGCCGGGGACGACGCGCGCTGCGCCGCGGAGGTGGCCGAGGGGGCCGCGCCCTTCGTGCCCGGCACGTGGGCGCAGGCCTGTGCAATTCTCGAGGCCGCCCTCGCCATCGGCCGGCAGGCCCCGGAGATCGAACTGGCCGGCGCCCGGCAACGCCTCGACGCGGCGCGGGCCCGGGCGCCGGCCTGATCAGGCGGCGGCGGGCGCGGCGTCGAGATCGAAGTCGATGAAGCCGCAATTCTCCAGGAACGTGCCGGTGAGATGGTAGAAGAACGTCCCGTGCCCGACCACCGCGATGGTCGTCTCGGGCCGCGTCCGCAGCCAGTCCCGGAACGCCGCGACCCGGGCGTCGAACAGGGGGCGCGGTTCCACCGGGTAGCCGCCGACCTCGCAGCCGGGCTCCGCGTGCCACCAGACCTCGGGCAGGTGCCCGACATCGAGATGCGGGAATTCCGCGGCGATCTCCGAGGCCGCCCGGCCAACGTCGCAGCTGCTCTCCTGGCATTCCCGGTGAAGCACCTCCACCAGCACCCGCGGCCGGCGCGGATGCTCGCCGAACAGGATCGCGGCGGTCTCGATGGCCCGTGTCAGGGGCGACACGACCACCAGGTCGAACGGGATCGACCGCAGCCGGTCCCGCGTGGCCGCGGCCTGCGCCTGACCCAGCTCGGTCAGCCGCGCGTCCGGGAGGCCGGGATCGCCACCCCCGTGTTTGTGGGCGGCGTTGAAGGTGGATTGCCCGTGGCGGATGCAGACGATGCGGGTCTTGTCCTGCATGGAACTCGGATGCGTGTTTCGGGAAGGGAGACCGGGACGGTCAGGCGAAGCGACCGCCGCGCTGGATGACCTCGATCTTGTAGCCATCCGGATCCGTGGCGAAGAAGAACCGGGCCAGCACCTCGTCGCCGTGCTTGAGCGTCTTCACGTCCGTGGCGGTGAAGCCCTGCTGCCGGTGGCGCGCGTGCTCGGTCTCCACGTCGTCGACCACGAAGGCGATGTGCCCGTAGCCGTCGCCGAGATCGTAGGGCTTATCGCGACCCTTATTCACCGTGAGCTCCAGCTCGAACGGCGAAGCGGGATCGCGCATGTAGACGAGGGTGAAGTCCGGGAAGTCGAACCGGCCGGAGACCTCAAGCCCGAAGGCACGGGCGTAGTAGTCGCGCGCGCGATCCTCCTCGAGGACGCGGATCATGGCGTGGACGGGCTTGGACATGCGCTTGCGGTTCCGTGAGCACTTCGGCGGCGTGCCGGGCCTCCTATGTGGCGCCGGCCCGCCCGCAGGGAAGACCGGACGGGCGCGGGCATCGCAACACCAAGCAGACCCCGCTGCCGCAACTGCGAACACGAAGCCCGCGCAATATATCTGGAGAGCATCGATCACTCACATGCGAGACTGAATAATAGATAGCCGATTTTAATCGTTCCAGAAAATATACTCAGATCAATTAAGCAAGTTGAATATTCATATCTGATCAAATATAAGCAGGTTTCATGATTTAGTCCTGCTTTATGAATCGTCATGTCTTGACATGATCAATCGCTTAAGATCTTTTTTATGCACGATGACGATGGTCAGGCCAGAGTGCCTCCCGCCGCCAGTCGTCGATCCAATTTCGGGGCCTGAAGTCCGTGCTACGCCTGTCCAACATCAAAATTCTGCCCAAGCTGGTGGCCGTCATCGCCTTGATCAGCGCCATCGTCGGGGGCTGTATCTGGTACGCGCAGTCACGGATGACGACGATCGATGACGGGTACAGCCGCTTCATCGTCAACGAGGCGGCAGCCGTGGCCGAGGTACGGCGGCTCAATCGCCTGATCGTCGAGCTCAACTACGGCGTCTACCGGATCATCGCGGAGACCGCGCCGGAGCAGATCAGCGCGGCCAACGACACCTTCGAGATGACGGTGCCCAAGCTGCAGGCGCTGATCCCGGCCCTTCGCGCGCACGCACCGACCTTCTCGGAGACGATCGACACGCAGGCCGCACGCATCGAGCGCTACCTCCGCGACGTGATCGAGGTGCGCCGGCTTGGCACCGCCAACCAGAACGCGGACGCGATCGCGCTGGTCCACTCGGCGATCGACCCGGTATTCTCCGGCTTGCTGGCCGACGGCAACAGGCTCGCCGACGAGATCAAGGCCTATATGGAGAAGAATTCGGACACCCTGACCGACCAGACCAACGCCACCCGCCGCACCCTGATCGCCATCAGCGCGATCGGCATGCTGGCCGGCCTGCTCGCGGCGGTCTTCATCGCGACGGTCGGCATCACGCGTCCGCTGGATCGCCTCGTTTCGGTCCTTCAGCGCATGGCACAGGGCGAGATCGACGCCGGGATCAAGGAGGCGGCACGCCGGGACGAGATCGGGGCGGTCGGCAAGGCGGTCGAGGGCATCAAGGCCATGGTCGCCCGCAAGGCCGCCGAGGAGGCCGAGGTCAAGCGGCAGGCGGACGAAGCCGCGGCAGCGGAGCGCAAGCGCACCATGCTGGAGCTGGCCGACGGGTTCGAGCGGGCGGTCGGCGGTATCGTCGGGATGGTCTCGTCCTCGGCGACCGAACTGCAGGCCACCGCCCAGTCCATGACCGCCTCAGCATCCCAGACGGCGAGCCAGTCGACCACCGTGGCGGCGGCGGCCGAGGAGGCCTCAGCGAACGTCCAGACCGTGGCGGCGGCGGCCGAGGAGCTGGGCACCTCGGTGCAGGAGATCGGCCGGCAGGTCCTGGGCTCGGCCGACCTGGCGCAGACGGCGGTCGGCGAGGCGGACGAGACCCAGCACCTCGTGCAGGCCCTCAGCCAGGCGGCGACGCGGATCGGCGACATGGTCGGGCTGATCTCGAACATCGCCGGGCAGACCAACCTGCTGGCGCTGAACGCCACGATCGAGGCGGCCCGCGCCGGGGAGGCGGGACGGGGCTTCGCCGTGGTCGCCGCCGAGGTGAAGGAACTCGCGCAGCAGACCGCCAGGGCCACCGAGGAGATCAGCCAGCAGATCGGGCAGATCCAGGGCGTGACCGGTCAGGCGGTCTCCGCCATCGACGTGATCGCCGCCCGGATCCGCGAGATCAACGGGGTCGCGACGACGATCGCCGCCGCGGTGGAGCAGCAGGGCGCGGCGACCCAGGAGATCGTCCGCAACGTCTCGCAGGCGGCCACTGGCACGGAGCAGGTGACGAGCAACATCGGCGGCGTGGCCAAGGCTTCCGAGGAGACCGGCGCGGCGGCAGCCCAGGTGCTCGGAGCGGCGGGCGCGCTGTCGCGCCAGTCCGAGCATCTCGGCGCCGAGGTCTCCCGCTTCCTCGGCACGGTCCGGGCGGCCTGAGCCCCGCTCAGGCTCCGATCCGCAGAACCTCCGTCCGGTCGCCGGCCTGCGCGAAGGCGTCCGGGTCGGCGCCGGTCATCCAGACCTGCCCCGGCAGGGCCTCCAGCGCCTCGAACAGGCCGGCGCGCCGCCGCGGGTCGAGATGGGCCGCCACCTCGTCGAGCAGGATCAGGGGCGCGATGCCGCTCATGGCCCGCACCAGCCGGGCGTGGGCGAGGACGAGACCGATCAGCAGGGCCTTCTGCTCGCCCGTGGACGCCGTGCCGGCGGGCACGTCCTTGGGGCCGTGGCGGACCACGAGGTCGCTGCTCTGCGGCCCGATCAGCGTGCGCCCGGCGGCCCGGTCCCGGTGGCGGCCATTGCGCAGGGCGAGGCGGAAGCGGTCCTCGGCCTCGATGGCCGGCCAGACCGCCACGAGGTCGTCGAGGTCGCCCTCCAGGCGGATCGAGGCCCAGGGGAAGGGCTGCGCGTCGTCCCGGGTCTCGGCGATGAGCCGGTCGAGGCGCTCGGCGGTCTCCCGGCGGGCGAGCGCCACGGCGACACCCAGCTCGGCGACCTCCCGCTCCACGGCGTCGAGCCACCGGTCGTCGTCGGGCCGTTCCTCCAGCAGGCGGTTGCGCGAGCGCAGCGCCCGCTCCATCGCGGACACCCGCGCCCCGTGGCCGGCATCGACCGCCAGCACGAGTCGGTCGAGGAAGCGGCGCCGGTCGCCCGCCGCGCCGCGGAACAGCCCGTCGAGGTCCGGAGTCAGCCAGACCACCCGGAGGAACTCGCTGAACGCCACGGGCGAGGAGGCGGGGGCGCCGTCGATGCGGCAGAGCCGGCTCGTGCGACCGTCGAAGCCCGGCGGCTCCAGCCCGGTTCCGAGCCGGTGCTCGGCGCCATCGCGATCGAGGGTGAGCGAGACCGCGAAACCGCCCGGACCGCCGGTGCGCGCCATGGTGGCGAACTCCGCCCGGCGCAGGCCGCGGCCCGGCACGAACAGGGAGATCGCCTCCAGCAGGTTGGTCTTGCCCGCGCCGTTCTCGCCGACCAGCGCGACGAACCGGGCCGCGGGGGTCAGTTCGAGGTCGGCGTGGTTGCGGAAATCGCGGGCGATCAGGCGGGTGACGCGCAGATCCGCCCCGTTGGGCTCGATCCGCGGATCGAGGATATTGCTCATCGCGGAACCGAGGGGTTGAGACGCACCGCGCTCAACAGTCCATTGCTGTCTGACATCCCATCCAATCACCTCATCCTGAGGTGCCCGCTTCGGCGGGCCTCGAAGGAGGGCTCCAGGATCCACATCGCCATCTGGAGGCCTCCTTCGAGGCCTCCGCTGTGCTCCGGCACCTCAGGATGAGGGCAGGAACGGGAGTAGCGCCGCAGCTTCACACCCGCATCGGCATCAGCACGTACAGCGCCGGCGCGCCCTCGCGGTCCTGGATCAGCGTCGGCGAGCCCGGATCGGCGAGCTTGAACAGGGCGGTGTCGCCCTCGAGCTGCGCGGTGATGTCGAGCAGGTAGCGGGCGTTGAAGCCGATATCGAGGCTGGCCGCCTCGTAGTCGACATCGAGTTCCTCGGTGGCGCTGCCCGAATCCGGGTTGTTCACCGAGAGCGCGAGGCGTCCCTCGGCGAGGCCGAGCTTCACCGCGCGCCCGCGCTCCGACGAGATGGTCGAGACCCGGTCCACCGCCTTGGCGAAGGCGTCGCGCTCGACCGTCAGCCGCTTGTCGTTGTTGGCCGGGATCACCCGCTGGTAGTCCGGGAAGGTGCCGTCGATCAGCTTGGAGATCAGCGTCAGGCCGCCCGCGAAGCGCAGGCGGATCTTGGCGGGCGAGAGGTCGACCGCGACACTCTCGCCGCCGTCGTCCAGAAGCTTCTGGATCTCGGCGACCGCCTTGCGGGGCACGATCACCCCCGGCATGCCGACGCTGCCCTGCGGGGCCGGGATCTCGACGCGGGCGAGGCGGTGTCCGTCGGTGGCCACCGCCCGCATCACCGGTCCGCCCTCGGTCTCCAGCGTGTGCAGGTAGATGCCGTTGAGGTAGTAGCGCGTCTCCTCGGTGGAGATGGCGAACTGGGTCTTGTCGATCAGGCGCTTGAGGTCGGCGCTCGCGATCTCGAAGCCGTGGGGCATCTCGCCGGCGGCGAGATCGGGGAAGTCGCCTTCGGGAAGGGCGCCCAGCGCGAAGCGCGAGCGGCCGGAGCGGATCGTCATCTGGCCGGATTCGCCGCCGGTCTCCAGCGAGACCTGCGCGCCCTCGGGCAGCTTGCGGACGATGTCGTAGATCACGTGCGCCGGCACCGTGGTGGCGCCGGGATCCGACACGTCGGCCGGGACGCTCTCGGTCACCTCGATGTCGAGGTCGGTCGCCCGGAGCTGGAGCCCGGAGCCCTCCGAGCGCAGGAGCACGTTGGACAGGATCGGGATCGTGTTGCGGCGCTCGACGACCCGGTGCACGTGGCCGAGCGACCTGAGCAGGGCCGCGCGCTCGACAGTGACTCTCATCGCAGTACTCAAGTGGTGGGGACGGCGCCGCGGCCGGCATCCGTCGCGGAATATGGCCGTTCAGCTTGGCGAAGGGGACCGGGGAACGCAAGGCCGGCGCGTGTGCGCCGCACAGCGAGCTCGGATCCGAAAGCAGGCCGCGGGTCGGGCGCCCAGGTCAGAGGCCCATGCCGAAACCGGCATACCTGCGCGGGCCGGGCCGTGCGAAAGCGCCGCAACCGACCCGAATCCCTGCCGTCCTCACGATCATGCTTCAGACCATCGACAGCGCGCCCCCCGCGCGCGCAACCCCGAGTGCCACCCCGAGCGCCGGCCGCATCCTCGCTGCGAGCTTTGTCGGCACGGCGATCGAGTTCTTCGACTTCTACATCTACGCCACCGCAACCGCCCTGGTGATCGGCCCGGTCTTCTTCCCGGCCGGGGCGCCCGGCGTGCAGCAGCTCAGCGCCTTCGCGACCTTCGCGATCGCCTTCATCGCACGCCCCGTGGGCGCGGCCCTGTTCGGGCATTTCGGCGACCGCGTCGGCCGCAAGGCGACCCTGGTGGCCTCGCTGCTGATCATGGGCATCTCCACGGTCCTGATCGGCTGCCTGCCGACCTACGCCTCGGCAGGCTGGTGGGCGCCCGCGGCCCTGTGCGTTCTGCGCTGCGGGCAGGGGATCGGGTTCGGCGGCGAATGGGGCGGGGCGGCCCTGCTGGCCGTCGAGAACGCGCCGCCCGGTCGGCGGGCGTGGTACGGCATCTTCCCGCAGCTCGGCGCGCCGGTCGGCTTCATCCTGGCCAATCTCGGCTTCCTGGCGCTCAGCTTCGGCCTGTCACCCGAGAGCTTCCAGGCCTGGGGCTGGCGCCTGCCGTTCCTGGCCTCGGCGGCGCTCGTCGGCGTCGGGCTCTACGTGCGCCTGAAGCTCACCGAGACGCCGGCCTTCCGGGCCGCGCTCAGCCAGGCGCGTCCGGAGCGCGTGCCCTTCGCCACCATGCTGACGCAGCACGGGCGCGCGGTCCTGCTCGGCACCTTCGCGATGGTTGCGGTCTACGCGGTGTTCTACCTCTCGACCGTGTTCGCGCTGGGCTACGGCACCGGCACCCTCGGCTATGGACGGCCGACCTTCCTGCTGTTCGAGTGCATCGCGGTCTGCTTCATGGCGCTCGGCACCGTGGCGTCGGGCGCGGCGGCGGACCGTTTCGGGCGCCGGCCGGTCCTGCTGTCGGGCATGGCCGCGACCTTGCTGCTGGGCTTCCTCATGGGCCCGATGCTGGGCCACGCCGCTGGCAGCGGGACCTGGCCGCCGGTGCTGGGCTTCCTCTGCCTCAGCCTCCTGACCATGGGCTGGGTGTTCGGGCCGATGGGCGCCGTCCTGCCCGAGCTGTTTCCGACCCGCGTGCGCTACACGGGCGCTTCGGTGACCTACAATCTCGCGGGGATCCTGGGCGCGTCCGGCGCGCCCTACATCGCGCAGGAACTCGCGGCCTATGGCGGGATCGGCTTCGTCGGGTTCTATCTGGCGGCCGCCGCGATCCTCAGCTTCCTGGCGGTCCTGGCGATGCCGGAGACCGCCGAGCGCTGACCGATCGACGTCGGCCTGTCCGCCGCCGGCGCCGGGAGGCCGGTCGCGTCGGGACGGCATCGTCCGCGACGCGCGGCGGGCTCAGGACGCCGGGACCCGCCCAGCGACGCCGCCTCCGAGCGTGTCCAGCAGCGAGGACCGGGCGCGACTCACCCGGCTCTTCACGGTGCCGACCTGGCAGCCGAGCTTGGTCGCCGCCTCCTCGTAGGTGTGGCCCTCCGCGCCGACGAGGAGCAGCGCCTGCCGCTGCGCGGCCGGAAGGTCGCCGAGCCGCTTCCACACGACCTTGAGGGTGCTGGCATCCTCCTGATCCGACGGGCTGGTCAGCTGGCCCGCATGCGTCCCGTCCACGTCCTCGATCTCGCGCCGCGTCTTGCGCAGGTCTGAATAGAACTGGTTGCGGAGGATCGTGAACAGCCACGCGGTGAAGTTGGTGCCGGGCCGGAACCGCTCCTGATTGGCCCAGGCTTTGACGAAGGTCTCCTGCACGAGGTCGTCGGCCCGGTTCACATCTCCGGCGAGCGACAGCGCGAAGGTGCGCAGCGCCGGCAGCGCCTTGATGATGTCGCTGCGGAAATCGAAGGCGACGACCTGGCCGTGCGCAGCGACAGCCGCCTCGAAGCGTGCCAAGAGGGCGCCGAGCTGGGCGGGCAGAGGCTCCCGCTCCACAACCTTGAAATACTCGCGGATCGGCAGCGCGAGGTGCTGACCGATGGCCGAGGCGTAGCCGCCCGCGTCCCGGTCGGGCCCCGCCTCGGCAGTCGGGTTCGCGGCTTCTTCATTCATGACCGTATCCTGCCCCCTTCGCTGGTATACTGGAACCGGTCTAACGTGGGTATCGGCATAATTCTGAACCGATGCCAAACGCTCCCGAAAATCTCGGGCAACTTGCGTATCGCCGCGCGGTGGTATCGATTGATATAACGGCTCCGTTCGTAGCGGCGGGATGCGGGACGCGGGAGGAC
Source organism: Methylobacterium sp. A49B (assembly GCF_053346215.1). Lineage (NCBI taxonomy): Bacteria > Pseudomonadati > Pseudomonadota > Alphaproteobacteria > Hyphomicrobiales > Methylobacteriaceae > Methylobacterium > Methylobacterium sp. A49B. Next base: position 168,432 of record NZ_JBKFBO010000114.1, read on the forward strand.
GATGCAGGTTGCGCATCGTCGGGAGAGCTGAATGAGCCACGACCATGCGCACGGGGCGCACGACCATCACCATGGCAGCGACCTCTCGCCCGTGGAGGCGCGGGTGCGGGCACTCGAATCCCTGCTGACCGAGAAGGGCTACATCGATCCGGCAGCCCTCGACACCCTGGTCGAGCTCTACGAGACGAAGGTGGGCCCCCACGCGGGCGCCCGCGTCGTGGCTCGTGCCTGGGTCGATCGCGAATACCGCGCGCGGCTCCTGGCGGACGCCACGCCGGCGATCGCCGAGCTCGACATCGGTGGTCGGGGCGGGGAGCACATGGTGGTGGTGGAGAACACCCCCGAGATCCACAACCTCGTCGTGTGTACGCTCTGCTCCTGCTATCCCTGGCCGGTGCTCGGCCTGCCGCCGGTCTGGTACAAGGCGCCGCCCTACCGCGCCCGGGCGGTGATCGACCCCCGGGGCGTCCTGGTCGAGTTTGGGGTGACTCTTCCGGAGACCACCCGGATCACCGTCTGGGATTCTACCGCTGAGACCCGCTACATGGTCCTGCCGATGCGTCCCGCCGACACCGAAGGCCTGGACGAGACGGCGCTCGCCGCCCTGGTCACGCGCGATTCCATGATCGGCACGGGCCTGCCCAGGGGCATTCCAGCGCTGCCCGCGGAGATGCCAATATGAATGGCGCCCAGGATCTCGGCGGCGCGCACGGGTTCGGGCCCGTGGTGCCGGAGCCCGACGAGCCGGTCTTCCACGCCGATTGGGAGCGCCGCGTCTTCGCGATGGCGCTCGCCATGGGCTTCACCGGCGCCTGGAACCTCGACGGCAGCCGCGCCACCCGGGAATCCCTGCCGCCGGCCGAGTACCTCGCCTCGAGCTATTACGAGATCTGGCTGAAGGCCCTGGAGAAGCAGGTCGCCGCCGCCGGACTGGCCACACCCGCCGAGATGGCGGCGGGCGCGGCCTCGGCGCCGGCCAGGCCTGTCGCCCGGGTGCTGGCCCGCACGGGCTTGGAGGAGCGTTTCCGGGCCGGATTTCCGAGCAGCCGCGCCGCCGATGCGCCAGCCCGGTTCGCGCTCGGCGACACGGTCCTGGCCCGCAACGTCCACCCGACCGGCCATACGCGGCTCCCGCGCTACGTCCGGGGCCGGCGCGGCCGGATCGCGCGCGTCGACGGCGTCTTCGTCTACCCCGATACCAGCGCCTACGGGGCGGGCGAGAACCCGACCTGGCTCTACACGGTCGCGTTCACGGCGCAGGAATTGTGGGGTTCGAGCGGCGATCCGGACGGCGTCGTCACGGTGGCCGCCTTCGAACCCTATCTGGACCCCGCGTGAGCGAGCCGAGCCCGAGCGCCTTCGCCGCGCCCTGGGAGGCGCAGGTCTTCGCCATGGTGGTCTCCCTTCAGGAGGCCGGCCTGTTCACGTGGTCGGAATGGGCGCAGCGCCTGGGCCGCGAGATCCGGCCAGCCGACGGCACCGAGCGGCCGGCCGATTACGGCGCGTGGCTTACGACGCTGGAGACGATCCTGGCCGAGCGGGGCGTGGCGGCGCACGACACCGTGGCGGCGCGCGCGGCCGCGTTTCTCCGGGCCGCCGAGGCGACGCCGCACGGCGAGCCGATCCGGCTGGAGAACGACCCGCTCTACCGGCCCTGATCGTCCGCCCCGCGCCCGCGATCGCAGCATTCGCCGACTGCGTCCGGATGTGCAGACCGAGATCGAAGCAATACGACGCATAAAGAAATACTCAAAGTATTCTCACGTACATTTCGTTACTGTCATTATAATATCTGTCTTTTACTCGTTACACAACATCGACAAGGCGGCCTTGACTTTAAAATTTGCTTTTCCTATCGGTCCGATCTCGATCATAGCTCGAGACGACCGACATGCTACGTATATCGATCCGCAGTGTGTTGATCTCGATAACATTATTACTGAGCGTTTCGGCTCTCTGCACGCCGATCTACGAGTTGTTCCTCGTCGATCAGGCACGGAGCGCGGCGCGAACAGTCGCCGCCGATGCGGTGGTCGGTCAGGACCTTTTCTCGAGCCGGATTCGGTTCCGGTTCGAGTGGGGCTACAGCCGTTTGGCCCTCACCGACGCCCCGGAGGTGATCCGCGGCTACCGGAAGGAGATGTTCAATGATCGCCGTCCGGAACTCGACGACAGTCTCGCCGCGACCGTGACGGGTCTGTCCGCGGGATCCGAGCCCGCCTTCCGGGATGCGGCGCGGGCGCTGGCCAGATCGTTCGAGGCCTGGAAGCGTGCGCGTCCTGAGATCGACCGCGCCATGGACCTGCCAGTCGCCGAGCGCGACGGGACCCTGGCCAGGCGCCTCACCGAACTCGGGCTGGACGTCACCAGCCGGCTGGAGGCGGCGGCCGCGCTGCTGGAAAGGCAGATCCGGATCCTCGACCCGGGCCAGGGATCGATGCTGGATGCCAACGCGGCCGTCTGGATGGCGCGCACCAACAGCGGGAACGAAGGGGTCGCGCTCTACAACGCCGTCTTCAACCACCGTCCCCCGAGCGAGGCGGAGCGCAGGGAACTCCGTGCCACCAGGACCCGCGCGGAGACCGCCTGGACGGTGGCCGGTCAGATCCTGTCCGCGGCGGCCGCTCCCGAGAGTGTCACCGCGGCCTATCGCGCCGCGAACGACGGCTACTTCACCGGTCCCTTCAACCGTCTGCGCACAGGTCTGATCGGCATGATCGTCGATGGTGGCGGGAGCCTGACCGGGGACGAGATCAAGTCGTGGCAGCAGGATCAGATCAAAGGCCTGATCCTGATCGACGAGACCGCCACGGCGATCATGAAGGCCGTCGGCGCGCAGGCCCAGCTGCACGCGCAGGAGGCCACGCAGGCCTTCCGGGTCTTCTTGACGATCGCGGTGGTCGCGCTGGCGCTCTCCGGAGCCGCGGCGTGGATCATCCATTTCCGCGTCGTGCGCGGGGTCGTGCACCTTTCGGAGGCGATGCGGTCGATCGCGGGCGGCGCCGCGGAGACGCAGATCCCCGGACTCGGCCGCAGTGACGAGATCGGCGCGATGGCCGCCGCCGTGGGTGTCTTCAAGGACAACCTGATCCGCACCCGGCACCTGGAGGCCGAGGCGGAGGACGCGCGACAGGCGGCCGAGACGCAGCGCCGGACCGGGATGCGCCAGATGGCCGAGGGCTTCGAGCAGGCGGTCGGCGGCATCATCGGGCAGGTCTCGGCCTCGGCGACGCAGCTTCAATCCACCGCCCGGACCATGACCGCCACCGCCGACGAGACCGCCATCCAGTCCTCCGCCGTGGCGACCGCCGCCGAGGAGGCGGCCGGGAACGTGGGAACCGTGGCGGCGGCGGCCGAGGAACTGGGCTCGTCCGTTCAGGAGATCGGCCGGCAGGTGCAGGGCTCGGCGGAACTCGCCCGCTTGGCGGCCTCGGAGGCCGATCAGACCGGCGCGCTGGTCCAGGACCTCGCGGGCGCCGTCGGCCGGATCGGCGACGTGGTCGGGATGATCACCGCGATCGCGAGCCAGACCAACCTGCTGGCTCTGAACGCCACCATCGAGGCCGCCCGGGCCGGCGAGGCCGGGCGCGGCTTGGCCGTGGTGGCGGGCGAGGTGAAGGATCTTGCCGGCCAGACCGCCAAGGCCACCGAGGAGATCGCCAACCAGATCACCCGGGTGCAGACCTCGACGGACCAAGCCGTGACGGCGATCGCCGCGATCACCGCGCGGATCCGGGAGATCGACGGCGTGACGGCGAGCGTCGCGGCGGCGGTGGAACAGCAGGGCGCGGCCACGCAGGAGATCGTGCGCAACGTCGGCCACGCCGCTCAGGGCACGGGCGCGGTGACCGGCACCATCGCGGGCGTGGCGGTCGCGGCTGAGAAGACCGGGCGGGCAGCCAGCCAGGTGCTCGGCGGAGCCTCCGAGCTGTCGCGCCAGTCCGACCATCTCGCGGCCGAGGTCCGACGCTTCCTGGCCAGTGTCCGTGCGTCCTATGCGATCTCGGCGACGCAGGTCGAGCGGGTCCAGGCCAGCTTCGCGAAAGTGCGGCCGATCGCCGACACGGCGGCCGACCTGTTCTACGAACGCCTGTTCGCGATCGCGCCGCAGGTCAGGCCGCTCTTCCCCGCGGACATGACCGTCCAGAAGCGGAAGCTGATGGCCATGCTGGCGCTGGCGGTCGCCAATCTGGACAAACCCGAGGCGCTGGTCTCGGCGGTGACCGATCTCGGGCTCCGGCACCGGGGCTACGGCACGCACGAGGCCCATTACGAGGCGGTCGGGGCGGCCCTGCTCTGGACCCTGGAACAGGGTCTTGGCGCGGACTTCACGCCGGAGATTCGGGAGGCGTGGGCCGAAACCTACGGCGTCGTGGCCGGCCTCATGAGATCGGCCGCGACCGCCGAGGCGGCCTGAGACGGCACCGAGCCGCAAGCCGGCGAGGCTCGGGATCGGAACCGTCCGAGGCGGCGCGCCTACCGTGCCTCGGTCCGCAGGCCGTCGAGGGGGACCGGAGCCGCGTGGGACCGGCCGCTCATCAGCTGGTCGAGAAGCGCCAGAACCTCCGGCCGCCCGCAGTTTCGCGCGGGCTCGAACGGGGTCCAGGTCTGGAGGAAGTCGAGGCGCTCAAACACGTCGCGGTAGCGGCGCAGCTCGCCCGGGGTCAGCGGTACCCCGCGCACGAAGGCCTTGTGGGCCGAGATCGTGGTGGCCCGGCGGAAATCCGCGGGATCGAGTTCGAACTTCAGCGCATCGCCGCAGAAGCAGATCTTTCGCGACCGGTCGAAAAGGACCGCATGGCCGTCGAAATGGCCGGCCGTGCGGTGCAGTTCCAGGCCCGGCAGCGGCTCGAGGAAGTCGTCGTAGGGCCAGCTCACCTGAAGCGCCGCGCTCCAGGTGAAGTCGGCCGCCGGCAGGCAGAGTTCCGGATCGAACCGGTCCTGAAGCTGCGGCAGCGCCCCGTAGGAATGGGGGTGCGAGGCCGAGAGCACCGCCATGCCGCCGAGCCGCTCGATCTGGTCGAGGGCGGCGTCGCTAAAGACCGGGCAGCCCTCGAACCCCATATTCCCGTGCTCGGTCTGGATCAGGTAGGCGGAGGGCCCGATGCCGGAGACCGGCTCGTTCCAGAAGCGCCACACGCCCGGCTCCAGCTCCTGCCAGTGGCACGGGAATGCGTCCTGCGCCTCCCGCGCGGTGCGGAAGCGCCAGCCATCCTGCGGGACCACGTGGCGGGCGTCGAGACAGAGCGGGCAGGACGGCGGAGCCTCGAAATGGCGCTGCCAGAACCCGCAATTGTCGCAGGTATAGGCGGGCAGCTTCAGGGCGCCCGCGAAGGGCAGATAACCGGGCATCGTTCGCGAACCTTCCTCGGGCACTCGACCAGCAGGCAACGCTACATAGCGCAGCCGTCAGCGCCGGCCCTCCAGTCGGCGCGGCGCGGCGCGCGCGGCGTGGACCGCACCGGCAAGCCCGACCAGGGCGAGCCCGGCAAGACCACCGACCAGGAGGTCGCGGGTCCGGCTCGTGACGAATTCCGACCGGCTCGCCTTGGTCCGACCGGAGAATCGCCCGTCGATCCCGACCGGGCCCGGCACGGCTTCGTAGAGATTGCCCTCCATCGCGGGGATGGTCTCGTCGGACAGCTGCGCCGACCACATGGAGGCGGCCTTCCGGTCGGCGAGCGCCGGCGCCAGCGCCTGGGCGGCAGCCATCATCATCGATGACCGCCCGACCCAGACCTCGCGGCGCGGGTGCTCGACCGCATACAGGATCGCCTCGGCGCAGAGCCGCGGGTCGAAGACCGGATCGGGCGCGTACTGGCGATGCCCGGTCCGGTTGCGCGCCCAGTTGAACTGGGGCGTGTTCACCGCCGGCAGATAGATCACGCTGAGGCTGACATTGACCCGGTCGTGGAGCAGCTCGCAGCGCAGGGCGTCGGTGAAGCCGGAGACCGCGAACTTGGCGGCGCAGTAGGGCGCCTGCAGCGGCGCCGCTCGGATCGCGAGGCCGGACGAGACCTGGATGATCGCGCCGCGGTCGCGCCGCTTCATGAAGCGCAGGGCCGCGAGGGTGCCGTAGACCTGACTCAGATAGGTGGTCTCGGTGACACGCCGGTACTCCTCCGCGGTGATCCGGTCGGCCGGGTTCACCACGGTCGACATGGCGTTGTTCACCCAGGCGCGGATCGGGCCGAGTTCGCGCTCCACCGTCGCGGCGGCGGCGTCCACCGCCTGCGGGTCGGCGACGTCGGCGCTGATCGCCAGCACCGGCTGACCGTAGGCGGCCAGCGCCCGTTCCACTGCGGACAACCGGGCCGGCTCGCGGGCGATCACCGCCACGGACCACCCCCGCGCCGCGAAGGCATGCGCGGTGGCGAGCCCAATCCCGGCGCTCCCCCCGGTAACGACCGCAACCCGTGCCATGCCCACCTCACCACCGTCGAAGGACCGAACCGCCAACACGGCGCGGGGGACTCGGTTGCGCCGCCGGACCCTGCCGTAACGTCACGGCGGCGGCGATTTCGGATCGTCCGACGCAACGTCCGACACCGGGCGCTGTTAATTGTCTGTACCGCGACGTGCTGAACCATCGAGGGTCGAGGCCATGCGCTACGGACGACACTTCTCCCTCCCAATCGATCCTTGGCCGCAGGCCTCGCTGGCCGAGCGGACGGCCGTCGGGATGGTGCTGACCTTCCTGCTCTTCCTGCCGGCCTGCGCGGCGCTCTTCGTCGCCTCGACCCTGGCGGCGCATGTCTACTGGTCCTACGACCTCGGCGCCTCCGTCCGGGCTTTCGTCGCCCGGCGTGCGGGTGCGATGGGCGGGCAGCTCGGCCGCCCCGTCCGGAAGGTCTGAACCGCGCCATCCAAAGCCGTGCCGGTTCGCACGGAGCAGCATCGCGGCGGCCACGATCGCTGTGTGTTGCCGTCGGTCCGATTTGACCTGGACACATCGGGTGGGCCAGTCAGGTTCGGAACCGAGAGATTGCCATGTTCCGTACCCTGATGACTGCGCGGCGGTTCGCGCCGCTGTTCTGGTGCCAGTTCTTCTCGGCGTTCAACGATAATTTCCTGAAGAACGCGCTGGCCTTCCTGATCCTGTTCGGGATCGGCGGCCAGGCCGACGCCCATGCGGGCGTCCTGGTGACGCTCGCGAGCGCCGTGTTCATCGGGCCGTTCTTCATCCTGTCGGGTCTCGGCGGCCAGTGGGCCGACCGCTACGACAAGGCCCTGATGGCCCGGCGGCTCAAGTTCGCCGAGATCTTCGCGGCCGGCACCGCCGTGCTCGGCTTCCTGCTGCACTCGATCCCGGTGCTGTTCGTGGCGCTCGGCCTGTTCGGCACGATCGCGGCCCTCTTCGGCCCGATCAAGTACGGGATCCTGCCGGACCATCTCCGTCGCGAGGAGCTGCCCGCCGGCAATGCCCTGGTCGAGGCCGCGACCTTCCTGGCGATCCTGCTGGGCACGATCGCGGCCGGCGCGGCCTCGTCGCTGGGCGGCTCGGGACTTCTGTTCGGCGCCCTGGTGATGGGCTTCGCCATCCTGTGCTGGCTCTCGGCCCGGATGATCCCGGCGACCGGGGAGGGCGCGCCGGACCTGCGGGTCGACCCGAACGTCGCCCGCTCGACCTACGCGCTGCTGCGCGACCTCTGGGCCGACACCCGTCTTTGGCGGGGCTCGCTCACGGTGAGCTGGTTCTGGCTGGTCGGCGTGGTGGTGCTGTCGCTCCTGCCGGTGCTGGTGCGCGGCGCCTTCAACGGCACCGAGACGGTCATCACGCTGCTCCTGGCGCTGTTCTCGATCGGCATCGCGGTGGGGTCCGGCCTCGCCTCGTGGCTCGCCAGCGGCCGGATCGTGCTCCTGCCGACGCCGGTGGGTGCGGTGCTGATGGGCCTGTTCGGCCTCGACCTCGCCTGGACGGTCGGCCACCTGCCGGCACCGCCGGCGGAGCCGATCGGCCCGCTCGAATTCCTGCAGACCGGCCACGGCCTGCGCACCGGGATCGACTTCCTGGGGCTGGCGATCTCCGGCGGCCTCTACATCGTGCCGTCCTTCGCGGCGGTGCAGGCCTGGGCCGAGAAGGCGATGCGCGCGCGCATCATCGGCGCCGTCAACGTCATGACGGCGGCCTTCATGGTGGCCGGAACCCTGGCGCTGGCGGCGCTTCAGGGGGCGGGCCTGACGATCGCGAGCCTGCTCGCCGTGGTGGCTGTGCTGAACCTGATTGTCGGCGCGGTCGTCTTCGCGACCCTGCCGACCAGCCCGTTCCGGGACGCCCTGTCGATCCTGTTCCGGGCCTTCTACCGGCTGGAGGTGCGCGGCTTCGACAACCTCGCCGCGGCCGGACCGAACGCCATCGTGGCTCTCAACCACGTCTCGTTCCTCGACGCGCCGCTCGCTTTGTCCCTCCTCGACCAGGAGCCGGTCTTCGCTATCGACAGCGGCATCGCCCAGCGCTGGTGGGTGCGGCCGTTCCTGAGCGTCACCAAGGCGATGCCGCTGGACCCGACGCGGCCGCTCGCCACCCGGACGCTGATCAACGCGGTCAAGAACGGCGAAACCCTGATCATCTTCCCAGAGGGACGGCTCACCGTGACCGGGAGCCTGATGAAGGTCTACGACGGCGCCGGGCTGATCGCCGACAAGTCGGGCGCGATGGTCGTGCCGGTGAAGATCGACGGGCTGGAACGCACCGCCTTCTCGCGCCTGTCCCGGCGGCAGGTCAGCCGCAAATGGTGGCCCAAGGTGACCGTGACGGTGATGCCGCCGGTGCGCCTGACCGTGGATCCCACACTCAAGGGCAAGACGCGACGGCAGGCGGCGGGTGCGGCCCTCTACGGTATCATGTCGGACCTCGTGTTCCGCACCGCCGACATCGACCGCGGACTGATGGCGGCGCTGATCGAGGCGGGGGATCTTCACGGCTGGAGCCGGAACGCCCTGGAGGACCCGGTCGGGGGGCGCCTCAGCTACAGCCGGCTCGTGATGGGTGCCAACATCCTCGGCCGCAAACTGATGCCGCTCGCCCCCGTGGGCGGCCGGATCGGCGTCATGCTGCCGAACGCCAACGGCGCCGCGGTCACGCTGTTCGCCCTCGCCTCCGCGGGACGGGTGCCGGCGATGATCAATTTCTCCGCCGGTCCCGCCAACATCCTCTCGGCCTGCCGGGCGGCCGAGGTGAGCAGGATCCTGACCTCCCGCGCGTTCATCGAGAAGGGACGGCTCGGACCGCTCGTCGAGGCGATCCGTGGCTCGGTCGAACTGATCTACCTGGAGGACGTGCGGGGGAGCATCACGACGGCCGACAAGATTCGCGGCCTGCTGGCCCCGCGCCGCCCCCTGGTGGCGCGTTCGGGCGAGGATCCGGGGGCGGTGCTGTTCACGTCGGGCAGCGAGGGCACGCCGAAGGGCGTCGTGCTCGCCAACCGCTGCATGCTCGCCAACGTCGCCCAGGTGGCGGCCCGGATCGACTTCGGGCCTATGGACAAGGTGTTCAATGTCCTGCCGGTCTTCCACGCCTTCGGCCTCACGGCCGGGCTGGTCCTGCCCCTGGTCTCGGGCGTGCCGGTCTACCTCTACCCGTCACCGCTGCACTACCGGATCGTGCCGGAGCTGATCTACGGCTCGAACAGCACGGTGCTGTTCGGGACCGACACATTCCTGACGGGCTATGCCCGGGCCGCCCATTCCTACGACCTCCGCTCGCTCCGCTACGTCGTGGCCGGCGCGGAGGCCGTGAAGGAGACGACGCGCAAGACCTGGGCGGAGAAGTTCGGCCTGCGCATCCTGGAAGGGTACGGCGTGACCGAATGCGGGCCGGTTGTCGCTCTCAACACCCCGATGTTCAACCGCTTCGGCACGGTGGGCCGGATCCTGCCGGGCATCGAGACACGGCTGGACCCCGTGCCGGGGATCGAGGAGGGCGGCCGCCTGTCCCTGCGCGGCCCGAACATCATGCTGGGCTACCTGCGCGCCGAGAAGCCGGGCGTCCTCGAGCCGCCGCCCGAGGGCTGGCACGACACCGGCGACATCGTGGCGATCGACCCGATGGGCTTCGTCACGATCAAGGGCCGGGCGAAGCGCTTCGCCAAGATCGCCGGCGAGATGGTGTCGCTCGCCGGCATCGAGACGCTGGCCGCCGAGCTCTGGCCCGATCGCCCGAGCGCGGTGGCGGCGGTGCCCGACCCGCGCAAGGGCGAGCGGCTGATCCTGTTCACGCAAGCGAAGGACGCCACACGGGCGGCCTACCAGAGCTTCGCCAAGGGCCGCGGCGCCTCGGACGTCGCGATCCCCGCCGAGGTGGTGGTGCTGGAGGCGATTCCGATGCTTGGAACCGGCAAGATCGACCAAGTGGCCGTCACCAAGCTGGCCCTCGAGCGGGCGAAAGAATCCGCCGCAGCGTAGACCGCGACCCCGTGAATCGGGCCCTCGGCATCCGCGGCGGATGCCGGTGTTCTCCGGTGCTCTCGGACGACCTCGCATCACCCAAACGGGGGATGCGCGCCCTTCAGGGATCCGCTCGAATTACGAATGCAGTCCTGATTCGATCCGGCGGCGCGACCGGGTCCGCGGACTGGATGTCATCGGGGGTTCGCGACGAGAGGGGTTGGTCATGACGAAGGGCAGGCGAATTCCGAAGTGGCTGGCGAGGCGGACCTATTTCAAGCGGATCGAGCGCTGGTCGAAGCCTGACAAGAACCGCAGGGCTCCGGCGACGTCGGAGACCGCCTCGGTCCCGCTGCCATCGAATGTGGTTCCGTTCCCGATGCGCATGAACCGGCCCGAGAGACAGGACTTCAACGACCTGCGCGACGTCGGCATCGCCTGAGCAGGCTGCGCGGAAGCGGGCACCGGCACTACGCGAAAAAGCTTCGATACCTCAATGATCTAAGCAGACGAAGCGCAGCTCTGCCATCGTCGGTCTGCTGAGGCGCCCGGTTCGGGCTTGTCGGCCGCGCAGGAACGGGGAATCCTGAGCTCGGGACCGGCATGTCCCGATCTGGAGGCTGCGTGCGGCAGGACGGGCTCGAGTCCGACGGGGCGACGCATCGCACGCGCCGCGCCGCGCGTGCGCGGCTCGGGGTCGCCGGATTGGGCGTTGTGCTCCTGGCGGCCGTCACCGGCTTGGCTTGGGACTTGGCCTGGCGGTATGAAGCGGCGCTGCCGGGCCTCGACCTCGCGGCGGCGTCGGCGCGCTCGACCGTGGTTCTCGACCGGTCCGGCGCGCTTCTGCGTCCCTTCGCGACCGCGGACGGGCGCTGGCGCCTGCCGGTGACCGCCGGGACGGTCGATCCGCGCTACCGGGCCATGCTGCTGGCCTACGAGGATCGTCGCTTCGCGCACCATCCCGGCATCGATCCGCTGGCGCTGCTGCGCGCCGCCGGCCAGTGGCTGATCCGCGGCCGGATCGTCTCGGGCGGATCGACCCTGTCGATGCAGGTGGCGCGCCTGGTCGAGCCGCGGCACGGGCGCACCCTTGCGGCCAAGCTGCGCCAGATGGCGCGAGCGGTCACGCTGGAGCGCAGGCTCGGGAAGGCCGGGCTGCTCGACCTGTACCTCGCGCTCGCTCCCTACGGTGGCCCGCTGGAGGGCGTCCGGGCCGCGAGCCTCGCCTATTTCGGGCGCGAGCCGGTGCGGCTGACGGCGGCGCAGGCGGCGCTTCTCGTCGCCCTGCCGCAATCGCCGGAGGCCCGCCGGCCGGATCGATTTCCGGATCGCGCCCGCGCGGCACGCGACCGCGTGCTGGAGATCGCCGGCGCGCAGGGTCTTCTGTCCGCGGCCGAGGTCGCGGCGGCCCGGGCCGAACCCGTGCCCACGGCGCGGCACCCGTTCCCGATGCTCGCGGCGCATGCCGCCGAGGAAGCGGTCGCCGCCGAGCCGGCCGCCCCGGAGATCCGCCTCGCGATCGACGCGCGCCTTCAGGAGCGGCTGGAAGTCCTGGCGGCCGAGCGCGCGGCGGCGGCCGGCCCGGACCTCTCGGCCGCGATCCTCGTGCTCGACAACCGTGACGGGCGGGTCCTCGCCCAGGTGGGCAGCGCCGGCTACTTGGATTCGACCCGGCGCGGAGCCATCGACATGACGCGCGCCGTGCGCTCCCCCGGCTCCGCGCTCAAGCCCTTCGTCTACGCCCTCGCCTTCGAGGATGGTCTGGCGCATCCCGAGACCCTGCTGGAGGACCGCCCGGCACGCTTCGCCGCGAGCTACGCCCCGGAGAACTTCGACCTGACCTTCCAGGGCACGGTCACCGCCCGGCGGGCCCTGCAGCTCTCGCTCAACGTGCCCGCGGTCGAACTGATGGAGGCGGTCGGACCCGCGCGCTTCATCGCCCGGCTCCGCGCCGCCGGCACCGGGATCCAGCTCCCGCGGGAGGCGGCGCCCGGTCTGCCGGTGGCGCTGGGCGGCCTCGGCATCACCCTCACCGACCTCGCCCGCCTCTATGCCGGGCTCGCCCGCGGCGGCACGGTCCCGGAGCTCCTGCGCCGCGTCGGAACCGACGCGGTTCCGTCCGTGCACCGGATCGCCGAGCCGGTGGCGGCGTGGTACGTCGCCGACATCCTGCGCGGCACTCCGCCCCCCGAGAACGCCCTCTCGAACCGCATCGCCTACAAGACCGGCACCTCCTACGGCTACCGCGACGCCTGGGCGGCGGGGTTCGACCGGCACGTGACGGTCGTGGCCTGGGTGGGGCGGCCTGACGGTGCCGCCGTTCCGGGCCTCGTCGGCCGGACGGTGGCGGCGCCGATCCTGTTCGACGCCTTCGCGCGCCTCGGGATCGAGCCGGAACCCGTTCCGCAACCGCGCGACGTCCTGGCAGCGGGACCGGGGGGCCTGCCGCCGCCGCTCCGCCGCCTGGGGCGCGAGACCACGGACGCATCCGGCCCGGCGCTCCGGATCGCGTATCCGCCCGACGGTGCCCGGATCGACCTCGGCCTCGTCACGCCGGGCGGCACCGCGGCGGCCGGCGGCGCGAGCCTTGCCCTGAAGGCGCTGGGCGGGGTGCCGCCGCTGACGTGGCTGGTCGACGGTCAACCGGTCGCACAGACGACGCGGCGGCGCACCGAATGGAGCCCGGAAGGTGCCGGCTTCGCGCGGATTTCCGTCCTTGATGCAACCGGTGCGAGTGCCAGCGTTTCCGTCCGGCTCGAATAGCCGAGCACCACGGTTTTCTGCGCCGAAGCTTGGCCGCTGTACAATTTTGCATTCAAAACAACGCGTCGAAGCCGGCGTATTCATGCGGACATTCACGGGTCATCAACGAATAGGGGTCTATCCGTGACCCGTGAGGTCGTGATGGCGTGGAAGGTCGGCGCCGCGATGGCGGTGCTACTCGGGTTCGTCGGCGTGGGGGTCGGCGGTGGCGGCGGCGATGCCGATCCGCGCCGTCCCGGCTGGCGCGACGCCTATCGCCCACCGGCCGCGATCCCATTCCCTCCCGGGAATCCGTACACGCCCGCCAAGGCCGAACTCGGCCGTCGCCTGTTCTTCGATCCGATCCTCTCGGGTGACCGGACCCGCTCCTGCGCCACCTGCCACGTTCCGGGCCTCGCCTGGGGTGACGGGCGGGCCCGGGCGGCGACGCGGCAGCAGGGGGACATGGACCTCCGCACGCCGACGCTCCTCAACATCGCTTGGCAGGACGGGCCACTGGGGTGGGACGGCAAGTTCCGCTCGCTCGAGGCGGTCGCCGCAATGCCGATCATGGCGCCGGGCAACATGAACCTGCCGATCCCGCAGGCCCTGGCGCGGCTCTCTGCCGACCCGACCTACACGGCCGCCTTCGCGGCCGCCTTCGACGACCCCGCCGTCACCGGCGAGCGGCTGGACGCGGCGCTCGCCACTTTCGAGCGGCTGATCGTGGCGGGCCCCACGGCCTTCGACCGGTGGATCGCCGGCCGGGAGGACGCGATCAGCCCGGGAGCCAAGCGGGGCTTCGACCTGTTCAACGGTCGCGCCGGCTGCGCCGGCTGCCATTCCGGCTGGTCGTTCACCGACAACTCGTTCCACGACATCGGCGTCGGAGTTGGCACCGATATCGGCCGCGGCCGGCTCAAGCCCAGTTCCGTGGCCCTGACCTACGCCTTCAAGACGCCGACCCTCCGGGAGGTCGGGCAGCGCGCCCCGTACATGCACGACGGGTCAGTGCCGACCCTTGAGGCCGTGCTCGACCTCTACGACCGCGGCGGCGTCGAGCGCCCGAGCCGCTCTCGCTCGATCAAGCCCCTGCATCTCTCGGCCACCGAACGGGCGGACCTCCTCGCCTTCCTGGCGACCCTCTCGACCGGCGCGGGTGGCGATCTCATGACCGCATCGTTCGCGGCGCTGCCGCCGGCGCCCTGACGGCGGCGCCGTGCCGGCCCGGCGTCCGGGCGCGGACCCGGTCTGGCCCGCGTCGGCTCAGCGCACGCCGAAGCCACGCGGCGGGCCAGCCGGAACCCGATGCTCGTAGGCCGCGGACTCGTGCGGGAGGCTCAGGACCGTGCCGAGAGTCCAGGCGCTGCCGAGGAGGCCGAGACCTGCCATGCCGAGCAGCACGTAGGTCAGCAGCCTGTTCCGGCGCAGATCGCTCGTGAGCGTCTGGACCAACTCCCGGTTGTCCGCGGCGAGACTGTTCCGCGCCGCCACCAGCTCGTTGTACATGTTGGTGATGGCGTTGGTGGACATGTAGACGAGGAGCAGGTGGACGACGAAGTCGTCGTCCGTCGTGGTGTTCAGGGCGGCCGCGATCCGCACCGCGAGTTGGCGCTCCCAGGGCTGGAGATCGCGGCCGTGGACCGATCGGTAGAACCGCTCGAGGTTGGTCACGGCCGGAGCGCATCCCGCCAGGCTGCGTGGAAGTTGCGCCGCAGGCGCCGGCCCTCGACTCGAAGGCGCATGGGCGCGGCGCTCGCCAGCGCCTGCCAGGTCGTGTGCTGGACCCGCAGCGCCTCGATCAGGCGCTCGCCGATCCGCTCGACCTCGATCACCCGGAAGTTCGGCTGCTTGCGCAGCGATCTCACGAGGTCCGCCGAATCGAGGTAGTCGAAATTGGTGGCCTGCGCGGTATTCTTCGCCAGGATCGCCCGATCGCACTCGATCAGCATCGGCCGAAGCTCCTTCAGGACTTCCAGGGCGGTGGGATCGACAGCGCCGGCCGCCACGACCACGGCGAGGCGGACATTCGCCTCCCGGCAGCTCTCCACGATGATCTCGGTGCAGCGGCGCGTCGTCTCCGTGTCGCCGGCCGGGAAGTCGACCACGATGAAGCGCTCGTCGGCCTCGATCACCCGCTCGATCATGTCCTGGCAGAGGGTCGGATCGACCCGGCCGGTGCTGTCCTCCGCGCGCAGGCGCTGCCGGTCGCAGGAGATGCCGGCCCGGCGCGGAACGAAGTTGCCGCTGCCGGGCGTGGTCTCCTGCATCAGGGCGGTGTGGAAGTGCCGGTTGGCCGGATCGGTGTCGATCGCCAGGACGGGGCCGGCCTCGGCACCGAGGTCAGCGATCTGCAGGGCGATGGTGGTCTTGCCGACTCCGCCCTTGCCGCCCAGGCAGAGAACGAGGACCTTCGCGGCCGAACCCAGGAGGTCCCGCTGGATGTCCTGGATCTCGTCCGGGGTGTACCAGGCCGGAACCTTGGTCTGTGTCGTATCGGTCATCGTTTGTCTCCGTGGTGTTGGATGAGAGGGCGGTCCAAACCGGGGCCGCGCCGGGCTGGACCGGGACTGGAGGGCGTCAGGACCCGCGCGGCGTGCCAGGCGGCGGACGGATTGACCGTTTCGCGGCGCCGAAGGGGCTGACATCTCCCCGGCAGACGATCCGATCAGACGCGGGCCTTCCCGGGTCCGGCTCGCATGCGCGGTGAAGGGCGTGACGATGGAAACGAACGCGCGCCGCGCCGCCGCGCCGAGACGGATTTCAGCCGAGCGCGAGCGCACATCCGATCCCGGACGAGGCTCCGTGCCCACGCGATGGCCCGTGTCTCAGATCTCGGAATGTCGGTCCTCCATACCGCCTGCCTTCGTTGCCGGACTTCGGTCACGTGCGCTGCTGCGAAGACGATGCCGGCCCTCGTCAGCTGAGCGCAACAAGACTCTGCGCAGACGATCGCAGGATGCAAGGCCGCCGAGGCGCGTTGAAAGCTCTATCCTTCTTTAAAATTAAAGTCTGAATGAACCGTTTGCGCTGTCAATACTTTGAATTCGGCTGCGCATATGAATTAATCAGGCGCTGAAAGACACCGTATTCGGCAATTGATAGCTTTATATAATGCGGATTATCAGCTGAACACGATCAGCTATTGCCGGACCGGCGCAGCAAATTTCGATCGCCGAGGTCGGCCGATCATGCGCCGGGAGCGGACACCGTGCGGGTGCGAGGATTGGCATGGGCCGTCCGCCCGACGCGTCCCAGACGTGCCGGCACGTCGCCCGAAGGCGGGCCGCCCCGGAGCCAGTCCGGCCGCGCCCTGCGGCCACGGTCCGGACCGGCGTTTCCTACGCAGAATTCACAGCGTTAACCTTTCAATCATATTCGTTAATAAATCCTTGGCTAATCACGAACGAAGATACCTAAATAGCTCGGTAACCACGAAGTCGCTCCACCGCGACGAGGTCCCGATGCCAAAAGCCAAGAAGAAGCTGTTGTCGGGCGGCTGCGCCCTCGGGTTATCGGGCCTCTCGATCCTCGCCGTTCCGGGCGTGGCCGAGGCCCACGTGAAGTGGTTCTGCGCCTACGATGTGGCCGGGCAGCCGCAGGGTCTCGAGCAGGTGCTGTGCCCGGACTTCGAGTGGCTGACCGGTCTTGCCCTGGTCTGCCTGATGGCGGGCTGCCTGGCCGAGGGGACCCCGCTGGGCGGTGCGCTGCTCAGGGCGCTCGATCGCGTGACCGCCCGGATCCGGACCGACACCGAGCTTCTGGTCCGCTGCACGCTGGGCTTCTTCCTGGTGTCCCTCTGGAGCCTGGGCGGCATCATCCTCACGCCGGAACTCAAGACCGACCTGGCCTGGATCCCGTGGCTGCAACTGGCGATGGCAGGCTGCCTGATCTGGCGCCGGACCATGCCGCTCACCGGCCTCGGCATCGTCTTCCTGTTCAGCTTTGCCACCGCGCAGTACGGCCTGTTCCATCTCGCCGACTACCCGATCTTCCTCGGCATCGCCGCCTACCTGATCATCCAGGGCCTCGGGCTGGATCCGTTCGGCCTGCGCCCCCTCGACCTCGTGCGCTACGCCGCCGCCGTGACCCTGATGTGGGCCTCCATCGAGAAGTGGGCCTACCCGCAGTGGACCGATCCGCTGCTGGCCGCCAAGCCGCAGATGACCATGGGCGCGACGCCCGCGCTGTTCATGCAGGCCGCCGGCGTCATCGAGTTCACCCTGGCCTTCGCGTTGATCTGGACGCCCCTCGTCCGGCGCAGCGCCGCGATCATCCTGGCGGCGATCTTCGTCTCGGCGATCTTTGAGTTCGGCAAGGTCGACGCCATCGGCCATTCCGGCATCATCGTGGTCCTCCTGGCCATCGCGGCCGACGATGCAACGGCAACCGTGCGGGCCCGGCAGGCGCTGATGGCGCCGGCCT